>CADCJM010000065.1 GCA_902801755.1 Oscillospiraceae bacterium
AATGCGTTGGCAAGAGATGATCCGCCGAATTTTGTAACTTTCATAGCTTTTGTGCTCCTTGACTTGTCATTTAGCCTTAATATAATATCACAAGCGCGAAAATATATATTTATAATTATTTTGTAGCCAAATAATAGTCTGTCTGTAACACTTGCACAGTACTGAAGAAGGAGAAAACTTTGAATATCTTCAAAGCGATGAAGCCGGAAAAAGTATATGAGAGTCTTGTCCTGATACCCTGGGGCGAACTCTATTCGCAGGGAATAAAGACAGCTCTGCTGGATTTCGACAACACATTGGGACCTGATCACGCGACAGAACCTGAAGATTACAGCTACAGGTGCGTCAGGATGATCGAGGATGCGGGACTTAAGTGCTGCCTTGTATCCAATGCAAAATCAGACAGGTCGGCAAAGATAGCTGAGATGCTCGGTATCCCTGTGGTTACTTATGCGAATAAGCCAGGTACATCAGGAGTCTTAAAGGCCATAAAGCTTATGAAATCCAGCCCGGAAGAGTCCGTAATGGTGGGTGACCAGGTGTTTACCGATGTTA
Organism: Oscillospiraceae bacterium; assembly: GCA_902801755.1. GTDB lineage: Bacteria > Bacillota > Clostridia > Saccharofermentanales > Saccharofermentanaceae > Saccharofermentans. The sequence goes on from CADCJM010000065.1 coordinate 556, forward strand.
TTGCAGGCAACAGGTCAGGCTGCAGGACATTGATGGTTGAGAAGCTCCACAAGCCTGAGATCTGGTATGTTTTGCTGAAAAGACCTTTCGAAAAACTTGTAAGACTTGTAGGAAAATTTTGATTGTATTTGTAATACTTGCATAGAAACACTCTTTCAAGTAAAATTAGTCAGTTAAACGCTTATTTATTAAAAAAGGAGATTATGTATGATCAGCGCAGGAGATTTCAGAAACGGTTTATGTTTTGAGATGGACGACCAGGTATATCAGGTCGTTGAGTTCCAGCACGTTAAGCCCGGTAAGGGAGCAGCATTCGTAAGAACAAAGTATAAGAACGTTAAGACAGGATCCGTAGTTGAAAGATCCTTCAACCCTAACGAGAAGTTTGAACAGGCTCAGCTCACAAGACAGGACATGCAGTTCATCTATGCTGACGGTGACCTCTACTACTTCATGGATCAGGAGACATATGAGCAGACACCTATCCACCAGGATAAGATCGGCGACGGCATCAAGTTCCTCAAGGAAGAGATGGTTTGCAAGGTTGTTTCTTACAAGGGTGATATCTTCCAGGTAGAACTTCCTATCACAGTTGTTCTTGAGATCACAGAGTGCGAGCCCGGTGTTAAGGGTGATACAGCTAACAACGCTTCCAAGTACGCTACACTTGAGACAGGTGCTGTTGTTAAGGTACCTCTCTTCGTTAACCAGGGTGAGAAGATCAAGGTTGACACAAGAACAGGCGAATACTTAGAAAGAGCTTAATTCAGTCACTTAATCTGCCGCAAGCGGGAGTATATCCGCTTACGGCAGTTTTTATCCGTACCTTTAAAGTTTAATCATTACAAGGAACCGATATGGAAGAAAATACAAACATCGAATCCATAAAAGGCGATCGTTCAATGACTCAGGGCTTTGTTGCCCAGTATGCATCTGAAGCTGCGCTCCAGATAAACGGTGTTTTGTCATTGGTTCCTTCTTTCGCGGTTGCACTTAAGGAAAAAGCGGGTGTTGTCCACGAAGGCAAAGGTGTCAGGGTAGTATTCGGCGATTCCGCTGAAGGTACCGTGTCTATCACTGTATATCCTGTTGTTAAATACGGTATGATCATCCCCGAGATTGCCTGGATGATTCAGGAAAAGGTTAAAAAAGACGTCGAGCACTTTACCGGTCTTACGGTAGAGAGCGTCGACGTTTATGTTTGTGGGGTCGAGGAGGTTTCATGAATTCATTAGTCAGAGCATTGATGTTCTTTTACTCGGTTGTAATTTCTGTAGTATCAGTTGTTCTTTTATATACACTTTTCGATGACAGTGTCCTCGCTAATCTCGCGTCCAATCTGGGCAAGATCGTTAAAGGCCCTGTCAGCAGATATATCTTTCTGGGTGTTCTGATGCTCCTGTTCGTTACTTCTATAGTATCCATCACAAACCTCATTACATCCGGAAGACTTAACCGTACCAGATTAAGAAAGAACGATATCGGTACTGTAGATATCGGACCTGATGCTATCGAGAGCATTGCGCTTAACGCAGCAAAGTCAGCACAGGTAGGCATCAAGAGTGCAAGATGCCATGTTGCACCTGCTAAGAACCAGGCACTGAAGGCTACAGTCTCATGCGAGCTTTATTCCAATGTTGAGATCCCTGCTGCCATGTCCAAGGTACAGGAGAAGGTTAAGAAAGATATCGAGAGATTTACCGGTATCGCAGTAGAACAGGTTATTGTCAGAGTCACAAAGGTTGAGCAGGCTCAGACAAGAGTAGAGAGCAGATAATAATGGAAAGGTTTTTGTCCAGGCTTTTCGAGAAACTTCGCAACACCAGAGCAGGTGTTGTGTTTGCTGTGATCTTTTTTATCGTTGGACTCTTACTTTGCATTTTCGGGTTCTTTAAGACCCTTTTTATCTTATTTATGACAGCGGTAGGCTTCTTTGTAGGTTCGTTCCTCTTTTCCGATACGAGCAAGTTCAAGAAATTTCTTGACAAGATATTGCCTCCGGGGAGGTTCAGATGAGCAGAATAGAAACAAGAGAGCATGCTATGGAATTACTGTTCCAGACGGGCTTCAGAAATGATCCTATCAGCGAACAGATCGATCTTTTCAGGGAAACATATCCTGAGATCATTGAAGACGAAGATTATTTTCTTGATATCGTTTACGGTGTCATAAACAGCAGGGACGATTTAGACGCAAAGTTCGTTCCTTTCCTTAAGAGGTGGAAGCTTGAGCGTCTTCCTCAGACAGACCGCATCATTCTTGAGATCGCTGTTTATGAGATCCTTACAGTTGAGGATATCCCGACTTCTGTTTCAATCAACGAAGCTGTAAAGCTTGCGAAGAAGTTCGGCACATCGAGCTCATCATCATATATCAACGGCGTTTTGAGCAATTTCGTAAAGAGCCTCTGAACTCATGTTCGACTTTGAAAGCGTAAGCCATCTTAATGGCTACATAAAGCAATCTCTGCAAGACAATCCTTACCTTGCGGAGTTTTCTGTTGTCGGTGAGATATCCCAGTATGTAGTTTCAGCAAGAGATCACGCTTACTTTTCTATCAAGGACGACCAGTCGGTCATCAACTGCGTTATCTTCTCCAGAAACAGATCAGCTCTCAGGATAGAGCCTGCTGTCGGCATGAAGGTAAAGGTTACCGGCGGCCTCGATTTCTACAGCGCCGGTGGTAAGCTTCAGGTAATTGCAACCAATATCGAAGACAAGGGCGCAGGCGACCTTCATGAGCAGTTTAATAAACTTTTCGAAAAGCTTAGAAAAGAAGGACTTTTCGACGCTGAACACAAGAAGGCCATTCCGGTGCTGCCAAGAAGGATCGGTGTCGTTACTTCGGCATCAGGCAAGGTAATTTCCGATATCGTTAACACTATCCGCAAGAGAAATCCCCACCACGACATTCTTTTGTATCCGGCGAGCGTTCAGGGCGATCTCTGTCCTCCGGAAGTTATCAGCGGAATTAAGTATTTTAATGAGAATAAGAATGTTGACGTAATCATTGTCGCAAGAGGCGGCGGTTCTTTTGAAGAGCTTTTCTGCTTTAATGATGAGGGCATCGCCAGGGCAGTTTATGACAGCGAGCTCCCTGTGATCTCTGCTATCGGTCATGAGCCTGATTACACGATTATCGATTATGTGGCTGATGTCAGAGCCGCAACTCCCACCGCAGCAGGCGAGCTCGTAATAGCATCCTATGCCGACCAGCAGAAGGAGATAGATAATCTTGCTTTGAACCTTGATATTGCGATCAACCAGTTCGTTGATTCAAGACGCAAGGCTCTGGATGTATATAAGAATCACAAAGCGCTTCATTCTCCCGCGTTCTATGCAAGAGAGCAGCTTGCGGTGGTAAAAGAGCTCCGCACAAGGCTTGATGCCCTGTCTTCCGGAATCGTTAAGCAGACTTCTTCCGAGATCAATGAAGTAAAGGTAAGGCTTGATGCATTAAATCCCCACAATGTTTTAAACAGGGGATATTCATATGTGTGCGATAAGTCCGGAAAGGCAGTAGAGTCTGCAAGGTTTGTAAAAAAAGGTGATAACGTCAGCATCGTATTGTCTGACGGCACGTTATTAAGTGAGATAAAAGATATTTCGATAAATAAGCACGGAGGAGCTAAAGATGCCTAAGTCTAAAGATAATGAGATGACATATGAAGCCTGTATGGCTGAACTTCGCCAGACAGTTGCCAAGCTCTCTGAAGGAAAAGCAACATTAGACGAGTCCCTGAAGCTCTACGAGAGAGGAATCGAACTCGTCGGTATCTGCGAGAATAAACTTAATGAAGTAACAGCAAGGATCGAAGCCGTAAACAAGGCAAACGGAACGACAGATCCTCTTAACATAAGCGAGACCGGAGTATAAGCATGGTGCACGAGAATATTAATGCTCTGATGGAAAAGACAGAGCAGTGGATATTGCCCGAACTTGAAAATGTTTTCGATTCCAAGGAATCTGAAGACATTACTGTCAAGGCAGCGCTCTACAGTCTCTTTGCCGGCGGCAAGAGATTAAGACCTCTTATGATGCATCTGACATCCCGTATGTTCGGCCTTACAGATGAACTTGATGCAGATGTTAAGTATTTTGCGGCAACGCTCGAAATGCTCCACACATATTCACTCATCCATGATGATCTTCCCGGACTTGATAACGATGACTTAAGAAGGGGAAAGCCCACATGCCATAAGGCTTATGGTGAAGGCATCGCCGTTCTTGCAGGAGACCTTTTGCTTAATAAGGCTATGGAAAGACTTCTTTTGATCTGCGAGAAAGAACCCGGATATATCTATGCAGCATCAGCTATGGCTGAGAATGCCGGAATAAAAGGTATGCTCGGAGGGCAGAGCATTGATATCGCTTCTGAGGAAAAGGAGATCTCATTAGAGCTTCTTACAGAACTTCAGGAGAAGAAGACCGGTGCGTTTATCGAGGCGGCTGTTGTAACTCCTTACTATCTCTCGAAAAAGATGAGAAGAGACGAATCGGCTTCTGACAAGACAGCAAATGACTTAAGAAAGCTCGCTTCACACATGGGCCTCGCTTTCCAGATCAAGGATGATATTCTTGACGTGACGTCAGATAGTGAGATATTAGGTAAAAGCACAGGCAAGGACGAGAGGGATTCAAAGGCTACCTTTGTGACGCTTCTGGGACTTGACGGTGCCAAGGCAAGACTTGATGAAGAGATATTGAATATCAAGGCTATTCTCTCAAGGTTTGAGGCGGATGGTTTTGATACGGAAGACTACGTTACTTTAACGAACTTTTTGGTAAACAGAGACAGATAATGGATTATAAGATTCTGGGAAAGGATACCTCGCCGGAATTCCTCAAGGCATTAAAGCCTGAGGAACGCGAACAGCTGTGTGCGGAATTAAGAGATAAGATCCTTAATACCGTATCTTCAAACGGCGGACACTTAGGAAGCAACCTGGGTGCGGTGGAGCTTACGGTAGCATTGCTCTCGGTATTTGACTATAAGCAGGATAAGATCGTTTTCGACGTCGGACATCAGGCTTATTCATATAAGCTCCTTACCGGAAGATTTGACAGATTCAATACCTTAAGACAGAAGGACGGCATATCCGGTTTCCCGAGGATTACAGAATCTCCATACGATGCTTTTGATACAGGCCACAGCTCCACTTCGATCTCTGCGGCAATGGGTATTGCCAGGGCAAGAGACCTTGATGGAAAGAAGTTTGATGTAGTAGCTGTAATCGGCGACGGCGCTCTTACAGGCGGCCTTGCTTATGAAGCTATCAATGATCTTGGTCACAGCAAGACCAGGATGATAATTATCCTTAACGATAATGAGATGAGTATCGATAAGAATGTCGGAGGTCTTTCCAAACACTTATCCAAGCTCAGAATCTCATCAGGATATATCTCGGCGAAGCAGACGACTGAGTCGTTCCTCCGCAAGCTCGGTTTTGTCGGACGCGGACTCATTAAGCTTATCCTCGCCATTAAGGACTTCTTCAGGTTCCTCCTGTACCGCAAGACTCCTTCAATGTTCGATGACCTTGGCCTTAATTACTACGGCCCTGTTGACGGTCACAACATGGAAGATCTCATTAAGGCGTTTGACGGTGCCAAGGAGATCAAAGGCCCCGTTCTTATTCACGTTCTTACTGAAAAGGGCAAGGGTTATGAGCCTGCCGAGAAGAATCCTTCCGATTATCACGGCGTAGGACCTTTTGACCTTGAGACAGGCGTTACACCGGGCAAGAACAGCTATACAACTGTATTTGCGAGCACACTCACGGAACTTGCTGTTAAGAACCCCAAGATCGTTGCTATTTCAGCTGCCATGACACTCGGAACCGGTCTTGATAATTATCAGATGAAATTCCCGGGAAGATTCTTTGACTGCGGAATCGCGGAAGAACACAGCGTAACGATGGCTGGCGGAATGGCGGTATCAGGATATACGCCGGTCGTGGCAATTTATTCCTCATTCCTGCAAAGAGCTTATGATGAGATGATCACTGACTGCTGCTTCATGAACAGCCACGTGGTATTTGCCATAGACAGAGCGGGCTTTGTCGGTGCTGACGGACATACCCATCATGGACTTCTTGATATCTCTTATCTTAATTCGATGGTAAACATGACCGTTTTCTCGCCCAGGGATTACACAGATCTTAAGAGATGCCTTACATATGCTATCGATACGGTAAAAGGCCCTGTTGCAGTAAGATATCCCAGAGGCGCGTCTCCTTTTGAGGCAAACGGTCCTCTGTATGCTGACATCAATGACTGCGTTCTGCCTCATGTCGTATGCGATTACGGAAATGACTTTGCTATCGTATCCACAGGCAAGATCTGTGAGGAAGCAGACCGGGCTATGGAGATCCTGAAAGAGCAGGGGATCTTAGGAAAGCATATTAACGTGACCATGATCAAGCCCATGCCCGCCAAGGAGATATGGGATCTTCTGGTCGGCACAAAATATGTATTCAGCCTTGAAGAAGGCATTATCAGCGGCGGCTTCGGCGAAGCTCTCGAAAGGGAGCTCCAGATATTGGGCTTCGAATCCGACGTTACTGTTTTCGGCGTAAGAAATCCTATTGTCAGAGCTATGTCGCAGAAGGAACAGCTCAAGTACTGCGGTCTTGACGGTGTTACCGTTGCATCTTCCATCAAAGCAGCTCTGTCCAGATAATCTTATTTGCCTGATGAATATTTATTCATTATAATGTTTAAATATCTATAGGTCTGACAGGAGGTTTGTCTTTATGAATTACGGAATATGTTCCAATAGTTCAAGAGATAACGGTTATGAGACAGCGAAAAAGACAGCTGAGATCATCAGCAGCCTTGGTGCTACACCTGTCTTTGAGATCGGTATGGATGATGTTTGCCCCAAGCTCAAAGAAGTACCGGGTGTACTTTTTGAAGATTTCGCAGATGTTGATATAAAGACGATCATATCGATCGGCGGCGACGGCACGTTCCTCTCGAAAGTTGCTAAATACAGGGATCTCGATACTGAATTTGTCGGCGTTAATCTAGGTTCTATCGGTTTTCTTAACGAGATCCTTAATGAAGATCTCGAGAAGGATCTTGCCCAGCTTATCTCCGGTGATTATAAGACGATAGACAGAACACAGCTTAAGTGTGACGTATATAACAAGAACGGCAAGCTGAAGGGCTCAAGCGTGTGCCTTAATGACATCATTATCGTCAGAGGCGCAAAGCCCCATATCACAACGCTCGTTCTCTCCATTGACGGACAGATCATCGAAAGATTCAGAGGCGACGGACTTGTTGTTTCAACGGCAACAGGATCTTCGGCTTATTCGCTTTCTGCAGGCGGTCCTATTCTTATGCCGGGCATGAAGGATATTATCGTTACGCCTATCTGCTCCCATACATTAAACGGCTATACATATGTAGCAACTCCAGAAAGTGAGATAAAGATCACCTTGGAGTCAATAGAATCAGCGCCCCTGATCTGCCCTGACGGAAGGGATTTTGTAGATCTTGAGAGCTTTGATTCGATAGAGATCAGAAAGTATGACAAAGTCCTTAAGACTGTCTGCCTGAAGCCGGACAGCTTCTTTGCCAATGTTAGAAAGAAGATCGTACAGAGAGGTTACTTCTATGAAAACCGCTAAGAATTCAAGACAGGAAAAGATCTTATCGCTTATAAGAGATAACGACATTTCGACACAGGAAGACCTTACCGCTAAGGTCAACCAGTCGGGATTCGAAGCGACACAGGCAACTATCTCAAGAGATATAAAAGAGCTGGGGATCATAAAGATCACACTGCCTAACAGAGCTACAAAATACTGCGTGCTCGACAGAACCGGTGATACAGCTCCCGGCAGACTTCTTGCTGTTTTCTCCAACAGTATCATCTCCGTAAACCAGGCAATGAACATTATCGTCATAAAGACCTTGCCCGGCATGGCGAGTGCAGCTGCATCAGCACTTGATTCGATGCATCTGGAAGACTGCGTCGGAACCATTGCAGGCGATGACACGATCTTTGCCGCATGCCCCGGAATCGAAGAGGCAAAGGCCTTCCTTACTACTATCTCAGACATGATGGAAAAAGGCTGATATTAATGCTTGTAAGACTAGAGATCAGAGATTTTGCAGTCATAAGCAATATAGTTTTCGAACCAGGTAAAGGCCTCAATGTAATAAGCGGTGAGACCGGTGCCGGCAAGAGCCTTATTGTCGATGCTATAGGACTTATCTTAGGCGCCAAAGCATCCAGGAATCTTATTAGAACAGGAAGCCCTTCAGCGTTTGCCGAAGCGGTCTTTGACTGCTCTGATCTTAATGACGAAGAATTTAAAAAGATACTTGAAGACAATGGAATCGCAGATGATGACGGAATGCTCATTATCAGCAGGACTGTTTACGACAGCGG
>CADCJM010000066.1 GCA_902801755.1 Oscillospiraceae bacterium
CATTCTCGCCATTGATAAAGAACGCCGGGCACTTGATATTCCGCCATTCTTCATCCGTCAGACATGGCTGTGTCTTCCAGTCAGCAACTGTATTCCTTAAATATGTCTGCCAGTCACCTCTGTGCGCCTCAAAATGCCTGACCTTTATGTCTTCGATAAAGTCTTCGTGACCATTCTTCAGAAGATTTTCAGGCAGGAAATCATCAGCACCTTCAGGCCTAGCATGAGCCGCACCGCCAATAGTTACAAGGCTCTTCACCTTCTCAGGATAATTTGCAGCCATATAGCAGCCGACATAGGCACCGCAACTGTAACCGATTATGTGCGCCTGATCTATACCGAGCTTATCAAGGAACATGACCATGTCATCTGCAACGATCCTGCTGTTCCAGGTAAGGTCATCACAAGTTGTCCTTCCATGACCGCGAAAATCAGGAAACAGGCATCTGTACTTACCTGAGAAAGGCAGGATCTGACCGGAGAATGCCAGCAGACCTCTGCTGAAGTGGCTGTGGAGAAACAACACTGTCTCCCCTCTGCCAAATTCCTCATAATATAGATTAAGTCCGTTTAATTCTGCATACGGCATAACCGCCGCCTCCGTTTCTATTCCTGATTTACAAGGTTTTCATGGGTTCACCCCATGAACCCAGATCACGTCCGTCAGTGCTTACGTAATGCTGTTCGCCGCCTGCAAGCACCTGCTTTACCGAGTTGAATCTATCGATGAAAGGAACTTCCCTGTTCGCGAGATCTTCTCTCATCGTCTCACCCATGATCTTGCACAGGTAGATATCACAGCTGTTGCCCAGGCTGATCTCCTTGAAGACCTTAAGTTCCATGCTCACAGGGCTCTCAGCTATCGTAGGCACATTGAGGACTACGCCTTTCTCGATCGTTGGACTAAAGCGCATCTTGTCAGGGTGCTCCCTGCCTCCAACGCATCCATAGTAGTCTGCTAAAGGCAGCAGTTCTTCCGTAACGAGATTTGCAGAGAATATTCCGTTCTTACGGATAAGGTCCTTTGTGAGCTTCTCGCCGCCGATGCAGGCCATTACGCCCATACCATTACCTTCACCCTCAAGATCCGGCGCATTTAGATAACTGAACCAGCAGAACAGACCGAAATCCGGTGTGCCGTCATCCTTATATGTTCCGTATAAGAACAGCTGCTGCGGGCAGAAATCGTTATAATTCTTAACTTTGATCTTTGTCATATTATCCTTCCTTCCCCTTTCTTGGAGTTCTCTCTGACTGTTCGAGATTTCCGAGGATCCGGTCAAGGTACTGATCTAATTCCGTGACCTCTTTCTGCGTGAAATCCTTATAGAACAACTCGTTCATCTTCTGAGATACTTCATCATATTTCCCCTGAAGATCACGTGCCTTGTCAGTCAGAGATATAAGTGATTGTCTTTTATCAGATTCGGCTGCTTTTCTCATGATCAAGCCTGAGTCTTCCATGCGTCCGAGCATTGCGGTAAGCGTATTCTTGGCAAGCCCGGTCTTCTGCGAGAGCTCTACGATAGGAACTTCATCCTTCTGCCAGAGCACATATAAGATGCGTCCCTGAGGACCATTGAATTCCTCAACGCCGCTTTCCTGCAAGAGCCGCTGGAATATGCGTGCCTGCACCTGTTTGATCTGTGATATCAAGAAGCCTGTTCTGGATTCCATATTGCCTCCGGAGCAAATATTATCATCACAGAAATAGTACTATATAGAACTATTTTATGTCAAGGTTCTATATAGAACTTTTTTCGAGAGCGCGAAAAAAGGAGCTGCCAATCCTGGCAACTCCTCAATTAAGATAACGCCTTTTGTCATTACTCCAAGAACAATTTCTCGTAATAGTCTGCCCTTTTATCGCTCAAGCTGTCGCATTCGATCATCACGATCAGGTTATCATCAAGTCTTCTCACGTAGTAATACAGGTGGGCTTCCTTACCGTCGATTGTCATAGAAAGATCGGCACGCGAATATTCTTTTCCGCCAAGCGTTACTTTGACAATATCACTTTGCGTAGCTGTAACTCCGTCTTTTTCCAACCCTTTGACCATGTATTTCAAATAATCATTCAGATAGTCTTCTTCCGTATAACCAGGGCCGGCCTTGGATATGAGCCATGTATTAACGAAAGTAACATATAATGTTTCTCCTTTAAGCCAGAATCCCGTATCATGCTTTTCTGCGAGCAAAAGGTTTTTATCCGGGCCGTCAGGTGTTTGATTTAAAGCATACATAAACATTTCATCAAGGTCTTCGTCGCTGATATTTTCATAACCTTCGGGTATTTTCATCTTCAATCCGGCATACTCATTTGTATATATGCCATCTTTAAACATTCCTTTAGTGTACTTTGTGCCGTCCATGGGATTTTCACTATCAAATTCAGGCATCGGCAGGTTCCTCTCAAGCGTGATTATATAGATATGTCCATATTTTTCCGATTCAATGATCCTGTTATCAGTTGAGCACGTGAACGAAGAGCCGCTGTGGGAATAACCGTTATTGATCTTCATGAGGCCACAGCAGTAACCACTCTCTTCCTTAAGCAGGATCTCCATCGAATCCTTATTAAGCAGCTTTCCGGCGAAAAGAGCTCTGTCGAACTTGACCATGTCTGTAAGGCATGAATGTATTCCGCTGTCACCCCTGTAACCGTTAGGACCTGCAGGATATCCATCCTTGTCAGTAAATCCGTAATATACAAGCTCATCGTAACCGACAGGCACATATGTCATGTCACCTACAGCCATCGACGACGTCTTCGTCATGCCGCATTTATCAAAGATGTTCTTCTTTACGTAATCGCAGTACTTCTGTCCTGACACTTTCTCGATAATGAAAGCAAGGAGGTGATAATTAGTATTGCTGTATTCGCTGCCGTTTCCCGGTTCAAAAACCAGCGGAGCCTTATACAATGCCTGCAGGAATTCCTCGTCTGAGATCTTATCAAGAAAGATGTCGCTTAATTTCTGATTCGCCGCATCCTCACCTGATATGTTCCAGAACGGATCGGGATTATTGCAGTAATCAGGAATGCCGGAAGTCATGTGAAGCAGATTGTATACTGTTATCTTCTTTCCGGTCTCATATTCGGGAAAATACTTATCGAGCGTATCGTCCAGAATGATCTTTCCTTTTTCAACCAGCTGCAATACTGCTACTGCCGTAAATGTCTTACTGACTGAAGCCATGTCGAAAATCGTATCCTGCGACTCAAGCGTCTTCCCGTCTTTTTCCATCTCTTTTTCAGCATAGAGATATATCGTATCTTCATCAGTGGCAACGACCATTGTTCCGGGACAAACAGAATCACCGTACAGCTTGACCAGCTCAGCATATTTTTCCTCAGGATTCGACCAGGATCTTTCAGACTCAGTGAGCTTAATATTCTCAAGCTGGTACTTTGAATTCCCGGTTCCAATCGGATACTTTGAATTCAGGTTGCAGGCTCCAAACGACAAAGCCATTGCAGCAAACAGAATTGAAGAAACAGCTTTTTTAAGATTGTTTTTTCTCAAGATCATACATTTTCCTCCCCCAGCAAGGTATACATTTGTATACCGCAAATATAGCACTTAAGGTAGACACGTGTCAACCTGCATTATAATCAGAGGATCAGCCTTACTCCTGCTCTAATCACAATTGATATCAGGATCGATGTCCCAATATTCTCTTACTGCAAGCTTTTTCTTAGAAAAACAAAGGGTCTGCCAAAAATGGCAAACCCTCTATGGTGGGAAGAGGTGGATTCGAACCACCGAAGTCGATGACGACAGATTTACAGTCTGTTCCCTTTGGCCGCTCGGGAATCTTCCCATATATATTCAAATGTTGTGTAATGGTGGGCCTTCGGGGACTCGAACCCAGGACCAACCGGTTATGAGCCGGGAGCTCTGACCAACTGAGCTAAAGGCCCACATCCACACTACACGTGCTTTTCTCAAAGCGCTTGATTAGTATAGTAATTTGTTTTAATTAAGTCAAGAGAAAATTTCCGGCACGGGAACAAAATCTGTCCGTGCCGGAAAATTCATGCTTTTAGTTAATTATTTAGCCTGAATGTATCCCTTAGCTACAAGGAGCTCAGCTGTAAGGACACCGCCGCCTGCAGCGCCTCTTAAAGTATTGTGTGAGAGGCAGCAGAACTTGTAATCGAAGATATTGTCTTCTCTGAGTCTTGCTACAGATACGCCCATGCCGTTCTCGAAATTTGCATCGAGCTTAGGCTGAGGACGGTTATCCTCATCAATGTACTGGAGGAAGTGCCTGGGAGCTGAAGGAAGACCGAGCTTTACTGCTTCGCTCTCATAAGAATTCCATACAGAGATGAGCTCTTCCTTGGAAGGCTTGTTCTCAAAGGATACGGAAACTGCAGCCGTATGACCTTCCTGAACAGCTACACGGTAGCACTGAGCGGAGATAACGGGATTCTTTGCAAGCTCGATGTGATCGCCTGCGAACTGACCCCAAACCTTAAGAGGCTCCTTCTCGGACTTCTCCTCTTCACCGCCGATGTAAGGAATTACGTTTCCAACCATCTCAGGCCAGTCCTTGAATGTCTTGCCGGCACCGGAGATAGCCTGATATGTGCATACTGAGATCTGCTTGATACCATTCTTAAGGAAAGGTGTAAGAGCAGGAACGTAGCTCTGGATGGAGCAGTTAGGCTTAACAGCGATAAAGCCTCTCTGTGTACCAAGTCTCTTCTTCTGAGCTTCGATGAGCTGAGCGTGATCTGCGTTTACCTCAGGTATTATCATAGGAACATCTTCTGTCCATCTGTTAGCTGAGTTGTTGGAAACTACAGGGCACTCGAGCTTAGCGATCTTCTCTTCGAGAGCGCGGATCTCGTCCTTCTTCATATCTACAGCGCAGAAAGTGAAGTCGATCTGCTTGCAATATTCTTCGATATTGTCTGTACCGTAAACTACCATCTTCTTTACGAATTCCGGGCAAGGTATATCAAGCTTCCATCTTCCCTCAACTGCCTCTTCGTAAGTCTTACCGGCAGATCTCGGAGATGCGCATAAAGCAACGATCTCAAACCAGGGGTGGTCTGCGAGAAGTGTGATAAATCTTTGTCCGACATAACCTGTAGCTCCGATAATGCCGACTTTCAGTTTCTGTTCCATTTCTAAATACTCCATTGTCTCTTCACGGGCTTTCACCGTGGTATTTTTAGCTCGTTTGTCCGCGTGTCGCGTACATTTGTCTCCCGAGCAAACACATATTAGCACAACACCTTTTATATAACAAGTGCGAAAAATGAAATACCAAAATATTGGTAATAGTCAACAAATGCAGGTCTTTTAAGCCAATTTGCTATGTTAGATTTGTACCATTTTGACAAACCCTGCAAAATCGTCAGAAACCGTTCTTTCTAATCGCCTTTACGAGATTTGCAGCATAAGTTTCCGTACCGAGGCAGTTCGGATGAAGATTATCGAGATAGTACTCTTCAAGGTGCGGAACAAGGCTCAGACCGTCTATTACAGTGATGTTGGGATATCTTCTTGCTATCGCTCTTACCTTTTCGCAGAAGGCATAAAAGACAGGAAGAGCTTCCAGGTTATCGCCCCTCCATATGGGAGAAATGCAAAGGATGGGCTTTTCTGTGCCATATATGCCGGTAAGGGTCTCATAGTATTCTTCAACTGCTTCAGGACCGTCACCATACTGGTTTGTACCCAAAGCCACTACGATCTTGTCAGGATCGTACCCGGGCATCTTCATGAGTGACTTCTTATCGTAGATATATCCGCCTATTCCCTGGTTTATTATGTCCCAGTTAAGCTCGCGGTTAGCAATGCTTACATATGTCTCTGATGAACGCAGAGGTCCGTAGCCCTGAGTGATCGAATCGCCGAGCCAGAGGACTTTGGTATCCTTAACGGGAATCTCGTAAGAAGAATCTATAGAAAAGTCCTTTATAACAAGAGTTGCGTCGGCAACAAGATAGATAACAACATCATGCACGCCTTCAGGCAGAGTAAACTCGAGGTGTCCCTCTTCCTTCATATCCTTAACGTAAAAGATCTGAGAGGCCAGGCCGTCAACATAAAGCTCGACTGAATCCTCCGAACACTTCCATAAGAACTTATAGTCAAAAGAAATTTTCGAAGCATCAGTCCTCAGCTCCAAGGTCTTGGCTGTGGAGGCGTCGCACCTCTCGTACCACATATCAAAAGCGCCCTTAAAATATTCCATCTGCGCTTTTGTGTACTGGTTTGCTTTAAGGAATCCCTCAGGAGTCTCCTCAAATTCATATGCTCCGAAATATATCTTCTTAAGTTCTTCGTTAGTCAGGATCATGTTCGTTCTCCCCGCTTTACAGGTATTTATTGATCAGATACCTTTAACTTTATCATTATTATCCCGGCATAAACACTTGAATCCGGATATTTGTAATATAATTATTTCGAATACCAGAAAAGGAGGTCTTAGAGCTTTATGACACCGACATTTCCGCTTCTCGAGAATTACTTAAGCTATATGGAAGCTGCTCTCGGCCGCTCGGAAAATACCGTCAAGGAATACCGCTATGACCTCATCCTTTTCGCAAGGTTCTTAAAGCTCGACAGAGGGCTCGTTCCTCAGGACACGCCGTTAGAAGAGATCGACATCTCCGATATCGATGCAAAGATCTTAAACAAGGTAACAACTGACGATCTCCTCGCCTTCGTTATCTGGCTTTCCCGTTCGCGAAAACAGTCCAACTCCGCAAGAGCAAGACATATTGCGTCCCTGAAGAGCTTCTTTAAATACCTTCATTCAAAGAAAAGACTTATCGATAACAATCCGGCATATGACATAGAGACGCCGAAGATTGGCAAGCGCATGCCAAAATATCTCACGCTCGAGCAGAGTCAGGATCTCCTTAAGGCCGCTTACGATTCACCCAAGGAATCCAACGAGCGCGACTACTGCATGCTTACACTCTTCCTTAACTGCGGAATGCGTTTATCTGAGCTCAGAGGCATCAATATAAATGATATTCACGGCACTACATTAACCGTTATCGGTAAAGGTAATAAAGAGCGTACGATCTATCTTAACGACGCCTGTCTTGAAGCTATAGATGACTGGATGAACAAGAGAGCGACGCTGAAGATCAAGCCTTCTGCGGAAAAGGCTTTGTTCGTGTCCAAGCGCGGAACGAGGATATCCGACGACATGATCCAGATAACGATAAAGCGTCTTCTTGAAGAAGCAGGAATAGATACCAGAGTCTATTCCGTGCATAAGCTCAGACATACTGCTGCTACTCTTATGTATAAGTACGGAAAAGTCGATATAAGAAATCTTCAGCTGATATTAGGACACCAGAGCGTCTCCACTACTCAGATATATACGCATGTTGATGACGAGGCATTGCACCGCGCGATAGAGAGCAACCCTCTGGCAAATTTCGATCCTGAGAAGAAATAAGTTCCTAAGATTTCGCCGGTATCAACGTTCAGGCTGTGAATTATCTTCCTGATACTTTTTGTAAGCCTCATCTATCTTAGGCTTAAACGTATCGTAATCTTCCCAGCGGAACGGAAATCCATAGAGTTCTGTACCGAGTTTATCCTTTGCAAACGCCCTGACATCATCAAGGAAGGAACCTTCGAAATACTTCTTTGCAAAGCCGCGTGCCTTTTTAGAGACTTCATCTTCCATGAAGAATCCGCCGTGATCGTTCAGGAAATCAGTAGGCAGAGCTTCCCTTTTCCTGATCTTCGCGATATCTGCCTTTGCTTCCTCAGCTTCATCTTCATCATATTCTTTAGACGGACGGTAAAAGCCATTCTCTATAATCCACATCAGGAGATATGCGAAGTCTCCATAGGTGTATTGCCAGATCATATCATTGTCTTCTTTGGTCAGTTTATTTGCCTTTTTCCCATGCTGACTGCAGTATAGTTTGCTCGCCTTTTCATAGCTCTCACCGTCATTCCTGTAGAGTGAATCAGCGAAAATAGTTTCTACAGGAGACTGGGAGATGCCTTCTTTCTCCTTTTTCTTCCAGAACAGGATCTTCTTTATCATCTTTACAAATAAGAACTCGCAAAGACCGCCCAAAGCGACAAGGATCACGCCGCCGATAATTGAACCTGTCATAAAGCCTGCAAGCGACAGGAAGAAAAACATAATTGCCAGGAACTGTATCAGTACTGAAGCGATCGTGTAACCTGATATATTAGGAACATCATCAACCTTATTGCCCATAGTTCACCCCATAAAACATATTCATTTTATCCGATAAAATTTGTCCACACATGTTCTTCCTGATCAGGAAGGCCGAGCTTTTCCCTGCCCAAAGCAATACTTTCCATAAGGAATACCATATTGCGGGCAAGGACTCTCATTGTCTGCTTTCCCTCTTCATCCTGATCAGCTTCGCCTGCAGCTCCGCCATGAATATTATTCCAGTACTGGCTTGTGGCAACCGGCATATTGGATATCGTAAAGAACTTATTTAATTCATCGAAAGTCGCTGTACAGCCGGATCTTCTTGCACAGACTACGCTCGCACCGACCTTCATGCGCTTGTCAAAATGTGAGCTGTAAAAAACTCTCTGCAAAGCGGAAACCAGAGTTCCATTGGCACAGCCGTAGTAAACCGGAGATCCGACTACTAGACCGTCAGCCTTTTCGAACTTTTCGGAGATCTCATTAACGACGTCATTGAAAACGCACTTGCCGGTATTGCCGCAAGTACCGCAGGCAATGCATCCTCTGACATCTTTCTTGCCCAGATTTATGCACTCATATTCAACATTAAGCTCGTCGAATATCTTTTGCATCTCGCGAAAACCGACAGCGATATTGCCGTTCTCTCTCGGGCTTCCATTGAGCATTAATACCTTAAAGCGCTTATCCATAACCGGCCTCATTAAATGTAATATACGTAGTTTTCTTTTCTGGG
>CADCJM010000067.1 GCA_902801755.1 Oscillospiraceae bacterium
TTTTACACCTCTGTTTACTTGATACTTAATTATGTAACTGAAACTGATGCAGGTGTATATATTTTTGGCAAGGGTGTCTACTTTTACGTTACCACTTCAAAACCGGTTCTAAAATGGCAAAAAATTAGCAATAGTTATATGAAGCAATTACATCATGCGGTACATGCATTATTGTGTGTCCATAAATGGCGGTATTAAGTTTTGCATACAGATATCTGATATCAAACGGCATGTCTTCCACATCATGTGTGAAAAGAATATCCAGTTCAGGGATCAGTCCCGCATTTGTGTAATTACCATATTTGACCTTAGTCATTCTTAAATAATCGGATGAGTCTTTCATTCCAAAATGCTCATGAAAGATACATGTATCCAGTTCTTCGATATATATTACAAAATCCGGATTAACGGGTTTGTTTAACCCAATCAGGATAATGCCCGGTTCGTACTTGAACGGTATGCCAAGTCTTGTGTAGAAAATTGCAATGTCGCGTTCTGCGGCAGAACGGTAGTATGTTCCATTAAAATAATAGTTTTTATTTTTTGGATGATCTTTATTAGCATCGTTTTCAAGGCTGTCGAAAAAAGCTTTATTCAATATCACATATTTATCTGGAGAAATATATAACTTACGGGAAGCCTTGTGGGGAACGCATTCTGTAAGAGGTTCACTATTATAATGACTGTCCCAAACAACCTGATATATCTGGAGTTGCTTTTCTCTTTTCTTCTTCTCAAGCCAGATTGCATAGTATTTCTTACCATTTGAAGAATCAAGATTGTACCTGTGTTTACCAATTATGATTCTCTTTACGGCCTCTCCTGAAGTGTGGTATTCACACAGTTTAACTTTCGGCAACTGTTCCAGTTGTTTCTTGCAGTAGTTAATCTTAAGAGCCAAATACTCTTTTGGTATGTAAGTTTCCAAGTAATCCATGCCGCGATTATAGCCCCTTGCTTTGTCGATTTTGTGTAAACAAATCCGACAAAAACCGACAAGCCAAAATGCTCGAAAACACCCCGCGGACGATTTAAAGATAAAACAAATAAATTACTACAACTACCACGTGCTGAAAACTCAGTGCGGCGTCCGGGCACACATCCGCTGCAACTAAAAGAGGCTGCCCGCATTGGACAGCCTCGATCAGGTTATTTAATTACAACTCTTATCAGCCGAAGAGTGTGAGCAGGATGCCTGCAGCAACTGCAGAACCGATAACGCCTGCTACGTTAGGTCCCATGGCGTGCATGAGCAGGAAGTTGGAAGGGTTCTCCTTCTGGCCGACCTTGGAAGCAACACGTGCTGCCATAGGAACGGCGGAAACGCCTGCTGCGCCGATGAGCGGGTTGATCTTCTTGCCGGACAGGAAGTACATAACGATACCGATGAGGAGTCCGCCGACTGTAGCGAAGGCGAAAGCGCAAAGGCCGATGATGATGATCTTAACTGTCTCGAGCTTGAGGAAGTTAGCACCGACTGCTGTGGCACCAACGGATGTTCCGAGGAAGATCGTTACGATGTTGCACATTGCGTTCTGTGCTGTATCGGAAAGACGTTCTGTAACACCGGATTCTCTGAAGAGGTTACCAAGCATGAGGCAGCCGAGAAGAGGTGCAACAGAAGGAAGGATGAGAACGCAAACAACAGTTACGATGATAGGGAAGCAGATCTTTTCTGCCTTGGAGACAGGTCTTGTCTGCTCCATCTTTACCTGGCGCATCTTCTTTGTGATAGCGCCGAGGAGCTCAGGTGCGAGCTTGGATGTGAGGTAGATAGCTGTCGGGCCGTCAGCACCACCGATGATACCGATGGAAGCAGCGCCCTGAGGATCGAATCCAAGGAGACAAGCTACTACGAATGCGAAAGAGATACCGAACTGAGCACCTGCACCCATGAAGAAGGATGAAGGTCTGGAGATCAGGGGTCCGAAGTCTGTCATAGCGCCTACTGCCATGAAGATGAGGCAGGGGAAGATATCCATCTTAACGCCGATGTATAAGAAGTCGAAAAGACCCGGATCGATGTGCGCACCGGTAACGGGATCGTGATAAGCGCCGCCCAATGCTGCCCAGTTGATGTCGCCCTGGAACCACTCGGGGTGGAAGATTCCGCCGCCGGGCCAGGGGAGGTTTGTAAGGAGCATACCGAATGCGATAGGGAGCAAGAGCAAAGGCTCATACTGCTTCTTGATTGCGAGATAGAACAGGATGAACGAGACGAGGATCATCACGCCCTGCTGCCACGTCATCGTGGCAATACCTGAGGTCTCCCACAGATTTTTTAATACTTCTAACATTACCTGCTACCCCCTGATCAAGAAATCGTTACCAAAGGTGCGCCTGTGTCTACAGACTGGCCCTTTGTTACGAGAACCTGAGCAACTGAACCGGAGCAAGGTGCATAGATCTCGTTCTCCATCTTCATAGCCTCGAGGATGCAAACGAGATCGCCTTCCTTAACTGCCTGACCGACAGCGACCTTAACGTCAAGGATCGTACCGGGCATAGGTGAGTTAACAGGTGTTGTGCCTGCAGCAGCAGCGGCAGCAGGTGCAGCGGCAGGTGCCGGAGCAGCAGCGGGTGCGGCAACAGGAGCGGGAGCAGCTGCAGGTGCAGCAGCTACAACAGCAGTTGTCTTGATGAGATTGGCCTTGCCTTTCTCGACTTCTACCTCATAAACTTTATCGTTGATAGTTACGTTATAAATCATGGATGTTCTCCTTTAATCTTTTTCGACCAACTTGATTGACTTGAATACGAGCTCTTCGAGCGGGATTCCGGAGTCATCAGCGACGATTGCCATGATCATGGCAGCGGTCTTCTCATCACAGTTCTTAAGCTTCAATGATCCGGAAGAGAATACCTCTTCGGGAGCTTGAGGAGCAGCGGGTGCTGCAGCGGCAGGAGCTGCCTTAGCGGGTTCTTCTTTAGCGCCGAGCTTTGTGATGCCCTGGATGATCTTTCCTGAAAGAGAGATCAGGATGTACATCAGGAAGAGCACACCGAATACCACGAGGATAACGATGCCGGCGTTCATCATCATCTCACCGATGGTGAGGTGTGAACCGCGCTCTACAGCCAACTGAATAACAGGATTCATAATTAATCCTCCTTCTTCTCGATGGTGTAGTTAACTGTGTTGGATTCCTTCTCTTCACGTGCAGCGAAGAACTTCTCTGCAACCTGAGGGAAAGCGATGTAGGAGAGGACATCCTCGTCGGATCTTGCCTTATCGCCAAGTTCCTTCTTTGTCTTCTCGAAAGCGGGCTCTAACGAATCAGCATATCTGCCCTGAACGAGTTCTTCAGGCTTCCAGCATCTGTCGATGAGTTCCTGGTTAACTTCGCCCGGTGCTCTGCCGTACTCGCCGCGGAGGTAAGCCTTGATCTCCTTGGAGATGTTCTTATATCTCTCGCCTAAGAGAACGTTCTGGACTGCCTGGTTGCCGACCATCTGTGAAAGAGGTGTAACGAGCGGGGGATAACCCATGTCCTTACGTACTGCAGGGATCTCAGCAAGAGCTTCGTCGAACTTGTCGAGAGCGTGCATATCCTTAAGGTTAGCGATCATGTTGGAGAGCATTCCGCCCGGAACCTGATACTTAAGGATGTCAGCCTTGATGCCCATAACTGTAGGATTGAGTGTACCGTTGTCTAAGAACTTCTTTCTTACGGGTACGAAGTAATCAGCGATCTCCTTGAGCTTGTCCATATCAAGACCTGAGTCATAGCCGAACTGCTTAAGTGTGTAAGCCATTGTCTCAGTAGCGGGCTGTGATGTGCCGCCTGCCATTGTGGAGATAGCGCAGTCGATTCCGTCAACACCTGCTTCAACAGCCTTAAGGAGAGTCATAGGACCCATGCCTGTTGTGTGGTGTGTGTGGAAGAAGAGAGGTACCTTGATATTTGCACCCTTGATAGCCTTGATGAGATCATAAGCTTCCTTAGGTGAGCAGATGCCTGCCATGTCCTTGATAGCGATGGAGTCAACGCCCATGCTCTCAAGTTCCTTGCACATCTCAACGTACTTCTCGATTGTATGTACAGGTGAAGTTGTGTAGCAGATGCAGCCCTGTGCATGCTTGCCGCACTTCTTTACCTCGTCAATGCAGACTTCAATGTTTCTGAAATCATTGAGCGCGTCGAAAATACGGAAGATATCCATACCGTTCTCTGCAGCCTTGCGGCAGAAGAGTCTTACGACGTCATCGGGATAATGCTTGTAGCCTAAAATGTTCTGGCCGCGGATGAGCATCTGAAGGGGAGTCTTCTTGCAGACTGCCTTGATCTTTCTGAGTCTCTCCCACGGATCCTCGTCCAGATATCTGAGGCATGAGTCGAATGTAGCGCCGCCCCAGCACTCGAGTGAGTAGTAGCCGGCGTTGTCCAAAGTCTCAAGGATGCCCTCGAAATCGGAGAACGGCATACGTGTTGCGATGAGCGACTGCTGTGAGTCACGCAGCACGGTTTCTGTGATTTTTACTTTCATTGAAGTCACACTCCTTGTAATTAAAAAATAACCTTAGTAAGTATATAGGGTTTGCCCAAATAAGTGAATAAGAAATTTTGGGTTAAACAGTCATTTTTTTATGCTTTTTTGGTATTATTTTCGAACCCCCCGAAAAGAGGGCGGCAAACAAAGCTTTAGAACCCTTAAAAATTGGCAGTTTACATTCAAAATATGCGGGTGTATACTTAATTGCTCGCAAAGGGGACTTTGTGCTCATATTTGCGCGTAAAAATAAAGAAAGGAGATGTATTGATGCCAACGTTCAATCAATTGGTTAAGTCCGGCAGACAGTCCAAGACATTCAAGTCTGCTTCCCCGGCGCTTCAGTTCTCGATGAATACCATCAGAAATAAGCAGACAAATCTTGATTCGCCTCAAAAGCGCGGCGTTTGCACAGTTGTTAAGACAACTACACCTAAGAAGCCTAATTCAGCTCTTCGTAAGGTAGCAAGAGTCCGTCTTACAAATGGCTACGAGGTTACTGCTTATATTCCGGGAATCGGACACAACCTTCAGGAGCACTCTGTTGTACTTATCAGAGGCGGACGTGTTAAGGACCTCCCTGGTGTACGTTATCACATCGTAAGAGGCACACTTGATACAGCCGGCGTTGCTGACCGTCAGCAGGGCAGATCTAAGTACGGCGCTAAGAAGCCGAAGGCTGCTAAGGTTAAGAAGTAATCCCGCGAAAGATTTTTTCGCAGGGGTTGGACATAAGTGATCAGTACATTGTTCATATATGGACATTGCCTGACTGAGACACTTAACACGGTCCACAAGAACAACTGAAACGTGAGTACCTATGGTTTCAAGTTTTAGAAAGTAAAACTTTAATAATCATGTTAGGAGGGAAGCAAAGTGCCAAGAAAAGGCAATACCCCAAAGAGAACCGTTCTTCCGGATCCTGTCTACAATGACGTTGTAGTAAGTAAGCTTATCAACAACATCATGTTAGACGGCAAGAAGGGCGTAGCTCAAAAAATTACATACGGCGCCTTCGATATCATCAAAGAGCGCACAAATGAAGAGCCCCTCGAAGTATTCAGAAAGGCTCTTGCTAACGTAATGCCCACCCTCGAGTGCAAAGCACGCCGTGTTGGTGGTGCTAACTATCAGATCCCTATGGATGTTAAGCCCGAGAGAAGACAGACACTCGGTCTCCGTTGGATCGTTCAGTACTCGAGAAACAGATCTGAGCGCACAATGAAGGAGCGCCTTGCTGCTGAGCTTATGGATGCAGCAAATGAGACAGGCGGAGCATTCAAGAGAAAAGAAGAGATGCACAGAATGGCTGAGGCTAACAAGGCTTTCGCGCATTTCAATCGTTAATCACCGGTTAAGAAAGGACATTAATACTAATGGCTACAACAAGAGCATACCCGCTTGAGAAGACCAGAAACATCGGTATTATGGCTCACATCGACGCCGGTAAGACAACAACAACCGAGAGAATTCTTTATTACTCCGGCGTTAACCGTAAGATGGGTGAGGTTCACGAAGGTGCTGCTACCATGGACTGGATGGTTCAGGAGCAGGAGAGAGGTATCACAATTACCTCCGCAGCTACAACAGCTCCCTGGAAGGGCCACAGAATCAACATCATCGACACTCCAGGCCACGTTGACTTCACAGTAGAAGTTGAGCGTTCACTCCGTGTACTCGATGGTGCGGTTACGGTTATGTCTGCTAGAGGCGGCGTTGAGCCGCAGACGGAAACAGTTTGGAGACAGGCTGAGCACTACGGTGTTCCGAGAATGGTTTTCGTCAACAAGATGGACATCATCGGTGCAAACTTCGAACATGTTTGCGAGATGATCCGTGACAGACTTAAGAATGTCCCTGTTGCTATTCAGTACCCTATCGGTAAGGAAGACAGCTTCCAGGGCATTATCGACCTTATTACACTCCGTGCTGAGGTTTACACTTCAGAGGACGGTATGCAGTATGAGGACCGTGAGGTTCCTGCTGATATGGTTGATTTCATTAAGGCTAAGAGAGAAGAGATGGTCGAGCTTATCTGCGAGACCGATGACGAGCTCACAGAGAAGTACCTCGAAGGCGAGGAGATCTCCAATGAAGAGCTCAAGGCTGCTCTCCGTAAGGCTTGCTGCTCATGCAAGCTCATCCCGGTTTGCTGCGGTACTTCTTTGAGAAACAAGGGCGTACAGATGCTGCTCGACGCTATCGTTGACTACATGCCCTCACCTCTCGACGTTCCCGCTATCAAGGGTGTAAACCCTGAGACCGAGGAAGAAGAGGAGAGACCTTCATCTGATGAAGCGCCTTTCTCTGCTCTCGCATTCAAGATCGCTACTGACCCGTTCGTCGGTAAGCTCTGCTTCTTCAGAGTTTATTCCGGTGTTATGGAAGCAGGATCTTACGTTCTTAACTCTTCAAAGGGTAAGAAAGAGCGTATCGGACGTATCGTTCAGATGCACGCTAACGAGCGTAAGGAGATCACAGAAGTATTCTCCGGCGACATCGCAGCTGCTATCGGTCTGAAGGATACAACAACAGGTAACACACTCTGCGACGAGGATCATCCTATCATCCTCGAGTCCATGGAGTTCCCTGAACCGGTTATCGAGGTTGCTATCGAACCTAAGAGCCGTGCTTCACAGGAAAAGATGCTCATCGCTCTCCAGAAGCTCGCAGAAGAAGACCCGACGTTCCGTACATACACCAACCAGGAAACAGGACAGACAATCATCGCAGGTATGGGTGAGCTTCACCTCGATATCATCGTTGACCGTCTTTTCCGTGAGTTCAAGGTTGAGGCTAACGTAGGCGCACCTCAGGTATCCTACAAAGAGACGATCAGAAGAACTGTTGAAGCTCAGGGTAAGTTCGTACGTCAGTCCGGTGGTCACGGTCAGTACGGTGACTGCTGGCTCAGACTCGAACCTCAGGAGCCCGGTAAGGGTTATGAGTTCGTTGACGAGACAGTCGGCGGAAGCATCCCGAAGCAGTTCATTGCTCCTATCGATGCAGGTGTTCAGGAAGCTATGCAGGCCGGTATCTTGGGCGGCTATCCTGTAGTTGACGTTAAGGTTACTGTTTTCGACGGTTCCTACCACGATGTCGACTCTTCAGAAATGGCCTTCAAGATCGCAGGATCCATGGGATTCAAGGCAGGCATGCAGAAGGGCGATCCTTGCCTCCTCGAGCCTATCATGAAGGTAGACGTCGAGGTTCCTGATGAGTACTTGGGCGACGTTATCGGCGGACTTAATGCACGCCGTGGCGCTATCAAGGAGATCGAGCCTATGAACGGTTCACAGCAGGTACATGCTGAGGTTCCGCTCGCAAACATGTTCGGTTACGCAACAGACCTCCGTTCCTCCACACAGGGACGTGGTACGTTCGTAATGCAGATAAGCCACTTCGCGGAGACGCCGAAGAGCATCATGGAGTCCATCTTAAAGAAGTAAGGCTCCGAACCGCCTGATTTCAAGGGCGTAAACATCAATAAATAATGCTTTTTTACTTGAAATAAAGAGCGAAAGTTTATAAAATGATGTTTGACGCTCCCGTTGAAACAAGGCGAGTAATAATAAAGTTTAATAATAATTTCTTAGGAGGAAATTACAAATGGCAAGAGAAAAGTTCGTACGTAGCAAGCCGCACGTAAACATCGGTACCATTGGTCACGTTGACCACGGTAAGACAACTCTTACAGCTGCTATCACAAAGGTACTCGCTATGAAGGGTGGAGCTGAGTTCAAGGATTACAGCAACATCGACTCCGCACCCGAGGAAAGAGCTCGTGGTATCACGATCAACACAGCTCACGTTGAGTATGAGACAGAGACACGTCACTACGCTCACGTTGACTGCCCTGGCCACGCTGACTACATCAAGAACATGATCACTGGTGCAGCTCAGATGGACGGCGCTATCCTCGTAGTTTCCGCTGCAGACGGCCCGATGCCCCAGACACGTGAGCACATCCTGCTCGCTCGTCAGGTAGGCGTTCCTTACATCGTTGTATACATGAACAAGTGCGATCAGGTTGACGACGAAGAGCTTCTTGAGCTCGTAGACATGGACATCCGTGATCTCCTTAACCAGTATGACTTCCCTGGTGATGATACACCTATCATCCGTGGTTCTGCTCTTGCAGCACTCGAGTCTACATCTACAGATCCTAACGCTCCTGAGTATGCTTCTATCATCGAGCTCATGAATGCTGTTGACAGCTACATCGCTACACCTGAGCGTCCTGTTGACAAGCCGTTCCTTATGCCTGTTGAGGACGTATTCACAATCTCCGGCCGTGGTACAGTTGCTACAGGCCGTCTTGAGAGAGGTACAGTTAAGGTTGGTGATCCTGCAGAGATCGTTGGTCTCCAGGACGAGCCTAAGTCTACAACAATCACTGGTGTAGAAATGTTCCGTAAGTCAATGGATCAGGCTGAGGCTGGTGACAACATCGGCTGCCTCCTCCGTGGTATCGACCGTAAGGAAGTTGAGAGAGGTCAGGTTATCGCTAAGCCCGGCACAACAACTCCTCACACAAAGTTCACAGGCCAAGTTTACGTTCTTACAAAGGAAGAGGGTGGACGTCATAAGGCTTTCTTCACAGGCTACCGTCCTCAGTTCTACTTCAGAACAACAGACGTTACAGGCGTTATCAAGCTTCCTGATGGAACAGACATGTGCATGCCTGGTGACCACGTAACAATCGAAGCAGACCTCATCACTCCTATCGCTATGGAGCAGGGTCTTAAGTTCGCTATCCGTGAGGGTGGTCACACAGTAGGCGCTGGTACAGTTTCTACAATCATCGAGTAATTCGTTGTGCCGCAGTTATGCCGGGAGTAATGCTGCAGAGTTCAATATTCTTAAAGAAATATTAAGAAGTTTGCTGCTTTTTTCTTAATGCGCGGATAATTAGAATAACTGTTATCAGGCTGGTGTGTTTTTGTCCGTTCATCAGCGCGAAAAAGGAGAATCGTAATGAAGAAGCTTTCACAAAGGATCATTTGTGCCGCTGTTGTGCTTTGCATGGCTTTGCCGTTTGCATCATGCGGAAAAAAGAACGGATCAGGCGGTAAGACCCGCTCCGGTCAGAAGATCGCAGAAGATGCACCGTGGTTTGACAGCAAGGTCTTAAAAGTAGATCTCGGGTTTGAGACCGGCAGACAGTTAATGACATATATGTCGAAGCTGGCAGCTATGGATGATAAGAATATGTATGTCATATCGGAAGGACGCTATCAGGCGTCTCAAGGAAGCGGCAAAACTGATGAAGAATCTGTTTTCGCATCCGTAACTGTTGTGGACAGAGCTGCGTATTCTACTGTAAAAACGATAGATCTGTCAAAAGAGATAGGCATTTCCGATAACATAAACGGCGGATACATAGAAGACGGAAAGCTGTTCCTGAACATTACAAGGTATGACATGAAAACATATCAGGTGAATACTGTCGTGCAGGAATTGAATGTTGAGACCGGCAAGCTCAAGGAAGCAAAAGAATCGAAAGGCGCTGATGACAATAATATCAGCAACGTATTTAATATCGGCGGATACAGTATAGGCACAGCCGGAGAATGGACCGGTAACGGTTCGTTTGTTAATCTTATTATCACTTCACCGGATGGCAGCAGGAATAAGGTTGCAGTCAAAGAGTCCGGTATAGATATTTATGAGATTCCCGTCATAATGCAGAACACAGACAAGACCGCTTTGGTTGCTGCATTCTCAAGTGGAGGAAACAGGTTTTTCGAGCTTGATCTTGCATCGTACACCATAAAGAGCCTTGATCCAAAGGATTATGAATGGTTCGATCTGGAAAGAATGGGAAATCCATATAACGGATCTGACGGGAATGTCTATTACATAACCCCTCTCGGAATCGAAAAAACGGACCTGAAGAACAGATCGGCTGAGACAGTTTTTGATTTCAGCCATTGCGGAGTCAACAGAACTCTTTTGGAATCTTTACAGATAGCAGAGATTGGAAACGGTTCTATTGTGCTCTGCGGAATGACTCTGCCCGCCAATAATTTTCTTTCGGTAACAGTACCGGACTTTTATATAGTAGAGGTCAGCAAAGCTGATAAGAATCCTCACGCAGGCAAGACGATACTTAATCTGTATACCCCGAACGGTCAGACTGATGAAAAGGTCTCAGATGCCATCCTTAAATACAATGAGACCAGCAGCGGATACTATATCGAGGTAACGGATAAATATAAAACAAACAGTTCCTCCGATATATCTTCTTTAAACAGCGAGGATGAGTATCAGACGGCCACCCTCAACAAAAATAACAAACTTGGAAATGCCCTGGCCATGGATCTGATCAACGGCGAAGGCCCGGACATTCTTATGAACACCACTGATTACGGCCAGCTCAACTGCGACAGCTATCTGACAGACCTTTCGCCATATTTCAAGGATCTAAGTTCTGATAAGTATTTTACGAACATCATCGAAGGTGCAAAAGTAAGCGGAAAGCTCTATCAGATGCCGGTATGCTTTACTGTCAACGGTATCATGACAGACAGTAAATATGCGCCTGCTTCAGGTGCCGGCTTCACGATCGAAGAATATGAGAGATTTTTAAATGACACCCTGAACGGCAGGGATATAATCCCTACGGGACAGGCTCTTTATTTCGCAAAGCTTATTAACGGCATGAGCGACATATTCATCAAGGACGGCAAGGTCGATTTTACCGGCCCGGAGTTTGCAGCAATTGCTGCGTATGTTAAGGATAATGTTCCCGAAAAGAGCAAGACATGGAATGATGCTGATAATAACGTGAATGTTCCCGCTGCTGATCTGACTTCATGTTACGGGATCACAGGATATTTTTACTCCATAGCAACATCTTCCGGGAATATATCCATTTACGGCATTCCTTCGACTGACGGCCGCGGTCCGATGTTTAAGCCTTATGTTTCTGCCGCAGTCTCTTCCCAGGCTGTTAATACTGAGGCATGTGTGGAATTCGTAAAGCTCCTCATATCTGATGAGATGCAGGAGAGCTTTGCGGTACAGGATAATATCGTCGTAAACCGCGAAGCATTCAGAAAGGGCGGAACGGTCTCGATAGAGAGAAATAACAGCCCTGCCGGTGATATGATCTTCGGAACTGATTATTCGACGGGCAAGCCTCTGGAGAACAGGATAAAGTTCACGGAAAAGAACATCGATGACTTGGAGAAGATAATCCTCAGCTGTTCCAGGATGGATTCCGAGGATACAGACATCACCATCATCCTGAAAGAGGAGATGCCGGCGTATTTCCTGGGCCAGAAAGACTTAAATGACGTCATAACCATAATCCAGGACAGAGTCCAGAAAGTATTGGATGAACGCAAATAAGAGACAGCAAGTCTTTTTCAAAAAAGACATGTAACACTTTTGATATCCGCTTTTTATCAAATATGCCTTATAATTAGAAATGGCTGTATTTGTTATTTTCTGAGCAGCCGTCTTAGTTTTTTGTCTGGGATAAAAGGAGAGCGGATATGAAGAAGAATTCTGTTAAGATCCTGTCTGTTATTTTGGCAGTTTCAGTTGCACTGCCCATAGCTGCCTGCAATAAAAAGGGAAGCAAGGGAAGAGAAAAGAGCCGCAGCGGCCAGAAGATCACTGCGGATTCTCCATGGTTTGA
The DNA here is from genome assembly GCA_902801755.1 of Oscillospiraceae bacterium. Lineage (GTDB taxonomy): Bacteria > Bacillota > Clostridia > Saccharofermentanales > Saccharofermentanaceae > Saccharofermentans. Next base: position 12,140 of record CADCJM010000067.1, read on the forward strand.
CAGTGATATCCTTACGATACCTTCTCCCAAGCTTGATACCCCAAAGGGAAAGACAGTGGAATATACCTATCAGATGCTTGCAGGGATTGATGAGAATTATATCGCTGTTTTCACGAACGGAAACTATAGGATGCCGTCAGGCAATAATATCGACTGGGATAAGATCGATTACAGAGACTATATGATCAATGTCGTTACTGTTGTCGACAGGAAAACGAATAAGACCATCAATACTATCGACCTGACTTCGGACATTCCCAAGAACAGCAATATCGACAAAGTCACCCTTACAGACGGCAAGATCATGTCACATACTTCCGTTTTCGACGAAACGAAATATCAGATGAAGTACGTCGATACATATTACGATCCGGCGACCGGAAAAGTAACTGACACAAAAGAGATCATTCCCGATGATGAATACCGTTCATATGAGCGAACCTTTACATACGGGAAATATACGATAGGAACGGTAATTAACTGGGAAGAAGGAGACCAGTATACCTATACCGTTTACGTAACCAAAGATGACGGCGAGACACAGACCTTCGAGCTCAAGGCTGATAAGACCAGCCTTTACGATATTCCCGTCATTCTTCAGCTTGGTGAAGAAAAGTTCCTTGCAGCAGCATCCTCAGACAGCGGAAAACGCTTTTTTGAGATAGATCTGCAGAAAGGCAAGGCTTCTGAAGCTGATTCCAAGAATTACGACTGGCTCGATATCGACCAGATAGGCACTACAGTGCCCGGCGCGGAAGGCGTGGTATATGCTTCCACTAATACCGGCATCACAAAGATCGACGTTAATAAGAAAACAATGCAGGAGGTTTTTAATGACAGCTGGTGCTCTGTAAGCAGAAGCCTCCTGGGCTACTGCCAGCTCGTAGAATGTACCGAGGATTCCTTTGTTATCTGTGGCGAAAAGTATTTCAACAACCTTAATAAGGAAGCTAAGCAGGAGTTTTTTGTTATCACGCTTACACGTGCGGCTTCCAATCCTCATGCAGGAAAGACCATCTTAGAGCTCTATGCGCCCTCGGGATATATCGAAGAGTGTATCGCTGACGTCATTTCCGAATACAATGAAAAGAGCAGCACTCACTTTATTGAGCTACATGACCGCTATTCCAATGTCGATGACGGAATCGACTATTCGAATATCAACAGCGACGATGATTACCAGAAAGCAAGCATTAAGACCAATGCCGTCATGAGCAACGAGCTTGCGATGGATATCTTAAACGGCGAAGGTCCGGATATCCTTCTTAACTGCAGTTCATTCGGCCAGCTTAATAATTCAAACTATCTGGTAGACCTGAACAAATACATTGGAGAACTGGATCCTGATAAGTATTTTACGACTGTTGTCGATTCTTCCGAGGTTGACGGCAAGCTTTTCCAGCTGCCTATATGCTATTCGATCTCAGGAATTCTTACAGATGCAAAGTATGCAGGAAAGTCAGGAGTAGGATTTACTACGGCTGAATATGAGAAATTCCTTAAGGAGACCTTGAACGGTCAGGATGTTATCAATCTGGGCCAGGCAATCTACTTTACAAAGCTTTTCTCAGCCATGAGCGACAAGTTCGTAGTTAACGGAAAGGTTGATTTCACAAGTCCGGAATTTGCCGAGCTCGCTGAATTCGTAAAGAATAACGTGCCCGAGAATGCAAAATCCTGGAATGATATCTATAACAACGATGATGAGGTTGTTTATGCAACAGCAGTCGGCGTTACCGCATTTAAGGGTGACACCTACTCCAAGGAAAGTGTTGCTGCATATGCTTCATTTTACGGTGTCGGAGGGTACTTTGTTCAGATGGCCCAGTTAAATGGTGCTTCTGCATTGTTGGGAATCCCTTCAACGGACGGCCGCGGACCTATGCTCGAACCTGCTTTCTCTGTAGCAGTATCAGCACAGTCGAAAAATACAGATGCATGCGGAGAATTCGTTAAGATGCTCATGTCCGACGAGGTGCAGCTTGCTATCGCCAAGAATGACGAGTTTGTCTTAAACCGCAAAGCCTTCAGAGACTCTTCAAAAGACATCATCGAATACTTTAACGGAGAAGGCGGAGATCCGTATCTTGCATATGATATGAACACCGGTGAGCCCAAGAATAACAGGCTCAAGTTCTCTGACAAGAATGTTGATGAACTCGAAAAGATAATCTTAAGCGTTTCAAGCATGAATTCTACAGATGCATCGATCAACACGATCCTTGTTGAAGAAATGCCTGCATATTTTTCCGGCCAGAAGGATCTTAATTCGGTCATTACGATCGCCCAGGACAGAGCCCAGAAGGTATTGGCTGAAAGAGGTTAAGGTCTTTCATAAAGAGCTTTCAGGACAGGGCGCAGAAGGTCCTGGACGAGAGACGCGGCTGACAAAGCCCGGCATTCAGCATATTAAGGCTGCCCCCCATAATGCAAAAGTTTGGGGACAGCCTTTTTCTTTACCTAACTTTTGCCTAACTATTGATGCTGTTTCGATTTTTCGCGGTCTTAGAATTCTTTTGGTTAAATCCCAATGAGGACAAAAGGAGATAATCTGATGAAAAAAACATCCGTCAAGATCATATCTGCAGCACTGATATTTGCTATGGCGCTGTCTGCTGCAGCATGCGGTAAAAAGAAGGAAGAAAACGGTGTCGGTGTAAACGAAGTAAGTCACAGCGGCCGGAAGATCACGAGTGATTCCCCGTGGTTCGAATGCAGCAAGACGGAGATCACTCCGACATTTAATCCGGATAAGCAGGTACAGTCTGCATATTCTAGTGTTGCCGGCTGTGATGACAATTACATTGTTGTATTAACAAACGGAAATTATAAAGTCCCGGACAACATGGACTGGGAAAAATACAACAATAAAGACTTTGGCATCGCTGTTTACACTGTCATAGACAGAAAGACCAAGCAGGCAGTTAAGACCATTGACATGATGGCTTTAATGGATGCTTCTGACTATATTCAGAGCTCGAGTTTTGAAGACGGCAAGATTACTGCAAAATGCTCTCATTACGATCCCGAGACCGGTTATCTGACAACTGTTGAATCTGTAATCGATGCCGTCTCCGGAAATGTGGTCGATACAAGGAATATAGATAACGCGGATAATGACGGCGGTTCACTGGCCAGGTCTTTTGAAGTTGGCAATTACGTGATCGACGCCTATGTTTACTGGTCTCAGAACCAGTACTACAAATTTCTGATCACTTCCGGCGGAGACAAGAAGGAAGCTGAGCTCAAGGTCGAAGGCAAGAGTGTTTACGATGTAATGGCCATGCTTCCTATAAGTGAAGACAAGGCCCTGGTTCCCGTAGCAATCGATAACGGAAATGCCTTCTATGAACTGGATCTTAAGTCCGGTGCCTTGAAGGAATTGGATTCCAAGGACTTTGACTGGCTTGATCCCACTTATCTTTACACCGTAAAAGCCGGGAAAGACGGCATGTACTATTATCAGTCATTATCCGGAATCGCAAAGATCGATATGAACAAGAAGTCCAGCGAAATGGCCTTCAATTACAGCTGGTGCGGTGAGAACAGAAGCAGACTCTCGAATCTTCAGATCGGTGAATGCACGGGCGATAAAGTGCTGCTCTGCGGTGAGACCGGCAGCTATACTGCTTACGGTTCTGCAGCGATCCGTCCGTTCTGCATTATGGAATTTACAAGAGTACAGAACCCGCATGCCGGCAAGACCATAATGGAACTTTACTCACCTTACGGATATGTAAACGAGAAGATCGGCGACGCTGTCAATGAGTTCAACAACACAAACAAGGAATACTTCATTGAGGTCTCCAGCCGTTACACAGGCAACGAATACTATGAATATCCGACCAGCATGAACAGCAATGACGAATACGAGGCTGCAAGTCTTAACGGCGATGCTAAACTGAGCAACAAGCTTGCCATGGACCTCATAAATGGTGACGGTCCGGATATCCTCATGGACGTCAGCAATTTCGGACAGCTCAACAACAAGAATTATCTCGTTGATCTGAACCAGTACATCGGAACACTCGACTCAGAGAAGTATTTCACAAATATCATAGACGGAGCCAAAGTGGACGGAGCCCTTTACCAGCTGCCTCTTTGCTTTGCAGTCCAGGGAATCCACACAGATGCCAAGTACGCAGGTGCTTCCGGCATCGGATTTACCACAAAGGAATATGAGAAGTTCTTAAAGGACGAGTTGAACGGCAAGGATGCGATCCCGTCAGGCCAGACGCTCTATTTCTCAAAGCTTTTCAGCGCAATGAGCGACAAGTTCATCGCAAACGGCAAGGCTGATTTCACATGTCAGGAATTCACAGAGCTCGCAGAGTTTGTTAAGAACAATGTTCAGGAAAAGGCATCAAACTGGAATGATGGTACTTCTGACGGTCCGCTTACTGCACCGGTAGGCATAGCTTTCAAGGGCGATGTCTCAGGCAACGCAGGCAAGAAGGCATTCCTGACAACATGCTATGGTACCGGATCATATTTTTATAATATTGCCGACTGCAACGGCGGAACAGCTATCTTAGGCATTCCTTCATCCGACGGACGCGGTCCGGCATTCGTTCCCCACGTTTCAGTTGCGATCTCCGCACAGGCAGTTAACAAGGATGCTGCGGCAGAATTCGTAAAGCTTCTTCTGTCAGATGACGTAATGTATTCTCTCGCATTGAACGATGAGTTTGTTATCAGCCGTGCAGCTTTCGAAAAGTCGGCCGGCGAAGCTTTAGATTTCTACAGCAAAGGCGAAGGCGTTAATTATTTTGGCCAGTACAGCCAGAAGATGTCCTTATCCAAGCAGAACATCGACGATCTCGAGAAGATCATTTTGTCCTGTTCCAGAAGCAATGCGACCGATGCATCTATCAATCTCATCCTTGTAGAAGAGATGCCTGCATACTTCCTGGGCCAGAAGGATCTCGCTTCTGTAGTCACTATCGCTCAGGACAGAGTACAGAAAGTATTGGATGAAAGAGGCTAAAAGCCATTTAGATTCCTCAAAGATACAGGCGGCGCCCTTGATTTAAGGGTGCCGTTTTTTGTTGACTTCTTCAGAAGACCGGCGAAAATATCGCGGAATTAAAAAGGGCCGTCTCATCTGAGACAGCCCTTATCAGTGTTCTTTGGTATGACCCCTGATCACTCAGCGATCTTGGCAGCAGGTCTTGCGGGTGTTGTGGAACCCGGTCTTCCTGTAGGAGCTGCCGAAGCAGGTCTTGCGGGAGTAACTGTTGCAGGCTCAGTCTTGGGAGCTTCAGCAACTGTATTATCCTTAGGTGCATCCTGTGAAGGGAGCTTTGCTGCTCTGAGCTTAGCGATCTCTTCTGCCTTAGCGGCAGCGATGCGTGCTTCTTCCTCAGCCTTTGCAGCAGCGGCCTTAGCCTTCTGCTCTGCGAGGAGAGCTGCCTGTCTTGCTTCTTCTGCCTTCTGTGCTGCGATACGTGCTTCTTCGATAGCCTTCTCTGCAGCGGCACGTGCTTCCTTCTCAGCCTTCTCGGCTGCGGCGCGTGCATCTTCTTCAGCTTTCATCTGATTTGCGAAGTCGAGATCGTTCTGAGCCTTCTCGAGTGCGAGCTTAGCTGCTTCGTATTCCTGGGAAGCTGCTTCCTCTTCCTGGGTAGCTGTGATAACTGCAGCCTTGGTCTCCTGTTCGAACTTCTCTGCTTCGATCCTTGCCTTCTCGTCTGTCTTCCTGCGCTCTGTAAGCTTAGCTTCTTCAGCGGTGAGAGCGGCTGCTGCCTTCTCTTCCTCTTCAGCCTT
>CADCJM010000068.1 GCA_902801755.1 Oscillospiraceae bacterium
ACGAAGTCGTGGAACAAGAAGCTCACCCGCAAGGCGTACCGCGCCGCCATCGCCCTGGCCGAGACGCTGAAGACCCTCAAGTGAGGGTCTTCACTCACGGTCGTGGATCATTCCGCCTGATGAGCGCCAGGTGGTGCCTGGCCGAAACGGCCCTGAAACATTCCGGGCCGTCGCGGAAAACCACAACGCCGCAATCGCATTTCGACGCCCGCAAAGCGGGCAGGAAGGAGCCAACACCATGACTACCCAGGAGATCCTCACCCGCGTCAATGACGCCATCCGCATCTACGACCCGGTGCTCAACGCCGAGAACAAAGTCGTCTGCGCGAAGAAGAAGAGATTCGGCTTCAGAACGACAGAGATCGTTCAGGACAAGCTCAATATCAATGACCGCCGCGTTAACCTGATGCTCGTTAAGTATTACGAGTTCGATCCGCAGAACGGTATCGCCGTTCCACAGGACCGTATGCGTCAGGACATCATCCTCATGAAGCGCGCAGGCATCAACGGCGTTATCGCTGACGGCATGCCTTTGTCTGACGAGTTCTTAAATCTCTGCGACCAGTATGGTATGTACGTTATCGCTACCTCTGCGGATTTCTATATGAGAGATTATGTGGAGAGCTGCATGAACCATCCGTCAGTCGTTATGTGGGGATTCCAGAAGTACAACTTCAACTATGAGACCGCAAACAGGGTAAAGCACGAGTGCCTCCGTATCGACGATACAAGGCCCTGGTATACCGAAGCTGTTGTTGCAGCTTCTTCAGGCAAGAAGGGAAAGCCCATTGAGAGAATATCCGATATGAAGCCGCTGCCTAGTGAAGCAGGCGCTGTTTTCGGACCATGGGAAGATCTCTGTCTCGACAGAAAGAAAATCTTCGGCCTTAACAGGACCGGAAGGAATCTTTTCGAATCCATTCCCGGAAGAACCAGATTTACTGATGATGACACGCTTTATAAGTGGATCCATCACGCAGATCTTGTAGGCGGAAAGCAGAAGGAGAACTCCTGTATCGGTCAGGGTATTGTTGACGCAGAGCGCAACCCCCATCCGATCTATCTTGATATCAAGAAGCAGTGCCAGTCCATTGCGATCTTTGCATCTGCAGGCGACCCGGCAACTCTTACAATGCGCAATTCCAACCAGTTCGGCTATACGCAGGAATTGGATCTCGAATGGAAGATCCTTCTCGGCGGCAGAGCCATTATGTCAGGAAGAGGCATGATCCCTGAGATCGAACCTTTCGGCTCAAGAACTCTGAAGTTTCCGTTTGCCACAGAAGTCTTTACGACACCCGGCTGGGCACAGGGCAAGGCTGAATTCGTTGAGATGTATATGAATGCGCTCTCGAAAGAGCTGGTTTTCGACATCACGTTAAAGCTCCACAAGGATACCTACTATGCGAAGGCAGGCTATGAGGTCGCCTTCTATCAGGACGTTCTGACAGACCAGATCGCAAGTCCTGTGGCAGAGAATGTTTCTTCTGCAGCAGGATTAGGAAGCGGCGAAAAGCCTCAGGCAGAGCCTGCGATGCAGCTCGGTTCAGGCAGGTCTCCCAACAGCGGCCTTAATACAGGCATAGACAGCGATGTTGCACTTCCCGGCACGGATGATCAGGCTCTTCTTACAGAAGAAGATGGCGGCAGGCTCGAGAGAATGAACCAGCCCGCAGAGCTCAGCGAATATCAGGATGATTTCTCACCTGAAGAGGAGATGATTTCTGACGTTATTACACACAACTCGGTATCAGCTGTATCTCACGGCCTTCTTGTAGGATCAGGCAAATTCAGGATCGGATTCTCCAGAGAGCCCGGAAGCCTTGAAAGGCTTGAGATCGCCGGCTTCAACTTCCTTAAGGGACCTCTCATGCCGAGCTTCTACCGTTGTCCTTCGAATATCGATAGAACAGACAGAAGCTTTATCCTTGCCCGTACAGTATTCTCCAAGGAGAGTGATTACGAGCATATCCAGAGCTCCATTAAGTTCATCGGATCCGAGTATGGCAGCAGAGACGGTGAGTTCACCATGATCTCACGCTACAAGTCTTTTGCGATGCACGGTGAAGTTCTCGTATTCTATGAAGTTCCCAAGGCTGATACTGTCAGAGTAACGCTCGAATTCAAGCCTAAGTACGATATGGTCAGATACGGAATCAGATTCCCTATAGTCAAGGACGACTGCGTATGTTCATGGTACGGCCGAGGCCCCGGTGAATCTTATGTAGACCGTAAGAATGCGGCAAGATTAGGCGTTTATTCCGCAGGCGCAGGCAAGATCTATCACCCTTATGCAAGACCTTCTGAGAACTCGTCTCACGCAGATACACAGGTAGTAAAGTTAACCAATGGAGACGGCGACTCTATTGAGATCAGAAGGATCGGATACAACCCGAAGTTCGACTTTACGGTGCTTCCTTATACTCCTGAACAGATGAACGAGTTCCTGCATGAAGAACAGCTCATGAACAACGATTTCTGCGAATTTTTCGCTGACTTCGCAGCAAAAGAGATCGAGAGAACCAAGGATAACATCTCGACCCAGCCCCTTAAGAAAGACGTTAAATACAGAGAGACATTCGAGATACGTCTTGTGCCGGGCAAAGAATATTAAGATTAGAGGAAACAAATAATGGATAACAAAGAAAGAATGCTTGCGAATCTTCCTTATAAGTCATGGATGGACGGACTTAATGAAGAGCGCATGGAATGTAAGAAGAAGCTTTACGAGTACAATAATATGCATCCCGAAAAGCAGACGGAAAGAGAAAAGCTCCTCCGTGAGATCCTTGGAAAGACAAAGGAAGGCTATCTTTGCATCGAATCGCCTTTCCACTGCGACTATGGTTATAACATCGAAGTCGGAACGGACTTTTTCGCAAACTATAACTTCATAGTCCTTGATGTTGGCAAGGTTAAGATCGGCGATCACTTCATGTGCGGCCCTAATGTCCAGATCTGCACTGCAGGACATCCCATTCATCCCGAATCAAGAAACTCAGGTTATGAGTATGGTATTGATATCACTATCGGCGAGAATGTCTGGATCGGCGGCAACGTTCTTGTATGCCCCGGTGTTACTATCGGAAATAACGTCGTAATCGGCGGCGGCAGCGTAGTAACCAAGGATATTCCCGATAATGTGGTCGCTGTAGGCAATCCCTGCCGCGTGTTAAGGGAGATCACCGAAGAAGACAGACACTATTATTTCCGTGACAGAAAGTTCGATGTCGACGATTATATGTAACCGTGTGATGTTTTTGTTTTGCGTATATGCCCGGTTGTAAAGCCGGGCTTTTTCATGAGTATGCGAAAAAATACAGGCGGAATTACAGGCGCCGCCTGGAGTTCCGCCTGGAAAATGACTGTTTTAAGCCCAAACTTCAGGTTAAACATCAGGCGCCGCCTGGAGTTCCGCCTGATATGCGGCAAAACATGCGGCAGTGCCGTTCATTTCGCCGTTTATTTCGCCGTTCATATTCAGAATCACGGCTAAATGTACGGCTACGGCCTGGAAAACAGCCTGGATTATTGCCCAAAACCGCGAAAATCACGGCTAAATGTACGGCTACAGCCTTGAAAACAGCCGCGCTTTGGACTCACGCAAAAACTATAAAAATCGATTATTGCTTTAGTCAATTAAATGGTACACTTAATTCATAACGCTTAGGGAGGAAGATCTATGAATAAATGGACCAGGGCGGCCATACCGGCTTTGTTGATTCACTGTTCTATCGGTACGGTCTATTGTTGGAGCACGTTCAAGCAATCTATAGCGGAAGCCATCGGCATGAGTCCTTTTGCTGTAGGCTGGGCATTCAGTCTGGCGATCTTCTTCCTCGGCATGTCTGCTGCTTTTGCGGGCAAGATAGTTGAACAGAATATTCACAGGTCGTCTTTGATCTCTGCTGTCTGCTTTACCGTTGGAATGCTGGGAACAGGCGCCACGATAAAGTTCTGCCAGGGACCTTTGGCACTTATCCTGATATACATCTTCTACGGCTGCATAATGGGAATCGGCTTAGGCATCGGTTATCTAACACCGGTTAAGACATTGATGCTCTGGTTTAAAGACAATAAGGGACTTGCCACGGGCATTTCCATCATGGGCTTTGGTCTTGCAAAAGCTATTGCTACGCCCATTATGGAATTCCTCCAGAACAAGTTCGGCATTGCACCGATGTTCTTTATACTCGGATGCGTTTATTTTGTAATGATGTTTGCGGGCCATCTCCTTCTTAAGAAGCCTGAGGGATGGGTTGAGGATAAGGCCGTCAACAGCAGCTTTAAGGCCACATCGATGTTTAAGGACAAGACGTTTATCGGCATCTGGCTCATCTTCTATATCAATATCCACTGCGGTCTCATGCTCATCACATATGAGAAGCAGCTTCTTAACGAGAAGTTCGCCGGACTTGCTGTCCTTGCCACGATCGTTGCAGTTGTTCCTTCGGTAACCGCTGTATGCAACGCTCTGGGCCGAATCGGTTATTCGACGATCTCAGATAAGATGAAGGACAGAGCTACTGTATATGGCATCATATTCCTGTCATGCGTTGCGCTCTGCGGCCTTTCAGCAGTTGCGGGAAGCGGATGGGTAATCATTATTCTCCTCATGGTCATTAATCTCGGATACGGCGGTGGTTTCTCCACATTGCCGGCGCTTCTTGAATCCAGATTCGGAATGAAGAATATCTCAAAGATCCACGGCCTTTCGCTTTCGGCATGGGCTGTTGCGGGAATCACGGGAAATAACCTTTCAGAGATCATCCTTTCCAATACGAACAACAACTATACGGTCATCATAATCACTGCCATGATCCTCTACGCTGCTGCAGGCGTTATTTATTTCACCATGGTAAAGGCGAAGAAGGCCTGACATGCCGGTCTGCGTATCTACAGAGGTAATGAGAGCAAGTGACAGGTGGACCATTGAACACCTTGTCCCGTCGAAAGAACTGATGGAAAGAGCCGGAAGGGCTATTTTCGGGCAGGTGGAATGGAAAGCTCCTGTCGGTATCATATGCGGCAAAGGCAATAATGCAGGTGACGGATTTGTTGTCGCCTCGCTCCTTAAAGATCACGGGATCGACTGTGAGATCGTCCTGCTCTACGAGGACGCGTTCTCTGAGGACGGCAGGTATTTCTATGACAAGTGTATGGTAAAAGGCGTGCGGAGCGTAACAGAGGGCAATTACGGCGCTTATAACACCATCCTGGACTGCATCTTCGGTACAGGCTTTAAGGGCGAGGTCAAAGAGCCTGCGAAAACAGCGATAGAGAATATAAACGCATCCGGTGCTTATGTTGTTTCCGCAGATATAAACAGCGGGCTTAACGGCGACACGGGTCTTGGTGATCTTTATGTGAGATCTGACCTTACTGTATCGATCGGAACGTTTAAATACGGGCATTTCCTCGGGCATGCAAAAGAAGCCATGAAGGATAAGGTCAACTGCGATATCGGGATTAAGATAATAGGGGAGACTAAAGAATTTGACTGACAGTAAAATATTGTATGTAACTGATCTTGACGGAACGCTGATGAGGTCCGATATTACGATCTCAGATTATACCGTCAGGACGATAAACGCGCTTGTTGATAGAGGAATGAATTTCACATATGCGACGGCCAGATCCATCGAGAGTGCAAGACCTATCGCGGGCGGCCTTAAGCTGAAGCTTCCTGTCATCACGAGAAACGGAGCCGTTCTCGCAGACAATAATACCGGCAGGCACTTAGAGAAGGCTGTCTTTACAGCTGATGAAGTTCAGCTGTTGAAGGAGACGCTGAAAGAATTGCCTTTATGCGGTTTTGTGTCCTGCTTCATAGGTGAGAAGATGATAAAGACATATATGGAAGGCGGGCACACAGATGTCTTTCAGGGATATATCGATTACTACAAAAATGATCCCGTGATGGTCCCGAAAACTGATATTGACGGCATGTTCTGCGGCGAGCCGGGCTATGTCACGCTGTTAGGTGAGAAGGAATACATCAGACCCATATATGAGAGGGTTAGAACATATCAGGGCTGGGAGTGCCTGTTCCAGAAAGATACTTACAGTGATGAATATTGGCTGGAGATCTGTCCGCAGAACTGCACCAAGGCAAAGACGATCTTAAAGCTTAAGGAAAGATACGGTTTTGATAAGCTCGTCGTATTCGGTGATGGCCTCAACGATATCCCGATGTTTGAGATAGCAGATGAATCGTACGCGGTGGAAAATGCCGTTGATGGCCTTAAAAAGTTAGCAACGGGCGTGATCGGTAATAACAACGGAGACTGTGTCGCACAATTCCTGAAGAATAAAGAAGCTTCCTGATATCAGGAAGCTTCATCTAATACTGTCTGTATTCTTCTTTGCATTACCGGGATTATGTCATCCAATGATTTGTTTCCGTTGAAATATGCAGAAGATTCTTCTCTTAATATGTCTTCTATAGCCTTACCGAGATTGGTTCCGCCGTATGAGCCGGAGAGAAGCTCGATATACTTGTCAATTGAATCTGCAGGTACTCTGTCATTCTCGGTGGGCTTACGGCCCAGCTCCATCTGGAGATTGTTACCGTCGTTATACTCACTCAGCTGTTTCTCGGCAATTGCTCTTAATGCCTTCTTGTTGATAGGATTGCTCCAGGATTCGACCTGGACATCATAGGAGAGAAGGATCTTTATATATTCGACGCATGCTTCAGGATAAGCCGATCTGTTGGATATGCTTACGAATTCGCTGGAGATCGTCTGAGGACCTCTGCCGTCAAATGAGGGAAGACCATAAACGCCTACGCCGTTGCCGAAATTACGGTAGCCGTCGATGAAACTGTCAAAGGAATAGAGGTTACCGTACTGTGCACCGAGCCTGCCTGCAATAACTGCATTGTGTGCATCGATCTGGGCCTGAACAGCCGCGACTGAAGAATTATGATCGTAAACACCGGTTTCATCATAATCGTAACTATTGCGTCCGTTTACCTCAACATATTCAATGAGCTTACGGAATTCCTCACCTTTAAGATTGACCTTGCCGTCCTTGATGAAGAGGTTGCTCATGTTCATGAAGAGCTTGGAGAAGTATTCTGCTTTGCCCATGTTGTAACCGGAAGTGTAACACATCGGGTCGTTTCCGTTGCATCTGTCCTTTACAAACTCCGCATATTCATCGAACGTGAAGCCTTTCTGTCCGGATGGTATATTTGCAGAAGCGGTCAGTATTCCCGTTGCGGAAATATCAAGAGGGAAGCGGTATATCTCATCGCCCATCATTGATGCTTCAATGGCATTGGTGAAGTAGTCGTCCTTATATGCTCCGTCTGCAAGGCCGAGGTAAGGCGCAAGATTTACATAACGTCCGCTTATTCCGGGATCTGCAGGAGGATTTGTCGAACGGATGATATCAGCATCGACATCTACCGGTTCCATGTTTTTATCGAACGGGAAAACATACTTAAGGAAGTATGAATCGTTGCTGTTATTAAACATATAGAGAGCGAGAAAATCAGTCGTCTCCATATTGACTGAATCCTTATCGTTGGAAAGAGTAAGGACAGTCTTGCCGGCATGAGGATTTTTCGCCTGCTTCTTAAGGTGCATTATCTTATAGTTGCCCCATCCGTAAAGGCTTGTCGGATCGTATTCCTCACCGCCTAAGATGATTTCGCTGCCATCTTCGGAGACATAAAGAATCCTGGATTCTATGGTGTCAATAAGAGATGCATCGATATCAAAGTAACCGCAGATAGGCTTAAAATCTCCTGTCTGGCTGTCGACATAATTAAGACCGTTGAAGTCTCTTGCGAACATCTTGCCGGATGCATATTCAAGTTCATAGCTGCTTGTTCCGTATAAGGATTCGATCTCTTTTATCTCGGTTGTGCTTCCTGAGAAATCGATCATGAGGAATACGTCTTCTGCTGATCTGAGGTAGACAGGCAGGATAACCTTGCCATTATCGGCAGGTATTATCTCACCATAATCCTCATAAGTCGCATTGATTATCTCGTAGAGTTCAAGTCTCTCGACGCCTTCCGGCCTGACGACCATTAGTTCCTCATAGAATCCGCCGGTGCCATCATCTGTATCATATTCAGCAAGCCTGATAAGATAATTACCTGAAGCAGAATATATATCTCTGATCTCAAGGTTTCCCTGGTTAAAAGAGTAACGTTCATCATAAGCGGCTATGGAAAAATTCTGGCCGTTTAACAGATAGGTATACCTCTGATCTTTATTATTTGTATCAACTATCTGTTCAAGGATGTTCATCTTATTATCCGTGATCCAGGCTTTGCCAAGCATACTGTAACGGCCGGGGGACAACACCTTTGCATAATTTGTTTTGTTCAGAAGTTTACCGTCGAAAGAAAACTCAAGGATAGACTGGTCATAATACTTGAGGATCTCATCTTCCTTCATATCTTTACGGTACTCGAAATGCTTAGTTGCGTCTGCCTTAATGAATATCGATGAATCAGTAGCACCGATAGTCTCAAAATTAGTATATTCATACTCTTCTTTAGGATAGAAGGAATTCAGATAGAACTTGTCACATGAATACCATGTGTCATCTTCTTTGATTACCTGATAATCCTTTTTCTTAGATGAGCATGAGATAGCAGGCACAGCGATAAGCACTGCCAGAGTTAATGATAAGAGTTGTTTTCCATTGAGAGTTTTCATACGC
>CADCJM010000069.1 GCA_902801755.1 Oscillospiraceae bacterium
ATTAATTACATAATATTTGTCGTCCATTCCGACAAACCGGTCAATTTCATACCTTTCTTTGACATTTCGATTTTTATCAACACCGGTATCGACTTCAAATACATCAACATTGAACCACGGATTATCGCTGGTAATCTTTCTGGCATTCTTTGAAGTGTTTACAAAGGAGCAGCTCGTAAACATTATTAATGCAGCCATACTCAGAGCAAGTGCCTTACGGTTGTTATGCGCAGGTTTCTTAATACTGATAACTCTCTTCTTCATCATTTCATAACCGCCTCTCATTCCGGTGGATACGGTAAGAGAAACAGCTGGTTCTGTCTGCTGGAGAATTCCTACCAGGGTTCTTGCATAATCCTTGGAAGAATCAGCTCCACAGACTCTCATAACTTCTTCGTCACATGCCAATTCACAGTCACGTCCTGAAAGAATGAATGCCGACCAAATGAACGGGTTGTACCAATTAAGTAACAGGACCAGATAACGTATCAGCACCCACAGATAATCACCATGTTTATAGTGGCACACTTCATGGCAAATCTCATATTTGTTTATATTTTCCGGATTATAGTCAACATAGATCTTATTCAATAGCAGAAATGGTGTTTCTTTATGTCTGATTCTATAGATTTTAAGACCGCTGGACGAATCTTTTCCGACATACTTTCTATTATGTATGCAGCTCAGTATAAAACTGGCATTATAAGTTATCAGTGCAACTATTAGAATTGCAGAAACGAAAGAACTGACAATAAATAATTTAGTTTCAATGTCCTTGGATCCTATCGTTTTCACATTAGAAACTACAGGTTGATTACCGGATATCTGTCCTGTTTTATAAATTGCTTCAGGTATTTCTTGCTGCTCGTAATTTACCGCATATTTATTTTCATGCACTTCATACTCTGTCTGCAGATCTTCTGTAATGACCTTAGGAGATTCACTCTCTGATGCTTCATATACCACAGAATCTGTTTTCGCTATAAATAAAGAATTCCATATAGCCTCTATTGGAACATCTATTTTAATAAATGGCACTAAGATCATATAAAGCGGAATGACAATCCAGAAAGCATATTGATGCTTATGGAGAATCTTTCCGTCAGATAAAGCCCGAATAACGATTATTCCGAGTGTTAATATAGAAATTCCAATAAGATAGCGAAACATATTAATCCTCTTCGATTATTCTACGAAGTTCCTCTAACTGCTCTTTAGAAAGTTTGTCTGAACACTTTAGATTGGAGATCAGCAATCCAACATTACCGCCATATACTTTGTCCAGAAAGGATGTTGTTTCCTCTAGTTCAGCTTCCGTTCTATCTACTGCAGCACGGAACCATTTGGTTCGCCCCTCCTGGTCATAGGAAACCAGTCCTTTTTCAACCATACGGTTAAGCAAAGTTATAATTGTCTGCTTAGACCATCCGGTCTTTGCATCTAAGGCTCTTGTAAGTTCCATTAAAGTCATGGATTTATTAGTCCAAAGACAATTGATGATCTTCCATTCTGAATCAGTTAATCGCATTAACAATAATTCCTCCACACTGGTCTACTCTTGTTTACCAATATACAACTTTGGTCGACAAGAGTCAACCAGACTGAACAGTTCACGTGTGATGATGTTCTCCTGCAAATGTTAACGAACTGGAAATGGCTTGATACAAAACGCAAGAAGTTCAGATGTTTGGCTTGTTCCGCCGCCTTCAGCCACTTTCAAGGCAATAACAAAGGGTCCAGAAAAATCCTGAACCCCTTGCAAATATTGGTGATCGTGAGCGGATTCGAACCGCTGGCCTACCGCTTAGGAGGCGGTCGCTCTATCCAGCTGAGCTACACAATCAGGCGAACGAGATTATATCACAACACGTCTCCGCGAGCATTATTACCAAGGATATAAGTATAAGGTAAAACGGCAAACCGTCAATATATTTGGATTTTGATACGAAGATCAGTCTTCTTCTGATAACTGACATGATTCCGGTGATGATCGTATCCGTGGCAACGATCAATATCAGTGCAACGATCAGATGGGTGATCTTTGGGAAACCGGGATTGACCAGGAAGATCACGGAGATAAAAGCCGCAGCAATAGACACTTCGCTGATGAAGAATCTTAAGCCGAAGATGGAACTTCTGAAATTATGCTTTGCGGCATATACCATTATGGAACCCACTATAAGCGCCATAAGCACGCATGCAGGGATCGCTGAGATCCTGAACAGGTCTTTATCAGTAAATACCTTTAAAACGAATACAGCGGCCATACAGAGCGCACAGACAAGCGTGAATTCGCCTCTTGCACTCAAGAATCTCTTAAGTTCCGAAATATCTGCGACCGGAATGTCCCAGAATTCGGTAAGTTTTTTGGATGTGGCGCATCTCGGGATGCCTGTGATCTTTGATATTACCCAGCTCATGAGGATTAGGAACATTACCGATGCGAGGAGTGATACGAAGAGGAATCTCCTTTCGAAAACAAAGGACATGAGCGAGCCGAAGACCGAGCATACCAGAGCTATGCCATAGGGCAGCATTACTTCATTTCCGAATTCAGGCCTCGTGAACTTATCGTTATCGTCTCCCTTAAATCTTGCAACAGACATTATTCCTATTGCCATAGGAATGAATCCTGCGACCGCATAAGGCGCGCAGAGGTCATACATGTAAGAGAATTCGCCGGCTGCCGCGAAAAGCGCCAGAACGAAAGCAAACGTTATTACCGAGAGATTTCTCGGCATAAAGAATCTCAGTGTCACAGCCCATGCAAGAAGGCACACAAAAGAACATGCGACAGGCCACCAGATAACATTTCCGGGAATCATGAACTCCAGGCAGAGCGATACCATCGTATAGCCCAGGAGCAATGAAGCTCTTGTGGAAAGATATCTTGCAGGTCTTACGTGAGCTGCGGTCAGCTTATCTTCCGCAGGTCTTCTTGTCTGCTCGTTATCAAAGGGTGTGTTGTATTTTTCAGTAAACAGTCCCATTACGTTACCTTCCAGTTCAGATATTCCTTGAGGAATTTGTAACAGGTGTTACATGCCTTAACTACAGTTCTTGTCTGATCGTAACGGTCAGAAAGAGGCTCAATGAACGATGCCATCTCGGTCATAGGAAGGTCGTCCAAACTCTCGGTAAAGATCTGGTCATCAGTCGAGCTTCCGGAGCTTAATCCGTCTTCAGCACCGTCGTATTCGATTACACCGGTACCTGTTTTGTCGGCATTGGTATTACCGGTCTGCGTATTGGTATAGTCACCGGTGTTGGGAAGCGTGATGCCTCTGATCTTTGCTTCGATCTCCATAACGCCCATATAGCCTATTGCAACGTTTTCGTCGTTGTAAATGGTATAAATCTCAGGGTTCTTCTCAAAAGAAAAGACCACGTGACCGTCATCGTTTAAGTATTCAAGGTCTTCTGCGTCCTTCTGGAAAAGATGCAGTAAGATCATGTCCAGACCGATCATATACTTTTCCTTGTCGTAGCTTGCACGCGAGTTAGCGATACACTCCATTGTAAGCTCGATAAAAGGCCTGATATCGCATGTAACGCCCTTAACGATATCTGTGGTACCGTCAGACTTCATGGCGAGTCTGTCAGGATCCTGACATTCAAGAAGCGCGTGGCAGATGTTATAAGACTGTGTAGCCCAGTCGAGGCCGTTTACGACATAAGCGCCCTTCAAGGCAGCTTCACTTCTGTCCTGGTTCGTCTTATCAGTACTGAAAGCATCCCAATTAACCTTTGTGATGATGCCGTTCTTTACTTCCATCTCGACATAATCGATATAGCGGTTTCTGTCGTCGTAAAGGCGCTGTGCATAGTAAACGCCGTCATTTAATCCCGGAACGATGATCTTGTCGGACTTCTTGTCGTCCTTCTTCTCTTCCTTTACGAAAGCTATAGGGATCTGCTTTCCGATGAGCTTATCCGAGATCTGTTTCATGTCATTCTGACTGATGTAGAATGCATTCTCGTCATCGTTTTGTTCGAGCGCAAGGCCCGTGATCCTGGTGCTCTCGTAATCGAGCGCTACGAGCATGCTCAGATCCTTTCCGTACAAGGATTTGACGGTCAGATCGATAACGTAGCCTTCTGCGGTTCCGGAGCTGTTGTAACCAATATAAACACCCTTTATCTCAGGGAAGCCATTCAAAGCTTTGCTCGTGACCTTCTCATATGAAGCGGACTTCATAACAGGTTCGAACCTGGTCTGATACAGGCTCTGCATACGCTTATTGGCGTTCTCGGAAGATACGAAATAACCTCCTATAACAAGAGCTATGCCAAGCACCAGAAGCAGAATGGCTTCAGTTATAAGCTGCTTTAACTGGGTATGCGTCATCATGATACATCCACCTCCCTTGAACGGATCTTTCTTCTGGAAAGGGTTTTCGAGAAGAAGTCCAAAACGAATGAGAGGAAGTTAACAGCCATGACGGGCGCTAAGAGCGATACCATGGGTGACAGGAAAGGCTTTGTAATCAGAGTCAGAGCAGCGCATACAATGCCCGCGAAAACGCCCGGAGCAAATCTTGAAGGCATTGTCGTCAGATCTCCCAAAAGGAATACTGCTACGAAAAAAGCTCCCGAGGACATGATATAAACCACCATGCCGTCAAAGCTGAATGTTCTCGTCTCAAGAATAGAAGCGATCGGATAAAGAACAAGAAGCGTTGTTATGTAAGAGACCGGAGAATAAAGTCTCATCGTTCCCTTAAGAGTAAGGAACAGACCGCCTGCCAATATGCATGCAAAGCATGCCGTGCCGATCATGCCGGGATAGTTGCCGCTGATAAGCTCGGTAAAAGATAACTGCGTCAGATCAGGCAGAGCACCGGGCTTCTTCTGAACGATAAGGCTCATAAGCTGCAGTCTGGAATTATCCTCACCATAAGACAGGCCTTGCGTTCCGGCAGGCATAACGAGCTCAACAAAGAGTCTTCCTGCACAGGCAGGATTTACAATGTTGCTTCCCGCGCCTCCGAAAACCTGCTTAGTAACTATCGACGCAAATAATACTGCCGTAAGAGCAGTGATAAGCGTCGTGTCAGGCGGCAGCATAAGAGCGATCAGCAAGCCTTCCACGAGTGAGCTTACATCGAAGTAATCCCCGCCTGATCTTCTTCCGGTAAACCTTCTGCAGAAGCTGTCAACCAATACAAAGGCTGCCATAGAGAACAGGATAAGGATCAATGCCCTGAGGCCGTAATAGAAAACGCCGCACACAATACAGGGCACGAGCGATACAAGGAGCGTGATATAGATATACGGAGCATTTTTCTCCGTATGGATAAAGCTGATATTCTCGTCTGAATCAGAATAATCTTCAAGAAGCGATGTCTCACCGATATAAGATTCCTTATATTCTTCGATCATCCTGTCTCCCGCGCTGCTGTTATCCAGGAGCGAGTTAACTTCAATGATCCTTCCCTCACCTGCAAAGCTTGCGATAGATGTCGTAAGATTGATCCCCGCAGGACATACGTAAGAGCATGAACCGCAGGCGATGCATTCTCTCGCGCCTTCCTCTGAAGCTTTCTGTCTCAAGCCCTGATTGAGCATCTCGTAGATAGTGTTGGGTGAGAGGTTCATCGGGCAGCACTCGGAACAAAGACCGCAATGGATACAAGGGGTCTTCGGGATCTCAGTTCTCCTTATAACTGAGATGACAGATGTTGTCTTTACGATAGGCGTATGCTCAGGATCCCTGATCTCGATTCCGGTAAGGCAGTTGCCCCATACGATCCTGTCGCTTCCGTTCTTGATGTCCTGCGCATTTGCCAGGATCTCAGATACGGGCGTACCTATAGGCACAAGCATATTGTGTCCGCCGGATGCATCACCTGTTACAGAAACGATCCTGCTCATCATCGGGATATTGTCAGATAAAGCTTCCCAGCAAGCGAGCATTGTGGAGCAGTTGAAAAGGACTGCCCTGCATGACTTTTCGAGCGTCTCGCCAAGCGCCAGATTCTTGCCGTACAAAGCTCTGGCAACAAGTCTGTAATAACCCTGCGGGAAACGTTCCCTGAAGAGCTTTATATCAAATTCAAGGTCCTTAAAATCACCCTTGATCTTCTCTATGGAGTTGGCAAGAGCCTTTCTCTGCTCTTTTCTGTTTTCGGAAATGAGGAAGACGAGCTTAGATGCGCCTACGGCTCTTGCGCATGCGCATGAACCTAAAACCACATAATCGGGATATTCCGTTATGGCCACGAGATCGCAAGTCGAATAAGGCTCACTCTGAAGGCAGTTTACGAGGAATTCCTTAACCACCTCTGTTCTGGCTCTGCTGAGCTTTGCAGAAGTCGGAATGCCCTCACCGCCCATGCCGCAGATGCCGGCAGCTCTAATGATGCCGATCGTCTCGCTCGCGCTGATCTTAAAGCCTGATCTTGGCTTAACAGAATCAAGCCTTGTACGCTTCATGTCATTTACGATGGTAACGGCAGGTGTAATGATTCCGTTCGGGAGCATGATCTCTGAGATATCGGATACCCTGCCGGAGATGCCGCTGTGGACCGGAACCGAGAACGAACCTTTCTCCGGAATGCCTACACACTGGCCGATCCTGACATAATCTCCGACCTTAACTGCAGGGATCGCAGGGACGCCGTAATGCATCTTCATCGGAAGGATGATCTTCGAAGGATAGATCCTCTCGAACATGATCTCCTTGACAAAAGGGGAACGCTTCGAAAAATTCAAAACGTCCCCTGTAAATAATCCTCTGTAAAATGAATATCGTCTTCGGTCTGCCACTATTAATTATCCCCGAAAAGGAAGGTTATTTAAGCTGACAGGCTTATCAGTCGGAATAACCTTCGAGTTTCTTTGACTTAGGCGATCTGTTGAGCTTTCTGATGGCTTTAGCCTCGATCTGTCTGATACGCTCACGTGTAACGCCGAGCTTCTTACCAACCTGCTCCAATGTCATCGGAACACCGTCTTTAAGGCCGAATCTTAATTCGATAACTCTTCTTTCCCTGTCTGTTAAACCGTTGAGAGCCTGAATAAGATCTTCCTTCAAAAGGATCCTTGCAACCTCTTCTTCAGGTGCAGCAAGCTCATCGTTGGAGATGAAGTCAACCAGGTGGCTGTCCTCTTCCTCACCTACCGGCTTATCGATGGAGATAGGATCCTGTGAGATCTTCTGGATCTCTCTGATCTTTGCTACTTCCATGCCCATAGCTTCAGCAAGCTCTTCTGTCGTAGGCTCTCTGCCAAGGTCCTGAACGAGCTGGCGCTGAACTCTTGTAAGCTTGTTAATGGTCTCAACCATGTGAACAGGGATTCTGATCGTTCTTGCCTGATCTGCGATAGCTCTGGTGATAGCCTGACGGATCCACCACGTTGCATATGTGGAGAACTTGAATCCCTTTGTGTAATCGAACTTATCAACAGCCTTGATAAGACCGATGTTGCCTTCCTGAATGAGATCGAGGAGTGAAAGACCACGGTTCATGTACTTCTTTGCGATAGATACAACGAGTCTTAAGTTGGAGTTGATAAGGAGGACCTTTGCTTCCTCATCGCCCTTTGCCATTCTCTGTGCGATCTCTTTCTCCTGCTCTGCATCCAGAAGCTCGATCTTACCGATCTCCTTGAGATACATCTTGACCGAGTCGTCTACTACGTTTGCGTCCTCGCCGTCTGTATCAAGATCCGTATCGTCGTTATCAAGGTCAGGATCGCTGATCTTAACGCCGCCGTTTTCAAGCTCTGCTCTGAGATTGATCATCTCATCGGGTTCGATCTTATATGAATCTGTGATTGCTTCGAACTCTGTCTCAGTAATCTGATTCTCATTCTTTTCTGCGAATTTCTTTGCCTGTGCCAGTGCTTTCTCAAAATCTGTCATTGATGGATCACCTCATAGATCGTCAATTGTATACTGTCAAACCAAACTTAACCGTCTTAACGGCCGGTAAAGATTACTTGCTTGTTTCAGTAGGTTCCAAAATCTCAACAGTCGGCTGAGCATCCTTTTTAATGCCGTCCTTGTTTGCGAAATAGATTGCATTCGGTGTGTAGATATGCATCTCAACATCATCTTTAGCAAATCCTCTCTTCTCGGCACGGAGCTCAGAATAGTTGTTGTAAAGAGCCTTTGCCTGCTCATCTGTGATCTCGTCGGAAAGACCAAGCTTTACGTACTGGCAGGAAAGACCGTAAATATTGAACTGCTTGTAATCAAAATCGTCGTAAGATACCGTATCAGGCTCTGTCTTCTCGAAGATCTTTCCGATATCAGCAGAAAGATCGGAGCGCAGTGCCTCACGTGACATATAAAGCGGCAATGCGATCGCAACAATGATTCCGACAAAAAGCACGATGCCGGCAATCATTCCGATAACGAGCTTCTTAGGTGCCTTGACATCATTAGGAGATATCTCGAATTCATTGGGCTTAAGCTTTACTTCTGCTTTCTGTGTCTTGGAGGTCTTATCCCTCTGAACTGCCTTCTCTACAACGTCCGGCATAACGGGATTTGAATAATAGTGCTTAGCGCCAGCCTGTGTATTCTTCTCAAACTTCTCATTCTTGAACTCATATCCGTCAGGATTCTCAAGAATCTTAGCAGCTTCTTCCGAAGGGAAAACGCAATTACAGAATACGCACTCGCAAAGTTCGTCTCTGTCATCAAACATAACAAGCGAACCGCAGTTCTTGCACATACCTTGTCTAGTTGCCATTAAAAAATCGTCCTTTATTCTGAAGTATGCGCTTTAAGCAAACTTGGCGCCGACTATATCTCAGGGATAATGTTTAAAACGGGCCGTAAATACGGCATTCCCTCTCACGCAGGCATAGTTCTACTTATAGCAATCGTAAATTATAATATGCTAATGTTATAACGTCAAGCATAAATCCACAGAGTCCTTGACACTTTCCATTCCACATCTGTATTATCAGTCCCATAAAGAATACATGCGAGGTATACCCTGTGCCAAGGACCAGATCCAAGTTATATCCTGACTTTAAGCCTTCCTCAGATAAGGAGCGCTTCATGCTCGAAGCGGTAAAGGAGGCTGAAAAGGCCATAGAACTCGGTGAATGTCCTATCGGCTGCGTAATAGTCAAGGACGGCAAGGTCTTTGTCAGGGCTCACAACCTCCGCCTTACAAGAGGCAATGCCATAGCGCATGCCGAAGTCATTGCCATAGACAAGGCCTGCAGAAAGTTAGGCGACTGGCGCCTCGAAGACATGGACATGTACGTTACCCTGGAGCCCTGCACTATGTGCTCCGGTGCCATCATCCAGTCAAGGATCCGCAAAGTCTATTTCGGCGCATACGAACCCAAGAGCGGCGCCGTAGTATCCTGCAACGATATTTTCGAAGTATCCCACGGCCACAACCACAAGGTCGAATTCGAAGGCGGCATCATGGAGAAGGAATGCTCCCAGATGATGCTCGATTTCTTCCGTGCCATCCGCAAAAGGGATGCCGGAAAGAAGCGTTCAGCAGATTAAACCTCAACAAACTCCCCGTAACGGACGAGATACAAAAGCTTATGGGCGACCTTAAGGCCCTCTTCTTCGCATGCGGCAGCATAGCTGTTAAGCTGGAATGCATGCCTTCCGAGAGCTTCCTTTGCACGCTCTTCGGGACTTGCTCCGCTTAAACGGTCCGTCTTATAGTCAAGGATCGTGTAGCCTTCAGAAGTCCTGTAGATCAGGTCGATAATACCCTGGACAAGCGCCGAATCGCCTTTATCGCCTTCTATGTAGACAGCGAAAACAATTGGCTTCTCGGACCTTGCCGTACCATCTGCAAAACTTCTGATGATCTCCTCACATCTGTCACTTCTGCAGAAGGCAGTTATGCCGTCCTTAAAGAGCGATGCCACTTCCCTTGCATTATCTGCAGAGCAGATATTCAGATAGCCTTCGCTTATAAGCGA
This sequence comes from Oscillospiraceae bacterium, assembly GCA_902801755.1. GTDB lineage: Bacteria > Bacillota > Clostridia > Saccharofermentanales > Saccharofermentanaceae > Saccharofermentans. The sequence continues at coordinate 9,913 of CADCJM010000069.1, forward strand.
TTCGATCTCATCCTCAAACGATATCTTACCGGTCCTTATGCCCTCAAGATCAATGAATCTCATTATCCTGTGGAGTATCGTGCCTTTGGCAGCCGCCGTCAGAATGGACATTCCGGCACTCTCAAAATCGTCAATGCTTCTGATCTCAAGATCAACATGCGTGGTATCAGACGGCTTCCTGTCGCCTGAAATGCCTGTTACAGATACCTTGAACGGGATGCTTACGCTCTCCTGATATTTATATTCCGGGAAAACGAGCTTGCCGTCGGAATCAAATTCAGGTGCCTTCTTTCCGCTTTCTGCTTCTCTTTCCTCTTCGGCATTCTTCTGTGCCTGGAGTTTTTGTGCCTTATAAAGCTCTGTAGTCTTATCTGCCGTAATAACACTGACCTCAAAGCCCTTAGCTTCATTGCCGTCAAGGTCCTTAAAAGCAACTGTATTGCTGCCTTTAAGATCACCCGATTCGGCGATCTGCCTTAACAACGTTCCGTCAGCGCTTCTTGCAAGGGCACTGAAAAGGCAATACGGAAGCTTCATGTCTCCGGCGAGCCAGTGTCTCTTATCGAACTGCAGATCCTTATACCCGACCGCCTGCGTAAAGGCCTTCCTCATCGGGCTCGTCTTCGATTTATCTTCTATATCGCAGCTAGTGATTATCGACAGGTCTTCTTCCGCACGTGTAAGTGCAACATATAAGAGCCTGCAGGTCTCGGCATTACTCTCGAGTCTCATCTTCATCTTGTAGATATACTGCTCGAAAGAATGAGCTCTCGTAATATCATCAAAGTTAAAATCTTCGGTAATGAAGCCGTCGTCACGGTCGAACATAATGCTCGAGAGCGTATCCTTCCTCTCGTCCTGTCCGCCTGTTGCAACAAGGATAACGAACGGGAATTCAAGACCTTTACTCTTATGGACTGTCATTGTTGTGATCTTATTCTTGTTGGCATCAGTTACTTCAATGTCAGCTTTCTTGATCTGGATCTTCATCTGCTCCAACTCCCCGGCAATGCCTGAGAGATCAGAGCCCCTTAATTTGAAGCTTTCAGACAGCCAGTCCTTGAAAACGTCAAACTTGCTGCTGTCGCCTTCTCTGGCTTCCAGAGTAGCCTTTATGCCGGTCTCACGGTAGATCATTTCGATGATATCATCGATATCAGATACCATTGAACTCATTCTTATCCTGTCGAAAACATCAATAAAGCTCCTTACCCTTAAGGCAAGCTCACTGCTGCTCTTTGCGGCAAGGATCCTGAGCCTTAACATCAAAGGCTCTTTATCTAACGGCGCTCCTTCAAGCTCATGGATAAATGCCTGGATATCCGCAATCTCAGCTACGGTAAAATTCGAGAACTTGTAATTGGAGAGCATCACTCCGGCAAGATATTCGTCCCTGTATTCGTTGCCTAAGCAGATGAGGAAGTTGATTATCCTGTGAATATCCAGGTCTTCGAAAACATCGGTCGTAAATCTGCCTGATGCTTCGATCTTTCTTCCGTCCTTTAAAGTGCATCCGTTAAGATATCTTGCTATGGATTCAGCCTGGTTATTTGAAGCTGTAAGAATGCAGATATCCTTGAATTCAGTCTTGCTCCCGTCTACTCTGGTGCACTCTTCCAGATATCTTCTGACTTCACTCTCGACAGCTGCAAAGACAGCCCTTCTTTCCGGCTTGGTCTTATCGCCGTCATCTTCTTCAGGGACGGCACTGTCCGTGACGATTATCCTGGGCACCGCGCCATGACGTGTCTCATCGGCTTTGCTCAAACGCTGGCTTAAGTCATATTCGATCTCAGAAGCTTCCCCGCTCATTATCTGGCTGAAGACATAATTCGCAAATGCAAGGACCTCACAGGTACTTCTGTGATTCTCCCTGAGATAGTGAACGGTTCCCTTCTGCTCACCGGAAGATATCTCCCTCATTCTCGTGCCGAATATCTTGGGATCGGCAAAACGGAATTTATAGATACTCTGCTTGATATCGCCAACACGGAAAACATTGCCGTCAGGGCGTTCGAACTTCTCGATTATCTTATCCTGAAGCCTCGTATTGTCCTGATACTCATCGACGAATATCTCAGTAAACTTCTCGCGGTAGAAAGAGGCAGCTTCGTCAGTCTTCAGGATCTCATATGCGGTATGCTCAAGATCGGAATAATCCATGCCGTGCATGTTATTCTTGACCTTGGCATAGTACTCATCAGTCTTCTTCAGAAGATCTACAAATGCCCTGCAGGCTTTTGTTCCCTCTTTCTGGTTTGCAAGGATCTGTTCTTCAGTAAATCCTATAAGGCTGCTGAATTCTTCCGGCAGGTCATAAGGGTTATCGTATTTGGAATCAGTCCACTTATCAGGCGTCAGGAAATGTCTTAAAGTAACGATCGCGAGCAGCGGCTTATCATCGCCCTTAAGATCGGCACCCCTGAAGATAGGCTTAAACTTCAATTCGCCAAGCTCCCTGAGCGGGATCAGTGCGCTGAAGAAATCAGCTCCCTTGTGAGTCTTATAATGCTCAATGACATTATCTATCCTGCTCTTTACCAGGCTTATGAATTCATCGTTGGAATATTCTTCCACAATCTGATATGTCTCGTGATCTGCAAGAACGGAATCAAAATCACTGTCTTCGATCATGGCTTTGACATTCGCAAGATATCCGGTGATCACACGCGGTATCTCATTCTCACCTTCGAAATACATGATCTGATCTTTGCTGTCGCGCTCTTCCCTGTCAGCTACAAAATCTTCACAGACATCAAGATAATCAGGCAAACTTCTCAAAGTCTTATATGTACCGGTTACGATGCTTCCAAGAGAATCATCACTTCTGCCGTCACCGAATCTTCTGGTGAACCTGATGAAGTTATCATCTTCCGATCTGCACTCCTCATACATGCCCTTGAATGCATATTCGACTGCAGTCTGAAGCAGTACACCCTGCTCACTGTCACTTAAGATCCTGCATGAAGGGTCCGTAAAATCAGCCATCGGCCCGTCTTCCAAAAGATAACCCTTTTCCTTTATGACTCTTGAGCAAAAGCCGTGCATGGTCTGGATATATGCATTAGGCAGGAGATCGATCTGAGTCGAGAGCCTTTCTGCCATCTTTGTATCGCCGCGCAGGACAGCCTCATTTCTAAGGCTTCTTAATTTCTCTTCGATCTTGTCAGCCATATGTGCGGCTGCATCTTCCGTGAAGGTTACAACGAGCATGTTGTCCACAGATAGCCTGCCGCTCATTACTTCATCACCGATCCTTGCGGTAAGGACCGTGGTCTTGCCGGATCCGGCAGATGCGGAAACGAGGTTGTTACCAAGTTCCGCGTTGATTATCTTTTCCTGTTCAGCAGAAAACTTCATAACTTATTCCTCCTTTCCCTTCTCATCTGTACCTTCCAAAATATCCTTCATGCCAAGGATTGCGATCCTGTCGGATTTCTTCATAGTCTTATCGGCACCGATCTTCTTAGTGACTTCATCGTAACCCGGATCTTTCCTGGCTTTTCCCGATTTTGTGGGCTCAGCAAACTTCTCACAGTCAGTTACCATCGTCCCGTATTTCCCGGAGCTTCCGAGATCCGGCTGCTTTCTGTATTTGGGTAATGCAGGGTCGTTGCCGCAGTAACCCTTGTAACTGCAGTAGCTGCAGAGCTTAAGCTTGGGTTCGGCTGTCAGCGCATCAGCCTTGCCTGATGTGATCTGGTCAACACTTTCCTTAATGATGTGCTTCGAATAATCAATAGCAATCTTCATCGCAGCTTCGTCGTATCCTGAGAGCTTCGGAACACAGGTGAGGGGCTCGCCCTTATCACTAGCTTTAAGTCCGACCTGCACATAACCGTAA
>CADCJM010000070.1 GCA_902801755.1 Oscillospiraceae bacterium
TTGAACAGCGGAAACCGACATAATTTTCGGGTGTTTTTCGCCCAAATGCTGATGAAAAACCGCTGCACCCCCTTCTTTACCTAACTTTTGCCCTATAATGTATGCCGAAAGTATATCTCCGGGTCCTACAATGTGCCTGTAAAACCCAAAAAGGGGATATACAGACCCCCAAAACAGGGGATAGAAGGAGATTATGTATGAAGAAGCTATCATGCAAAGTAATGACTTGCGCGCTTGTCGCTGCGATGGTGCTTCCTTTCGCTGCCTGCAACAAGAAGAACGGCCAGGAAAGAGAAAAGAGCACTGCCGGCACGAAGATATCGGCCGAATCGCCCTGGTTTGAAGACAAGATGGTCATTTTAAAGCCAGATCTTAAACTGAAAAAAGAGACCGAGTATGTTCAGCATTCTGTAGCTGGCGTCGATGAGAATTATATCATCGTCTATTCGAACGGTAATTATAAGATGCCCACCGGTGACAATGTTGACTGGCAGAATATCGATTACAGGGATTACTCGATCAATGCCATTACTGCAGTTGACAAGAAGACGGAGAAGATCTTAAACACCGTAGATCTTGTTCCTGAGTTACCAAAGAACGGATATGTCGAGAGGGTAACTTATAAGGACGGCAAGATCTGTGCCTCTCTTATGGCGTTCAATGAAGCAGATTATTCAGAGAAGCGTGTTGATCTGATTTTCGATCCTGCGACAGGAAAGCTCACAGATAAGAAAGAATTTGCTTCCTCACAGGAAGGCGGAAACCAATACGACCGCACATTTGAGGCCTGCGGTTATACGATCGGTGTAAGAAACGTGTGGGATGACAGCAACAAGTCCAGCATGAAGCTCTTTATCTCAAAAGGCGATGAGCCCATTGAGGTCGTGCTCAAGAGCAATGATGTCGACTACTACGATATCCCGCTTGTATTCAAGATCGCCGACAACAAAGTAGTCGCTGCAGTCGTCACAACTACGGATCCTGCATTCTATGAGGTCGATCTTCAGACCGGTAAGGCAACAGAGGCTCCTGCCGGCAATTACGGCTGGATCAATGTCAACAACGTTTATTCCACGATGACAGGCCCCGATGACGTGGTTTACTTTACTTCCGGCACCGGTGTTTACAAGATCGACGTGAAGAACAAACAGAATATCGAAGTCTTCAATTACAGCTGGTGCAGTACCAACAGAAACTATTTGAGCAACGCCCAGATGGTCGAATGCTCTGATGACAGGATCGTCTTCTGCGGCGAGAAATACGAGCGTGTCCCTATGGGCATGCCTTCTCAATCTGAGCCCTTCGTTCTCACACTGGACAGGGCGGCAACAAATCCGCACGCAGGCAAGACGATCATTGAGCTCTATTCTTCCGGCGGATATGTCGAAGACAATATCAGCGAAGCAATCGTCAAGTACAACAATACCAGCAGCACTCACTACATTGAGGTCCGCGACCGTTACAGCAACGTCAACAGCGGCATCGACTACTCAAAGATCACAAGTGATGACGAGATGCAGACCGCAGATCTCAATTTCAACGCCAAGATGAGCAACGAGCTCGCGATGGACATATTAAACGGCGAAGGCCCCGACATCCTGCTCAACTGCAGCAATTACGGCCAGCTCAACAATACCAACTATCTCGTTGACTTAAGCAAATACGTCGGCACACTTGATTCAGACAAGTATTTCACAAACATTGTCGACGCCGCGAAAATCGACGGCAAGCTCTACCAGTTCCCCGTCTGCTACATGGTCAGCGGTATCTTCACTGATGCCAAGTATGCAGGCAAGTCAGGCGTCGGCTTCACCACAGCCGAGTACGAGAAGTTCTTAAATGACACTCTGAACGGCAAGGACGTAATCAATTACGGCCAGGCCCAGTATTTCACAAGGCTTTTCACCGCCATGAGCGAAAAGTTCATCTCCGACGGCAAGGTCGATTTCTCAGGCCCCGAATTCGCCGAACTTGCCGAATTCGTCAAGAACAATGTGCCCGAAAAAGCCAAGTCCTGGAACGAACTCTATAACACTGACGACGGCGTAAGCACCGCTTATGCGGTAGGCGTCACAGCCTTCAAGGGCGACTCAGCCGTCCAGAACCAGCCCGCAACCTACACATCCTGCTACGGCCTTTCCGGCTACTTCTACCAGATGGGCTCCCTGCAGGGTGCCACAGGCTTCTTCGGCATCCCTTCAACAGACGGCAGAGGCCCCATGCTCGAACCCTACGTGTCCGTTGCAGTCTCCGCCCAGTCCAAGAGCATCGACGCCTGCGGTGAATTCGTAAAGATGCTCATGTCCGACGACGTCCAGAAGACTCTTGCAACCAGCGACAACCTCGTCCTCAGCCGCAAAGCCTTCAGAGAAGCCGCAAAGGACACTGTCGACTACTTCAACAACGAAGGCGGCCGTATGTTCTTCGGCTATGACCGCGCCACCGGAAAGCCGGTTGAAAACCGCATTAAGTTCTCCGATAAGAACGTCGACGACTTCGAGAAGATCATCTTAAGCATCTCCCGAATGAACTCCGCCGACGCCGCGATCAACCTCATCCTCATCGAGGAAATGCCCGCCTACTTCTCCGGCCAGAAGGACCTCGCCGCTGTCGTCAAGATAGCCCAGGACCGCGCCCAGAAAGTCATTTCCGAGCGAGGCTGATAACACTGTTTTATTGAATTTATGGAGGGTGCCCTGTGCGGCGCCCTCTTTTTTTCGCAAACTCCAGGCTAAACTCCCGGCGCTGCCTGGAATTCCGCCTGTAATTCAGGCCGTTTTAGCCCAAACATCAGGCTAAACTCCCGGCGCCGCCTGGAATTCCGCCTGTAATTCAGGTCGTTTCATCCCAAACTTCAGGTTAAACTCTCGGCGCCGCCTGGAATTCCGCCTGGAGTTTGTAATAAGTTCATTTTGAACGGCGGAATGAACGGCGCCGCCGCATGTCTTGCCGCATGTTTGGCCCTAAAACGGCGTTTTGAACGGCAGAATGAACGGCGCCGCCGCATGTTTTGCCGCATGTTTGGCCTCCTGTGCGTCATCCGCCGGCCTGTGTCACCCCAAATCCTCCCCAAATCCATATATTTAATATAAAAAAGACTAGTGTATAATAGCGGCGGGCGGGAAAGCGCCGTGTCTGGCGAAAAAAGCGCCTCGGCGCCCACCACGCGCCCGAAAATAAGGCGGCAAGAGCCACAAAGAACTCCGCTGCCCCTTATGCTATAATAATATTTTAAAAAATTGACGAAAAGGAAGATTTACTGTGTCTGAGTTTAACGGAGCAACATTGATGATCACTGGCGGAACGGGTTCTTTCGGTTCCACAGTACTGAAGCACTTTTTGGATACTGACATCGGTCAGATCCGTATCTTCTCAAGAGACGAGAAGAAGCAGGATGATATGAGGCATGAACTGCAGGCTAAGCACCCTGAGTCCGCAGCGAAGGTAAAGTTTTATATCGGTGACGTAAGGGATCCGAGATCCGTTGCAGATGCAATGCCCGGCGTTGATTACATTTTCCACGCTGCAGCGCTGAAGCAGGTTCCTTCCTGTGAATTCTTCCCTATGCAGGCTGTAAAGACTAACGTTGAGGGTACTGACAATGTTCTCCACGCTGCTATCGATGCGGGCGTTAAGAGGATCGTATGCCTCTCGACTGACAAGGCTGCTTACCCGATCAATGCGATGGGTATCTCAAAGGCCATGATGGAGCACGTTATCTACGCTAATGCGCGTGTTGCTGCTGAGCGCGGCGGCACGGTCATCTGCTGCACGAGATACGGCAACGTTATGTGCTCAAGAGGTTCAGTAATCCCTCTTTTCATCGACCAGATTAAATCAGGCAATCCTATCACGATCACAAATCCTGAGATGACACGATTCCTCATGAATCTTGATGAGGCAGTCGATCTCGTTAGATTCGCATTCAATAACGCTAATCCGGGAGACCTCTTCATCCAGAAGGCTGATGCTTCCACGATCGGCGATCTCGCAAAGGGCGTTCAGCAGCTCTTCGGCGATACAGGTACAAATGTTATCGGCACACGTCACGGTGAGAAGCTCTATGAGACACTCATGACACGTGAGGAGAGACTCAGATCTGAGGATATGGGCAAGTACTTCCGTGTTGCTGCTGACAACAGAGATCTTAATTACGACAAGTTCTTCGTACAGGGCAAGGTTGAGACCCAGGCTGAGGAGAGCTACACATCTCACAACACAGTAAGACTTGATGTCGACGGTGTTGTTAAGAAGATCCTGACTACAGATTATGTTCAGGAGGAACTGAACGGAATCAGCCACGTTTGATCGGTGGAGAAGCGTATGAGAGATAAGCTCCTTATAGTCGGTGCCGGTGGTTTTGGGCGGGTCGTATTGGAACACGCGGTTCTTGAATACGATTGCGCTTTCATCGACGACGGTCCGGAGATTGGCACTCTCGTAAATGACGTTCCCGTGATCGGCAGGACCACTGAGCTTGAAAGATTCACAGAAGAATACAAAAAACTCATTGTTGCTATCGGCAACAACAAGTTCAGGGAAGAGGTCTATAAGAGGGCAGAAGCGGCAGGCTTTGAATTCCCCAACATCATCGACCCTTCCGCGTATATAAGTCCTTATGCCATGCTTGGCAAAGGTGTGATAATCCTCAACAATGCAGTGGTTCAGAATAGCGCTCAGATCGGCGACGGCACGATCCTCAATTCGGGCGTTGAAGCGCACCACGATTCCGTGATCGGCAATTACTGCCTCATCTATGCAAATTCTGTGGTAAGAGCTCTGACTAATGTGGGCGACCGCGTAAGGATAGGTTCGACCGTTTCGGTATCGACGGGCGCCACAGTAGAAGACGATGCTGATATTGAAGACGGTTCAGTTGTAAAGAAATAATTTTCGAAATAATCAGATTGGAGAATTGATTATGGGTAATGCGGGCTGGAAAGACAACGGTAAGATCAAGCTGATGATAATCGTGGGCACACGTCCTGAGATCATCCGTCTGGCAGCAGTGATCAAGAAGTGCAGGAAGTATTTTGACACGCTTCTCGTTCACACGGGCCAGAACTACGATTACAACCTCAATGGTGTGTTCTTCAAGGATCTGGAGCTTGACGATCCTGATATTTATCTTGACGCAGTGGGCGCTGACCTTGGTGAGACCATGGGCAACATCATCGCAGCAAGCTACAAGAAGATGGCTGAGCTTAAGCCTGACGCAGTGCTCGTTTTGGGCGATACGAATTCCTGTCTTTCTGTCATTGGCGCGAAAAGACTCCACATCCCGATCTTCCACATGGAAGCAGGCAACAGATGCAAGGACGAGTGCCTCCCTGAAGAGACCAACCGCCGCATCGTTGATATCATTTCCGACGTCAACCTCGCATACAGCGAACATGCGCGCCGTTACCTGGCTGACTGCGGCCTTCCCAAGGAGAGAACTTATGTAACAGGATCTCCGATGGCTGAAGTCCTCCGCGCAAATCTTGAAAAGATCAAGGCATCAGACGTGCACGCCAAGCTCGGCCTTACGAAGGGCAAGTACATACTCCTTTCTGCTCACAGGGAAGAGAATATCGATACAGAGAAGAACTTCTTGTCCCTTTTCACAGCTATCAATAAGATGGCCGAGAAGTACGATATGCCGATCCTTTACTCATGCCACCCGAGATCAAGAAAGAGACTTGAGGCATCAGGCTTTGAGCTCGACAGACGAGTCATCCAGCACGAGCCTTTGGGATTCCACGACTATAACTGCCTGCAGATGAATGCTTTCGCAGTCGTATCGGATTCAGGCACGCTTCCTGAAGAGAGCAGCTTCTTCACATCGATCGGCAATCCGTTCCCCGCAGTATGCATCAGGACTTCCACAGAGCGTCCTGACGCGCTCGACAAGGGCTGCTTCATACTCTCAGGCATCGACACCACGGGACTCCTCCAGGCAGTCGATACGGCTGTAGAGATGGTTGCAAACGGCGACAACGGAATCCCTGTTCCGGATTACATAGACGAGAATGTATCTGACAAAGTCGTCAAGATCATTCAGTCTTATGTCGGCGTAGTAAACAAGATGGTCTGGAGGAAGGATTCATGAAGATCCTTGTAACCGGCGCGAAAGGAATGGTCGGCACCGCTCTTGTAAATAACCTGAAGAATATCAAGGACGGCAAGAACAAGACCAGACCGGGAATTCAGATCGATGAGATCTACGAATACGACATCGATTCAACTCCTGCAGATCTCGACAATTACTGCAGAGACTGCGACTTCGTATTTAACCTCGCAGGCGTTAACCGCCCGAAGGACCCAGAAGAATTCATGAAGGGCAACTTCGGCTTTGCAAGCGAGCTTTTAGACTGCTTAAAAGCACATGATAACAAGGCAACGATAATGCTGAGTTCTTCCATACAGGCGACACTTTCCGGACGCTTTGGCGATTCGGAGTACGGCCGAAGCAAGAAGGCTGGCGAGGACCTTTTCTTCTTCTACGGTGAAGAGACCGGCGCGAAGGTCGCAGTATATAGATTTCCCAATCTCATGGGCCACTCAAGACCCAAGTACAACTCAGCTGTATCGACATTCTGCTGGGCTGTCGCAAACGATGAGAAATTCACGGTAAATGACCGCTCGACTGAGCTCGAGCTCCTTTACATTGATGACCTTGTTGAAGGCATGTTTGACCTTCTTGAAGGAAAGGAGCAGCACTGCGAGTTCGATGGCGTTGAGACAGTCGCTAAAGAAGACGGCCGCTTCTGCTATGTACCCGTTACCCACAAGGTTACTCTCGGCGAGATCGTGGATCTTCTGGAGCAGTTCAAAGCTCAGCCTAAGACGCTCATGATGCCCAAGATGCCGGACGGATCTTTTGCAAAGAAGCTCTACAGCCTTTATCTTTCATATCTTCCCGCAGACAAGTTCAAATATGCACTGAAGATGAATGTCGACGACAGGGGCTCATTTACCGAGCTCGTTCACACTGAGGACTGCGGCCAGGTATCGATCAATATCAGCAAACCCGGCATCACGAAGGGCCAGCACTGGCACAATTCCAAGTGGGAGCTCTTTATCGTCGTTAAGGGGCATGCACTTATCCAGGAGCGCAACATCAACACCGGCGAGACCGTCGAGTTCGATGTTTCCGGCGATAAGATCGAAGCTGTCCACATGATCCCCGGCTGGACACACAACATTATCAATCTGTCTGACACTGAAGATCTTGTAACGGTCATGACCTGCAATGAGATCTTTAATCCTGACAGGCCTGATACATTTTTCGAGAAGGTATAAATGAAAGACGGCAAGATCAGAGTGCTCATGATGGTTCCGAATCTCCGCGTCTCTAGCGGTGTTACGAACTTTGCCATGAATTATTACCGCAATGTCGATCACGGCAGGGTCCAGATCGACTTTGTCACTCTGTCCTACGTCGATTCACCATATATAGATGAAGTTCGATCTAACGGTTCGGAGGTCTTTTTCTTAGGGCCTCTTCTCGAGCACCCCGTTAAGCATATCAAGCTCGCGAAAAAAGTCATTCAAGATCACGACTACGACATCATTCACGACAACATCATCTTAAAGTCGCTGCCGATAATGAAGTATGCGAAGAAAAAGATCCCTGTGAGGATCCTTCATTCCCATGCGATCAATCTCGGCGAGACCGGCCTTAAGGAGAAGATAAACAGGCTCCTGCTGCCGATGCTGATTAAAAAAGCCAACTGCTATACGGCATGTTCATCAGTAGCCGGCAAAGCGATGTTCGGCGATAAGGATTTTACGGTCATACCGAACATCATCGACACTGATGATTATGTTTTCGACGAAGCTAAGCGTGAGCAGGTGCGCGCGGATGAGAAGGTTTCAAGGAAGTACGTTGTCGCAACTGTCGGAAGACTTGCCGAAGCAAAGAATCCTATCTTTGCTGTGAACGTCATGGAAGAAGTCTTAAAGAGGCGCGATGACATCGAATACTGGTGGATCGGGAGCGGCCCGCTCGATGAGCAGACTAAGAACTGCATTGAGGAAAAGGGCCTGTCTGACAGGATCCGCATGCTTGGAAGCCGCGACGACTTAAAGAACCTTTATCACGCCATGGACGTGTTCTTCCTTCCGAGCAAAGGCGAAGGCTTCGGCCTTGCATGCATTGAAGCAGAAGCTTCAGGCCTTCCTTGTGTTGTCTCGGATAAGTTCCCACCGGAAGTTAATATCACGGGAGACGTTCAGTTTATTCCGCTTGAAGAAGACATAAGCAAATGGGCTGATGCAATAATCGCATCACTTGAGAAGAACATTGACCGCAGCAACGGCAATAAGATCTTAAGGGAAAGCCGCTATTCGAGAGCAGGCTCAGGCAGCATGCTCACTGATTTTTACGAAGAACAGCTGAAGGCAGGGGAGAAGGATTAATGGCATACAATATCGTTTTGGTAAGCGGCAGTTACTATCCTAACTTCTCTGCTACCGGCAACTGCATACATCAGATTGCGAACTGCTATGTCAGCAAAGGACATAACGTTTACATGATCAGCCG
>CADCJM010000071.1 GCA_902801755.1 Oscillospiraceae bacterium
TCCGGCGAAGACTCTGAAGATGATGCGATCAACGCTGAATGCGAGATCATGCCGGAAGGACTGGACTTTGATTCATATAACGAAGTAAGCAAGTTAAGGCCTTTTGGCATCGGCAATCCGAAGCCGGTCTTTGTTACAAGAGATCTTGTCATTACGGGCATTGCCCAGATGAGCCAGGGCGCGCACATAAGGCTCGACCTGACTGATGCAAACGGCAAAGCGAATATCTCGGCTGTGGGCTTTGGCATGGGCGACTATTTCAATATCCTCAGATCAGGCGATAAGGTCGACATCGCTTATACGCTCAATGAATACTGCTACAGGGGCGAGACCTCTCTGAGCCTTCATCTTGAGGACATCAGGCCTCACATGGGCGACGGCTTTATGTGGAAGAAGGCTGATATTGCGGAAAAGCTCTATACGAGCGGGCTTGCTATGACCCAGATCGCGAAAATGGCGCCCGGAGAGGATATTGCCTGCCAGATGAAGCCGACACCCGAGCAATATGGCGCCTGTTACAAGGCTATCGAGCGTTTCGGAGGCACGGCGATGTCCACGGCCGACTTAGACCTTCTTGCAAGATTAGTATCAAACAATTATGATGTATCGGTGACTCCGTTCCAGCTGAAGCGGTGCCTCGAGGTTTTCGCTGACTGCAGACTGATAAGGCTTAGAACGATAAAGCCTATGAGGGTCTGCTTCAACATCCTGGCAACGGGTGACAAAGTAAAACTCAGTGATTCTGAGGTCTATAGGAGAATACAAGGTGAGTAAGGCCAAGAATGACAAGACATTTGATGCCATAACTGAAGAAGTCGTGCAGGCGGAAGCTGAGCGCGCGTATCTTCAGGACGACAGCATCAGGCCTGAAATCCCCCAGGATCTCGAGGAGAAATTTCACGAGATAACGAAGCTCTACGACGATTATGCCAGGGCTGCAAATCTCGATGAGAAAGACATCGAGAAGGATAATGAGAAGCTCGAGAAGGCTTTCATTTTCGCATTCAAGGCACACCGCCACCAGAAGCGTAAGACTGGCGAGCCTTATATCACGCACCCTGTTGCGGTCGCCATGATCCTGGCTGACCTCAAGGTCGACGTTAATACCATCATCGCAGCGCTCCTTCACGATACGATCGAAGATACGATCGTTGACGACGCAATGGTCACGGAGAAGTTCGGACCTGTCGTATGCAGCCTCGTTGACGGCGTTACAAAGCTCAATCTGAGTCTCGACAATGTTATCTATAACTCCAAGCAGGACATCCAGGCGTCGAACGTCCGTAAGATGTTCATCGCGCTGACAGACGACATCAGAGTCATCTTCATCAAGCTTGCTGACCGTCTGCACAATATGAGGACTTTGAAGTCCATGAGCCCTGAGAAACAGATCGAAAAGGCTCAGGAGACTTTAGATATCTACGTTCCTTTTGCAGGCAGGTTCGGTATCTATAAGATCAAGTGGGAATTAGAGGACCTTTGCTTAAGATATCTCCATCCCGACGATTACTATGAACTCGTAAAGCTCGTTAACGGCAACCGCACCCAGAGAGAGAACTTCATGGAGGACGTTGTCTCTGAGATCCGCGCAAAGCTCGAGGAGAACGGCATCGTTCATTACGATATCGAAGGACGTCCGAAGCACTTCTACAGCATCTACAAGAAGATGCACGAGAAGGGCAAGACGATCGATGAGATCTATGACCTTTTCGCGTGCAGGATCATTGTTGACGAAGTCATCGAGTGCTATCAGGTATTAGGTATCATCCACGAGATGTACCAGCACGTTCCGGGCCGTTTCAAGGACTATATCGCGATGCCCAAGGAGAACAAGTACCAGTCGATCCATACGACTGTCGTAAGCCACACAGGCACGCCTTTTGAAGTGCAGATAAGGACATTTGCGATGCACCAGATCGCAGAGTTCGGTATCGCTGCGCACTGGCATTACAAGGAAGCCGGCAATTCTCAGGAATTCAAGGCTGACAGATACGACACGAAGATCAACGAGATGAGGCAGATCATCGACTCGCAGAACGAGCTTACGGACTCCGGTGAGTTCCTTGAATCCTTCAAGATGAATATCGCTCCGGACGAGATTTTCGTATACACACCTAAGCACGAAGTAATCAAGCTCCCCAAGGGTTCATGTCCGATCGACTTCGCGTATGCGATCCACTCCGGCATCGGCAACCACATGCACGGCGCCAAGGTAAACGGCCGTATCGTCCCGCTGTCCTACGAACTTAAGAACAGCGACATCGTTGAGATCCAGTCCTCGTCCAAGCTCGTCAAGGGCCCTTCACGTGACTGGGTATCCATCGCGCGCACTGCAAACGCCAAGTCCAAGATCAATTCCTGGTTCAAGCGCGAGGCGCGTGCTGACAACATCACGACCGGCCGCGAGCTCTTAACGAACGAGATCACCCGTAACGGCTTCGATCCCGCGAAGCTCCTTATGCATAAGTCCATTGAGACCATCTTAAAGCGCAATAACTTCCAGAATCTCGATGATATGTTCGCAGCCCTGGGCTACGGCTCTATCAGCGTCAGCAAGGTCTTTTCGCGCCTGCGTGACGACTACATCCGCAATATAAGTGAAGAAGAGCGCCGCGCCCTTGGTTACCGCGTAACTGCAGACGGCAACGTCGCATACAGCCCGAACGAACTTCCGATAGAACTCGGCAAAGCTGACCAGACACGTAATTCCAAGAGCTCGAAAACAAAATCACCCGAGACCTCCAAGCAGGTCGTCGATTACGATGTTGCAAAGATCAACGCTCTTAATACGACAGATCCTCACCAGACTGTCGCTCCCGGCACGCCCAAGGGCAATGAAGCTCTCGCTGCCGCAGCCGCTGCAAAGCCTTCCAGAGGCGCGCGCACTGACGCCGCAAGACGTGCCCAGAGCAATGATGCCGTTGTCGTTAACGGACTTGAATCGATCGCGACACACATTTCCAAGTGCTGCCACCCCGTCTTCGGCGATGAGATCATCGGATATGTAACCCAGGAGAAAGGCGTCGGCATCCACAAGGTCAACTGCAAGAATATTCTGAATATAATCAAGAACCGCGAAAACTCACCGAAGGACGAGGAAAGATACCAGCGCCTTGTTGCCGTAAGATGGCTCTCCAAGGCCAAGTTCTCAAGCTACGACGTACAGCTCGTCGTCGTTGCCATGGACAGAAACGGCCTTCTCATCGATGTTCTTGATAAGATCGCTGAAGAGAAGATCAACATCGTCAAGCTCAACACCGTAGTAGACGGCCCTGAAGCGCGCATCTTCGTTACTATCAACATCTCAGGCCGTGAGCAGCTCGACAGGACCTGTGACAGGATCCTGCGCGTCAAGGATGTTGTGGATGTAATCAGGAACTGATCTGAATATATCTGTAAATGCTTAGCCTGCCGATTTTTGTCGGTAGGTTTTTTATTATTTAGGCTTCGAAATGCTTCCCCTACAGACAATTTCGAGGATTTCTGCATCTTTGTCGGTAGGTTTTTTATTATTTAGGCTTCGAAACGCTTCACCTACAGACAATTTCCAGAATTTTTGCATTTTTGTCGGTAGGTTCTTTATTATTGGGAGCTTCGAAATGCTTCACCTACAGACAATTTCCAGGATTTCTGCATTTTTGTCGGTAGGTTTGCCCCTGAGGAGAAAATAATGCCCCTGAGGGTGCGTAAACACGGGCGTTAGGGGCAAAATTGCAACCGGAATAATTTATTTATCCCCGTAATACTCATCGTCACTGTATCCGCCGACATAACTGATGTTGAAGATTATCATCGGGCGGCGGCCGGACTTGGAGTATACGAAGTTCTTGATCTGCTCCCTGAAATTGCGCTTCTGGAGGAAGGCTTCGACGCTGCCGGCTTTGTTGCTGGCCTGCTTTAAGAGGTCGTCGACCTTGTCGGAGATGAGTTCATAGAGGACATCCTGGTTCTCGTCTTCATCGAAGCAGCCGATCGAATTAACGGCAGGGGAGCAGGCAAGATCGCCAGTCTCTTCGTCGACCGTGATGGCGATCGCGAGGCACCCGTCCTCTGAGAGATGGATTCTGTCGGACAGTACCCTGTCATCAGCGTCTACCGTGCCTGTGCCGTCGATAAGAACGGGAGCTGCGGGAACGTGATCTGCGATCTTTGCGGAGTCTTCAGTGAGCTCTAATACGGCACCGTTCTCAAGAATGCAGATGTTTTCCTCGTTCATGCCAAGGCTTTCTGCCATCTCCTTGTGGAGGCAGAGCATGCGGTATTCACCGTGAACAGGGATGAAGTACTTCGGCTTGATCAGGGTGTGCAGCATCATGAGCTCGTCCCTGTATGCGTGGCCGGAGACGTGGACGTCGGCGAGCGACTGGTAGATAACGTGTGCGCCCTTTTTGTAGAGCTCGTTGATGACTCTGTAGATAGGCTTCTCGTTGCCCGGGATGGGGTCTGCGGAGATGATTACCGTGTCGCCCTTTGTGATATCGACGGAGCGGTGAGAGGAGTAAGCCATACGTGTGAGCGCGCTCATGGGCTCAGCCTGGGAACCGGTCGTAAGGACAACGATCCTGTTGTCAGGGTAGTTGTCGATCGCGTCGATGTCGATCAGAGTGTCGGGCTTGATGTCGATGTAGCCGAGCTGGTTTGCAATATTGAATACCTGGACCATCGAACGGCCGGACAGGCAGACGTGGCGGCCGTATTTCTCGGCTGCGGTGATGATCTGCTGCATGCGGTGGACGTGCGATGAGAAGGTGGCAACGATTATGCGGCCTTCTGCTTTACGGAATAAAGAGGAGAATGCCTCGCCGACATGCTTTTCGGAGGGCGAAAAGCCGTCGATCTCGACATTCGTGGACTCACACATGAACATGAGGACGCCTTCCTTGCCGAGCTCGCCTAAGCGCTGAAGGTTAATGGTCTTGCCGTTGATCGGCGTGTAGTCGATCTTGAAGTCGCCGGAATGAACGATCCTGCCGGCGGGCGTGTTGATGCAGAGCGCATATGAATCTGCGATCGAGTGGTTGACTCTGATGAATTCAACGGAGAAGGAATTGCCGAAGCGGATGATGTCGCCGTTCTTGCATGTCGAGAGCTTGATGCCTTCCATCGGGACGTTCTTGTCCTGGAGCTTTAACTTGATGAGCTCGATCGCCATCGTGCCGCCGAAAACAGGGCACTTGAATTCCCTTAGGAAATAGGGCAGTGCGCCGATGTGGTCCTCGTGGCCGTGCGTGATGACGATGCCCTTAAGTTTCTCGTGATTCCTTCTGATATATGTGAAATCAGGGATCACGCAGTCGACGCCGGGCATGTTCTCTTCGGGAAAGCTCATGCCGCAGTCGACGATTATGATGTCGTTGTTGTATTCAAAGGCGGTCATGTTCTTGCCGATCTCGCCGATGCCGCCTAACGGAATGATCTTTACGGGGTTTGTGTTCTTGTACTTAGGGTCTTTGTAGCTGTGTCTTTTCGAATTGCTGCTCATAATTCTTCCTTCATAAAAATGCAAATACTTTCCGCCTAAGTTCGCGAAAAGTATTTGGAGATAACTTTACTTTTTTACCACGGAAACGTTGCGGTAGCAGGTCTTGTGGTTGCCTGACTCGCCGTCTTCTGCGTAGATGTCGATAATGTAGCCCTTTACAGCGCCGCCCTTGTCTTCGACTGTGTAATATCCGTCGCCGCCCAGAGGATCGTTCTCGATGTAGATCTTTGTTCCCTTAGGGAAGATGGACCAGTCTGCAGCAACAGTACGGCCTTCTGTGCAGGTCGTGCCGGAAGCGGTGCTCTTGCTGTAGGTGCCGTCCTTGAGCTTCTGCGGACCGTAGAAAGTGATCTTGCACTTTACGGACTCGCCGGAGGGCTTGGGTGCCGTTGTGGCTGTAGCCTTAGGCTTAGGTGCAGTCGTATTTGTAGCCTTCGGCTTGGGTGCTGTTGTATTTGTTGCCTTCGGCTTGGGCTTAGGCGAAGGTGTATTTGTGTTCTTGGGCTTTGTCTCGCTTGTAAGAGACTTCTTTACGTAATTGCCGTTATATGTCTTGTACCAGCCGTTGGATGTGACAGCGACAACGTCTATGGCATCGCCCTTAAAGACGTTCTTGACCTTGGCATAATCAGTGCCGGGGCCCTTTCTGACATTTACGGTAGTTGTTGCATATACAGTTATATAAAGCTCGGATTCTGTGATCTGCTGCTTTGTTTCCTTCGTGGTCTCCTTGGTGGTTGCTTTAGTCGTTTCCTTAGTCGTTTCCTTAGTTGTGGCAGCCGTTGTGGATTCCGTGGTGCTCTCTGAAGTGCCGGAAGAAGTTGTTGTCTCTTCGGAACTCTCTGTGGAGCCTTCTGATGCGGAAGCTTCAGTGGAAGTTGTTGCTGATGTGTCAGCAGGCTCGGAAGATGTCTCTGATGTATCCGCAGGCTCTGAAGAGGAAGTGCCTTCCGGATCGTAGCCTTCAGGGTAGGAAACAATAGTGATCGTTACTTCAGTCTCAATGGGCTGGGCCTGGACGCTGGTGTGGTCGATCGCGGAATCCACAGCAAAAGTAGCCGTTGCACAGAGTGATACAACTATGCAGCAGTTAACGGCCGAGACGATCTTGGAACGTGTAATGTTATAGAATTCTTTAATACCTACCAGCTTCAAAACCGAAGATTCTCCTTGTTTTGCCACCATTACATGCGGGCATAATTACAACATTATTATATCATATCGATAAAGTTGGCTATCCCGAGGCAAAAAATGGGCATTTTTGAGGGATGTTTCCGCAATTTCCCTAAAACGCCTTTACCGCAAAAGTGATTTTGAGTAAAGCGTTTTTCGAAATTTGTCAATTGATTGTCACAACTATGCAAAGCAAGACATATTGGAAGCGACTATAATCTAGACACCTGCAAGGGGAGAACGATCGAGGGGGGAAAAGCAAATGTCGTATGGACGTGTCCGCAAACCGGCTAGAAAAGCAAGCTACGGTACGACCGAGCACGATGTCGAAAAGAAGCGTACGAAGACCCTCCTGATATGTGCTCTGATCCTTATTGCATGCGGTATCCTGGACGTCATCTTCCTCATCGGAATACTTGATTTATAAGCCTTTTCGAGCTGTCTCTCATCTGAGGCAGCTTTATTTTTTGTGTTATGTACCATGTCCTCGAAAATCCAGGCTAAACATCCGGCGCCGCCTGGAATTCCGCCTGGAATTCAGCCCTTTTTAGCTCAAACTTCAGGTCAAACTCTCGGCGCCGCCTGGAATTCCGCCTGGAATTCAGGCCTTTTTAGCCCAATCTTCAGGTCAAACTCTCGGCGCCGCCTGGAATTCCGCCTGGAATTTGTAATAAGTTCGTTTTGAACAGCAGAATGAACGGCGCTGCCGCATGTTTTGCCGCATGTTTTGCCCGAAAACGGTGTTTTGAACGGCAGAATGAACGGCGCCGCCGCATGTTTTGCCGCATGTTTGGCCCCAAAACGGCATTTTGAACGGCGAAATGAACGGCACCGCCGCATGTTTTGCCGCATGTTTGGCCCCAAAACGGCCTTTTGAACGGCAAAATGAACGGCACCGCCGCATGTTTTGCCGACCATTTGCCCTCCCGCGGCCAATTACAAACCAAAAAGGACATTTACCCGAAGGAAATTGCAAAAAGCACCCCTCTCGTATATACTTACACCCGTAATATTTTAATAATATAGGGAGCAGAATATGAGAGTTTCCGAACTTTTTTTGGCTACACAGAGAGAAATACCTGCAGATGCAGAGATTCCTTCACACAGACTGATGCTTAGAGCGGGTCTTATCCGCAAGATGGCATCCGGCGTTTATTCCTTCATGCCCATGGGCTACCGCACTTACAGAAAGGTTGAGGCAGTCATCAGGGAAGAGATGGACAAGGCAGGAGCACAGGAGCTCATCATGCCGGCACTTCTTCCTGCTGAGGCATACCAGGGTTCAGGCAGATGGGAGAAGTTCGGCCCCGAGATGTTCAGACTTACAGACAGAGGCGGCAGATCTTTCTGCTTAGGCCCCACACACGAGGAGCCTTTCACAGAGGCTGTAAGAGATTCGATCAGATCTTACAAGCAGCTCCCTGTAACTCTTTATCAGATCCAGCA
>CADCJM010000072.1 GCA_902801755.1 Oscillospiraceae bacterium
CCTGCCTGCTTACATTTTTATAGAATAATATCGTTTCTTTTTTGACAATCTAATTTAGTTTAAAGAAAGAGCGGTTAAACCTGATGACAAAGAAAAAGCCGAAGCGTTATGTCATGCTCTACATGGGCGTTGACCAGCAGCACAGGGGACTTGGAAAAGCTCTTGTTTACGCGATCATGAAGGAATTAATGGCGTCAGGGCTTCCGAGCATCGGTGCGCTCATGAGGGACGGAAAATTAACACAGACTTATGCTAACGGTGATATCACCGGTGTCTACGAATATGTACTTTTGGAAAGGAAGATAGAAAGATGAACGAACTCGAAAAGTTTTTAAGAGCAGACTATGAGAAATGGAAAGACCTCCCTTACATTCACGAGATGGTTGACGGCAAGTATGAAGGCATCACGATGGGAGAGTTTATCGAGAAGGTAAATTATCTCGGAACCTATCTCGTAAATAATGGCTACAAGGGTAAGAACATCGGCATCTACAGCCCGAACTCTATCGCCTGGATGATCTCTGACGTTGCCATCATGAACTATGTCGGATTAAGCATCGGTCTTAACAAGGACTGGAAAGATGACAATCTTGATTATGCTATCGGCAAATGTGAGATCAGCTTAATGCTTTACAGCAAGAGCCTCGAAGACAAGATCAACGTTGTGAAGGATAAATATCCGGATGTTGAATTTGTCTCTATTGAAGAAAACTTCGACAGGATGCTCGAAGAAGGAAAGGCAGCGTGCAAAGAGCTTTTCGCGCTTGAACCCGTTGATGAGGACAAGCCTGCAAAGATCGTATTTACAAGCGGCTCCACATCTTTCCCCAAGGCGGTCATGCTCTCGATCAAGAATATCTATTCAAGCTACGAAGCACTCGGAAGAAGGATCCAGGTCGACACGAACGATGTGTGCTACCTGTTCCTGCCTTTGAACCACACATACGGCTCGATCTTCAATTTCCTTTATTCCCTGGTATTCGGTTACAGCATTTACCTCACAGGCGATATCAAGAATATGGCTCAGGAAATGATGATGGTTCATCCTACTGTTTTCTGCGCTGTTCCTCTTGTCTGCGTCAAGTTCTGTGAGGGCGCTAAGGCGATGAACGTGCCTTTGAAGATGCTTTTGGGCGGCAGGATGAGATATCTTTTTATCGGAGGCTCATGCCTGCCTTATGACATCCGTCAGGCATTCATCGACCAGGGCATTAACCCCATGAATGCATATGCTTTGTCTGAGACTTCATCGGGCTTTTCTATCGACTATCCTGACGTTACCGACATGGACAGCGCAGGCACTCTTCTTGAGTATGTTGATGCAAAAGTCATAGATCCTGATGAAGATGGGATCGGTGAGCTTGCGATCAAAGGACCTAACGTCTTCCACGGTTATCTTAACGATCCTGAAGCAACGGCAAGGGCCTTTAACGAGGACGGATATTTCCTCACGGGAGACCTTGGCAAGATCGTCGGAAATATGGTCTATGTCAAGGGCAGGAAGGATACGATGCTCGTTCTTCTTAATGGCGAAAATGTATCTTCCAAGAGGATCGCTGACAAGGTAAAGGAAGCAGATCCGAGGATCGCATCCGTTAAAGCTTATATCAGGGACGACCTCCTTACCTGCGATATCTTCGTTAAGGATAAGTCCTTCATCGAAGGCGACTGGCAGGCAGTCATCGACAAGGTCAATGAGGACCTCTCGAAATACGAGAAGATCAGAAAATTCAGCGTCGTCGATATCGGAGCTCTGCTCAAAGGCTGACCATTCCAAGGCATTTTTCCTGCCTTTACAAATGTCACATAAGGTTCCCCGTTTTATGGTTATAATGATTTTTATCACACATGAAACGGGGACTTGTATTTATGATCTTATCCGACAAGACAATACTTAAAATGCTCGAAGAAAAGACTCTTACAATAGAGCCTGTAACACCTCCTCAGATCCAGCCCGCAAGCGTTGATATCCGCCTGGGCAATACTTTCAGCATTGTTGATGATACGCCTTCCAGCGTCATCACTCTCGAAAATGAGATCAAATACAAAACGATAACCACTGATACATTTCTCATCATGCCGGGCCAGTTTGTGCTTGCCACGACGATGGAATATTTCGAGCTCCCCAACAACCTTACCGCATTCGTTGAAGGCAGAAGTTCATTAGGCAGAATGGGCCTATTCATCCAGAATGCAGGATGGGTCGATCCGGGCTTTAAGGGCGAGATTACGTTGGAGCTTTATAACGCCAACAGATGCGCGATCGAACTCAAGGCGGGAAGAAGAGTCGGACAGCTTGTTTTCGCGAAGATGGACGATTATGCATTGAATCCCTACGACGGCAAATATCAGGGCCAGAAGGGCGCTACAGGTTCCAGAGTATTTAAGGATAAAGAGAATAATTGACGCATTTGTCTGCTTGATTTGAATGCCTGCGAGTGTTAGCATTTTGCAGGAAAAATTCAGATTAGAAATCAGGTATCTTAATGGGCTTTTTATACGAGACGCATCTTCATACATGCGAGGCAAGCGCATGCGGCAGAGTGCATGGTGAAGATTACATTCCCTACATGATGGCAAAGGGTTATGCCGGCATGGTCGTTACTGACCATTTCTTCAACGGCAATACATGCGTTCCCGAAGATCTCCCGTGGAAGGAAAGAGTTGAGATCTACTGCTCTGGTTACGAGCGCGCTTTGAAAGCCGCTGAAGGCAAGGATTTCAATGTCATGTTCGGAATCGAGTTCAATTTCTGGAAAGACGAATACCTGATCTACGGAGTCGACAAGCAGTGGCTTCTGGACAACGAGTGTATCATGGACATGACAAGGCATGAGCTTTTGGAAGCCGTGCACAAGGCAGGCGGCGTCATGATCCAGGCCCACCCCTACAGGGAAAGAGATTATCTTGAAGACATCAAGCTTGCTCCCACTGCATGTGACGGCGTTGAGGTCTATAACGCTGCTAACAGTGCGAACATGAATGCTTTAGGATACGAGTACTGCACAAAGCTCGGCCTCCCCATGACCTCCGGCTCCGATATCCATTTCTTTAATGATAAGCCTATGGGCGGCATGCTTTTCGAGCACAAGATCGGATCTGTAAAGGAATTCGCAAAGGCCCTGGTGGACGGATCCGGAATCCCTGTATCACTTAATCCTGACGGCACGATCATTCCCGTATCTGAGATCCCTGAGCAGACGGTATCTACAGAGCTCCCGACGCTTCCTGTTATCTATCCCGAAGGACAGTAAAAAGCAATCTATAACAAGCTATAAAAAATGGCTATAATAGACCTATTGACATAGTAGGCAATTGATGATAAATTCTTCGCAAATCAAACGGAAGGAGAGACCAAACATGAACAGCATTACTACAACTACGATGCATCATAAATGTTGTTTTGAAGTCACTCTCCCGCGAATGACCGGCATCTGTTGAATGCCATCTTGATCTAAAACTATAAATCAGGTTATCTGCGGGAGTCCTTTAAGAGCTCCCGTTTTTTGATAAGAAAGGACATGACAATGAGCAGTAAAGAAAACAACAGAAACAACTTGAAGAAAATAGCATACGCAGGCGTGCTTGCAGCACTGGTATTTATCGGCACGGAGCTTCACATCCCGACAGCGATAGGCCATATCAACTTAGGCGACCTCGTAATACTCGTAAGCGCATATATCTTAGGCCCCCTGGCCTTTTTCCCGGCAGCGATCGGATCGACACTTGCAGATCTTTTCGCAGGCTATCCGCAGTACGCTGTTGCAACATTCATCATTAAAGGCGTGATGGGCATCGTCGCAGGAATCCTCCTTAAGAGAAATGCGGAAGGAAAGACGCATCTTGTGAGAAAACTTTCCGTCTCGGTCGTTACAGAACTTATCATGATCGCAGGCTACTTCGCATTCGAATCACTGCCGTTTATGTATGGCGTTGAAGCCGCATTAGGATCAGTTATCCCCAACGGCATTCAGGCAAGCGCAGCCGTCGTCGGCGCCGTTCCGCTTATGTACGTCAAGCTCTTCGACAAGTTCCAGCTGTCACAGCAGAAGAAGGAGGCATCTACTGTAGTCTGAATTTCTGATATAATCTGATTGTTGTAAAACAACTTTTTGGAATAAAGGAGTTTTAGTATGGATAACAATCAGTATCAACAGCCTCAGTATCAGCAGGCTCAGCAAACTTACCAGTATCAGGCACCGGTGCAGCAACAGCAGCCCATTGATCCCAACTATCCTGCGGTCTCAAAGGAGTTCCTCACTCAGGCAATCGTTGCCGGAGCAATCAGTAGTCTTCCTGTCGGCAGCATCATTGCGATCAACATGGCAACCAAGAACAGGAAGTCGCTTCTCGACTATCTGGCGCGCGGCGGCATGCACACCACCAAGATCAAGATAAGCTCGGCACTCAGCAGAGGAGCCCGTTATTCCGGCATCGGATTTACGATCTTCTGGGCAGTCTGGCTGCTCTATTACATCTTCGCGATGCTCATTCTGTTCTTTGGAATAGCAACGCAGCTCGGCCGGTAATTATCTGAAAAAAAGCAGACAAAAAGGCGGTGTCTCGTAAGAGGCACCGTCTGTTTTATTCTTTAACTGGATTTCCTTAATGGTTTTACACCGTTTTTAAAATAAAAAGGTTTTGGTGTAAAAAACGGGGCTGTTTTTACACCATTTTCGAAATATATAAATTTGGTGTAAAACAGGCATCGTTTGAACCTTCAGATATATGTTCCGAGATAAGCGAATTCCGTAGGCTCAGCGTCGAGTTCGCAAAGGAGCGCGATAACGTCTTCTGAATATACGGAAGCTTCGAAATCAAGATAGAACATGAATTCAAAATCCTTGCCCGGAATAGGACGTGATTCGATCTTTGTGAGGTTAAGGCCCAGTGAAGAGAACTTCGCGAGCGTATCAGCGAGCGCACCAGGTGTGTGGCCCAAAGCGAGCATGACGGAAGTCTTTGATGCGCCGGGGAAGATCATGAGCTCTTTTGTGATGCATATGAATCTTGTGTAGTTATTGTCAGTGTTCTGGATATCGTCTCTTACGGATTCCAGACCATAAAGCTGCTGGCAGTCTGAAGATGAGATCGCAGCAACGTCCCTGCGGCCTGAATCAGCAACGCTCTTAGCTGCAACTGCAGTGTTCTCAACGATGTTGACCTTTATATCCGGATGCTCTTTAAGGAACTTGCTGCACTGGCCGATTGCCTGATTGTGTGAGTAAACCTCGCGGATATCGTCGAATCTCGTTCCGTGATTTGCGAGGAGCTTGTGGCTGATCCTTAATTTGTAGTCTTTAACGATATGGAATTTGTGGTCGACCATGAGGTCGTAAACCTGTGTAACTGAACCGAATGAACTGTTCTCAATAGGGAGGATGCCGAATTTGCAAAGGCCGGACTCAACTGCCTGGAAAACGCCGTCGAAAGTCCTGAAATACATGATGTTAGCGTGGCGGAAGATCTTATCTGTTGCGATCTGTGAGTAAGCACCCTCAATACCCTGACAGGCAACCATGGGCGACTTGGGAAGTTCCTGCGGAGTGGTCTCCAAAGCCTTCCTGATCTGGTCAGCGAGCTCAGTCCTCGTGCCGTACTCCGTATTGCGGTATGAGTGGCTTAAGTTGAACATCGTCGAAAAGAGCACTCTCTCATAGTTATCGATCAGCTGGTTAGAACTCTCAAGTCCTGCAAGGTAGCTCCTCTCATAGCGTCTGCTCTTCAAAGCGATCTCAGACTTCGTAAGGGTCTCATTTGCCATCTTGCTCGCTTCCAATCTTTCCTTGAAGAGCTCCTTGATCTGCTCATCGATCTCTTCAATTCGCTTTCCGGCCTGTTTCTGTGTCATGTTTCTTTCCTCCTGACAAATTAAAAGCCCCACAGTCTTGTTCACTGCGGGGCCCTATAATCTACGTAAATCAAGTTATTTATTTACATGCAGTGAACTAATTACCCCTACTCGTAAAGGCAAAAAATGAAAACTCACGCCATGTAAATGCAAAATTAGTCATGCCGCAATTATATACCACTATCCGAAAATGTAAACACCCTCGACAAAAAGTGTTCGAAAACTCCGTCCAAATCAGAGCCGGCAACGTTTTAGGGCAAAAATGAGGATGTTTTTCGCGCCGGAGAATTTATTATTTAAAAGATAATGCTCCTCATGTTATAATTGCAACCTATGAAGATAAGAGCGTTTACAGCAATTCTGGTTTGCAAAGTGGTGAGATGTTTGGCAAAGCTTTTCGGGCGCGGCTCGAGCTTGCCCGGCAAGTATGCCCTTAAGATCTGCCCTGATATACTTTCACACTTAAAGCTGCCGGAACTTTCCATCGCCGTTACAGGTTCTAACGGCAAGACTTCCACAGTCGAAATGATCGCCCACGTCCTTAAGAGCAACGGCCTTAAGGTCGCTTATAACAAAGAGGGTTCCAACCAGATCGAAGGCGTCGTCACGTTCCTTGCCGGCGACTGTACGTTGGGAGGCAAAGTCAGGAGCGACGTCGTCCTTCTTGAGGCTGACGAGAGGTATTCCAGACATATCTTTAAGTTCTTCCATCCCAAGTATTACGTGATCAACAACCTTTACAGGGACCAGATGACCAGAAACGGCCATCCCGAGTTCATCAAGAGCATCATAAGCCAGGCTGTCTACGATGACATGACACTTATCCTTAATGCCGACGATCCGCTCGTCGCAAGCTTCGGCAAGGACAGGCCCGGCACTATCTATTTCGGTGCTGACAGGCTCCCAACTGACAAAGAGACTAACGAAGGCATCTACGACGACGGCAAGTACTGCCCTGTCTGCAAGAAGCCTATGACATACGAGTATTACCACTACAATCACATCGGCAAGTTCAGGTGCACTGAGTGCGGCTTTGAACGCCACGATACAGACCACACCCTGACTTCCACAAAGGAAGAGGCGGGAAAGGCTTCTATAACGATCGACGGCAAATATGAGATCCCTGTTTTCTTTACGGGAATCTACCACTGCTACAATATCCTCGCTGCTTTTACTGCAGCAGTAACTTCAGGGATCGATCCTCAGAAGGCAGCTGAAGCATTGGGCGGTTACATCCTGAAGTCAGGAAGGATCTCTGATTTTACTCTTGGCAAGCTCGACGGAAGGCTCCTTCTTTCCAAGCACGAGAATTCCGTATCCTACGACCGGTCTATCGATGTTGTCGTATCTGACAAGCGCAAGAAGAGCGTTATGTTTATTGTCGATGCGATCAGCCGCAAGTACTACACTTCTGATTCGAGCTGGCTCTGGGATATTAATTTCGAGAAGCTCAAAGGAGCTGATATCGACAAGATAATCCTCGCCGGCCAGTACTGCGACGATCTTGCCGTAAGATTTGAACTTGCAGGCGCTCCTGAAGACAAGATAGAGATGTTCGAACTTGTTACCGATGCGGCCGAATACTGCTCACACAATCTCGATTCATTCTTATATGTGATCACATGCTTCTCTGACAAAGAGAAGATCTTATCGATCGTTACAAGGAGGGAACTCGCATGAACGTGAATATCCTTTACTTGTATCCCGATTTCATGAGCCTTTACGGCGACAACGGCAACGTCAGGATCCTCACCAAGAGGCTTGAGGACCAGGGCTTTGAAGTCAGCATTATCAAGCGCACGATAACTGACACAGATATCAGTTTTGAAGACGTTGATTTCGTCTACATGGGCTCTGGTTATGAGTCGAACAGAAACCTTACCGCAAAGCACTTAGCGCAGTTCAAAGACAGCCTCATCAAGGCAATCGATGACGGCGTTCCGATGCTCTTTACAGGCAACAGCTATGACATTCTTGGCAAGGGAATTACATCTCCCGACGGCAGCTTTGTTGAAGGTCTTGGAATCTTTAATTTCACATTCAAGGAGCAGCTCGAAAAGCGTTACACCGGCGACGTCATCCTCAAAGACAATGAGACCGGTCACCGCTATGTCGGTTTCGTAAACAGGGCAGGCGATCCTGAGATAGATGAAGACCTTATTTTCGATGCCATAAAGGTGATC
>CADCJM010000073.1 GCA_902801755.1 Oscillospiraceae bacterium
GTCGGCGTCGAAAAGATGCCACAAGCTTTTCGCTGACGAGGTGGTAAAGAGCATTCCGAGGAACGCGCGAAATGTGAAGATCAGGGATTCGATCTACTGGGCCGATATCCAGGATGATCCGGTCTACATGATGTTCCCTGTGTGGTTCCTGACGTTCAAGTATAACGGCAAACCTTACACTGTGCTTGTTAACGGACAGACAGGGAAGGTGACGGGTACTTTGCCGTGGCAGAATAAGAAGATCTGGGCTATCGCTATAACGACGTTTATTCTTGTCATAGCTTTCATCGTTGCACTGTTCTTTGTTGTAAGGGGAGGAGTGGCAGAGATCGTTACTTTCTTCTGGGCAGCAGGTGCCGGTACTCTGCTTGCCACTTCGACTATAAGTTTTACCGTAGGATTCAACGGGCTTAGAAGGATATTGAAGAATCTTAAGCTTGCCCAGTCTGAAGCGATGTTTAATTTTGTAAAGAGGAGGCAGAGCTGATGGATGAAGCATTGAATTCACGTATTTTCATGATGTCCGTAATGGGTATTTTATTCCTGATCTTTACGGGCGTGGCATTTGCACTGCTTATCACCTATAAGATCTTAAAGAAATACAGTGACATCGGTGATTCTTCGTGCGATATTAAAGAATATTCAAGGACAGGGATCCACTATAACCGCATGATCGATGATGCGGTCACGAATGAGAAGTATTTCCTGTTTGCAGACTACGGCGTTGATCCTTATGCTGAGAAGAAACACAATGTTCCTGAGGTCCTTCTTAAGAACGCGGAAAGAGATAAACACATATTTGGGAATCGAGGTCAGGAGTGAAGATGAAAAAGGGCGTTATTTTTGATATGGACGGCACGGTCTGGGATTCTTCCGAGAACGTTGCAAAGTCATGGACGGTAAAGGTTCAGGAAGCCGGTTTTACCGACAAAGTAGTTACCCGTGAAGACATCCAGCGCAACATGGGAAAGCCGATGGATAAGATCGCTGATGACCTTTTCACTTATACGGAGAAGGGGCCTGAGAGAGATGCTCTCCGCTATGCGTGCGAAGAATATGAGAATGAATACTTAAGAGAGAACGGCGGCATCCTCTACGATGGCGTTGTTGAGACCTGGGGGAAGCTTAAGGAGATGGGCTATCACATCTATATTGTAAGCAACTGCCAGGCAGGTTATATCGAAGCTTTCCTTGGGTACTATAACTTCCTGCAAAAGGATGAGAATATAAAGCTCTTAGCAGAGCGCAACGGGCTTACAGATGCCTGCTACGTAGGCGATATCCAGAGTGACTACGATGCGACGGCAAAGGCCGGTCTGCCTTTTATCCATGCTAAATACGGATTCGGCACCATTAATACCGAAGTCCCTGTTATAAACAGTTTTGACGAGCTTACAAAGGTTGTTCCTGAAGTAATCGGCTAAGAAAGAGAGGACATGATTTATGCCAAAAGACGAGATTTCCATTCCCCCTATCCTTAAGATCGAGAGAGGCGTTACAGCCAATATCGGTGAATATTTAAAGGATGCCGGCTTTACACAGGTCGTTATCCTCTTCGGCAACGGACTTACATCGATGTTCGGTGACATTGTTTTCGATTCCTTCGAAAAGGCGGGCGTCAAGGTACT
The DNA here is from genome assembly GCA_902801755.1 of Oscillospiraceae bacterium. Classification (GTDB taxonomy): domain Bacteria; phylum Bacillota; class Clostridia; order Saccharofermentanales; family Saccharofermentanaceae; genus Saccharofermentans. The sequence continues at coordinate 1,629 of CADCJM010000073.1, forward strand.
GCACCACCAGGAGATGGATACGGTAGACTTCAACGATATAACAGAGCTTGCCTTCGAGCTTCCGAACAAGACCCAGGCGGTCATCGGCATGGGCGGCGGCAAGGTAATAGACGCTGCTAAATACATCGGCTATGTACTGCGCATTCCTTTCATAAGTGTTCCTACGAGCTCTTCGTCCGACGGCTTCTCAAGTTCGTCCGCGTCGCTCATCGTTGACGGTCACAGGAAATCGCTCCCCGCGAAGATGGCTTACGGAATCCTGGTCGACACTGACGTCATCAAGAGCGCGCGACGAAGTTAATGATTTCGCATTTATGGTCGCGAAAAAAGCCGTCAATTCATTCGTCAGAACACCTTTCGAATCCATGGAGGAAGACCTGTTCCTTAAAGAACTCTTGGATTCCCTCGCAATGAGCGGCGTCGCAAACGAGATCGCCGGATCTTCTGCTCCGACATCCGGCAGTGAGCACCTTATCTCACATGCTTTGGATTCATTCCTGGAGCGCCCGCAGCTTCACGGCGTTCAGGTCGGCATCGCAACTTACATCATGTGCAAGATCTTAGATCACAGATGGAAGAGAGTAGATACGATCTTTACGAAGACTGGTTTCTGGGACTATTGTGCAACGCTCGAGCTGAAGGCTGAAGACTTTGCAAAGGCTATCGATATGGCGCCTTCCATAAAGCCTCACCGCCATACTTATCTTCACGAGGAGAAGTACAGGGAACTGGCTAAGGCGATTCTTACAACTGACGATAAACTAAAGGATATCCTGAAGGCTTGATATGAGACTTGCAACACTTTCCGAGAAAGAGATAATCATTACACTTATTGCGCTCGCGCTGCTTCTGCTTTTTGCGTTCTGCTTCGGAACCTTGATGGAGAAAATCAAGGGACCGCGCGTGGTAGGCGAGATATTAGGGGGCATGATACTCGGAGGTTCGTGCCTTTTCCTGCTGCTTCCGGCTTTGTCGGAGCAGGTCTTTTTCGCTTATCCCGAAGAGGGAAAAGTGCTGAATATCTTCTATCAGTTAGGCCTTATCTTCCTGATGTTCCTGTCAGGATACAACACAGATATCAAAGTCGATAAGACGAATGCGAAAACGATAAGCCTCGTCTTCATCGGTGCCACGATCCTTCCTATGGCCGGCAGCATTCCGTTCTTCGGAATGTTCAAAGAGCACTTTATGGGAAGCATCAACAATGAGACCGCATATTGTATTGTTTTTGCGATCGGCGTAGCGATCACATCGATCCCTGTAATATCAAAGATCTTCTTTGATATGGGCATCATGAACACGAAGTTCTCGAACACGGTCCTTACGGTATCGACGTTCCAGGATCTGTGCCTCTGGGTGCTCTTAAATGTTGCGACAAGGATCGCACAGTCGGGCGAGATAAAGCTTGTTGAGATGATCGTGATCGTAGCGGTCACGATCGGCATATTCGTTGCTATTGCGTTGATCTCCAGATTCATTAAGCAGGTTAAGAGCGAGTGGAAGCCCGTGACCTTTTATTCTCTGAGCTTTGTGGTCCTGCTCCTTGCATGCGGACTCCTTTATATCGCAGGCATCAACATCATGTATTCAGCATTTGTTGTCGGATACCTGATCAAGGCAGTGTTCGGCACGGAAGAGAACGTTAAGTCGCGCATGCATGCATTGGAGCACATCGCCTTCTCGTTCTTTATTCCGATCTATTTTGCGCTGGTCGGGATCCAGCTTAACGTGGTACATGATTTCTCAGTCGCGAGATTTCTGTTGTTCTTCGCTATAGCATTCGGCCTGGAATTTATCGGAACATGGATCCTGCTCCTGCCGTCCGGCCTTAAGATGAGCACCAGAATGAACTTTGCGATAACTATGAATGCAAGAGGGGGACCGGGCATCGTTCTTGCCACGGTCGCATACTCTTATAACATAATCAGTCTTGAGTTCTTTACAGTGCTGATCCTTACGACGATGCTGTCTTCCATGATCGCCGGCTACTACTTAAGGATCCAGCAGAAAAAAGATGCGAAGGTTTTCGATAAGTTATAATGATATTGATTTTGGGGATTATCGGGAGGAGTTAAGATGGCTGATCATTATTCGGATTATCTTAAGAAGTCAGTCTCTGTCTCAGATCTTGTTTTCGACAAGGTTCAAGAGAGCGACAAAGACGTGATCAAGCGTATCAGGAAAGCACATATCAGATCCAATATCGTATACATAATCCTTCTTAGTATCGCGTTTCTGGCGTGCTCGTGGTACTTCGTTAATTTCTGCCTCCTGCCGGTCGACAACATTGTTTATGAGGTCATTGCAGTGGGCCTGTTCGGCGCCGCTATCTTCATTACGGGGTATATCATTTTCGGATACTTCAGAAGCATCAAGGAGATCAGAAGAGGCGTCGTGCTGGCATCTTCAAGAGAGCAGGAGAACAAGGACGGAAGGAACACTTCATATCAGTTTGTGTTTGATATTTATTTTGAAGACCGCGATGAGACACTGATGAGCTATACCGTCGACAAGGAGGTCTCATCGGCAGTCGAGCCGGGCGACGGCGTCATAATAGCCAGGTGCGGCCGCAGAATAAAGGTCTTCGAAGATCCTGACAGAAAAGGCGTCATGGACGTAAGCAGGATCAGATCAGGCATCAGATAATGGAGGATAAAATGGAGATTACATACCGTAAACTGGGCCAGGATGATCTGGATACGTTTATCTCGATGCGCATCACGCAGCTGAGGGAAGAGGGCGCGACCGAAGACATCGATCTGGTGCCTGCTCTTAAGGATTACTATCTGCGCCATTTAGCAGACGGCACGTTCGTGTCCTGGCTCGCTTTAGACGGCGAAAAGATAATCGGCACGAGCGGCATGTCCTTTGTCGAGAAGCCGCCGTATTTTAGCTGCCCCACGGGCCGGATCGGACTTTTATCGAGCATGTTTACAGACCCTTCCTACAGGCGCATGGGTATCGCCAAAGAACTTCTTCACCGCGTAGTTGAGGAAGCAAGAGCTTATGGCTGCGGATGCGTGCAGATCACGGCTTCCGACATGGGCGTCAAGCTGTATACTGCATACGGGTTCAAGCACAATGGCAACTTTATGCAGTTCAATTTCTGAGGTAAGTAAATGAAGAAAAAAGTCTTCGCGGTAATTGCTTTGTTTATGTGCGTGTTCCTTTTCGCGGGCTGCGCAGATAAGGGCATTCAGGGCAAATGGGAACTCTATGAAGAAATAGAGAGCGACGGCAACAAGATCAGCAAGAAAGAACTTGAAGATATGCGCATCAACGAGATCTACGTGATCGAAGGCGATGCGGTCCATTACACATGCTCCATTCCGGGCGCATCCAAGGACATTAAGTTCGATATGAAGCTGACTGATAAAGGTGACAACAGATACGAATTTAAGATCACGGATAAGATAACTTTTGCTTCGGTAGAGGTCAGCGGCAATTACATGACCTATTACACAGGCACAGACGGCAACATGACCAAGATGATCTTCAAGCGCTCGAAATAAAGGAATTTACGATATATGGATATTAAGAGATTTGACGAAGTAGACGACAGATTGGGAGAGTTCATTAATAAGGAATTCTCAGCATATGGTGAACAGAATGGTGTCGTTTTAAATTACGACGAGTTCTGTTTTGCCGCTGAAGAGGACGGCAAGATTCTTGGTGTTATCACCGGCCGCGCTTACTATAACGAGGTGCATATAGGCGATCTGATCGTTGCTTCATCCGTAAGAAAAGGCGGCATCGGAAGCAAGCTGGTTCGCGCTGTTGAAGATAATTACCGCGGCAAAGGTTACGACAAGATCACTCTTACGACATTCGGCTTCCAGGCACCGGAATTCTATAAGAAGCTCGGCTACGAAGTTGAGTTTGTAAGAGAAGACAAAGATCCGAAGCTTTCCAAATATTTTCTTGCTAAACAGTTATAAGCAAATGGAACAGACCGGCAGTAACAAGAAAAGATATGCTTTTGCAGCTCTGATAACGGCAGCGTTATTTGCCGTGCAGTATCTTTCAAGCTACCTGGCGTGGTATGCTGCATGCCGGATAGATTTCTCTTCTTTTGATAAAGAAAACCTTTTTGCGCGCTTGTCTGTCCATCACATACTCCAGATGCTCTTTGCACTCTTACTGATCTTCATTCTCGTTAAAACGAAGAAAGCAGAAGGCTTCAAACTCGCCCCGAAGTATGACCCTAAAGGCATTAAATACACACTTATCTTCTGCGCTGTCTTGCTGGCGTATCATGTAATCTTATATATCGCCGGTTCTTTCACCGGAAAGATAGGCACTTTTGATCATGAACTGAATGCGGTAAATATCACAGGATATCTCGGCTTCCAGCTGCTTCTTTCGGGGCCTTCAGAAGAGATAATGTTCCGTTCATTGCCCATTACTCTGCTTCTTTCATGTCTTAAGACAGGCAGTAAAAAAGACAAAGTGATTGCCATAGTGATCGCAGCTGTCCTTTTTGGCATAGCGCATGTTGACATAGTCACATTCTCGTTTGACTGGTTCCAGGTCTGTTATGCCATAGTATTAGGACTGTTCTACGGCTATACTTTCATTAAGACTAAAAGCGTTATCTATCCGATGATAATGCACAGCATGAGCAACGTAATATCAGTTGGCGGATGCTACATCTACATGTTGCTTGTGGCTAACAGGTAAAAAGCGGGGAAAACAATATGTCTGATGAGAAGGAATACTTACAGCTCATAGACGACACTATCGCTGCCGGTAAATATAAGGCTGACTGGTCTTCCTTGTCAGGTCATAAACTGCCTTCATGGTATTACGAAGGCAAGTTCGGTATCTTCATTCACTGGGGCATTTACAGCGTGCCGGCTTATGCGTGCGAATGGTATCCGCGCTGGATGTATGCGCCCGGTGCGCGAGAATACGAATACCATGTGAAGAACTTCGGCGACCCGTCCGTGTTCGGATATAAGGACTTTATTCCGATGTTTAAAGGCGAGAATTTCGATGCTTCTTCATGGGTCGATCTGTTTGCTGAAGCAGGCGCGAAATATGTCATGCCGGTGTGCGAACACCACGACGGCTTTGCGATGTATGAGACTTCATTTAACCGCTGGAACGCCGCGAAAATGGGCCCCTGCAGGGATGTCGCACTGGAGATAAAGCATGCGTGCGATAAGCGCGGCCTCGAATTCTGCGCATCAGATCACAGAGCTGAGCATTATTTCTTCATGAACATGGGGCGCACGATCGACTGTGACGTTAACGATGAGGCTTACAGCGATTTCTACGGTCCTGCTTATCTTTGCCCGGAGCTTTCAGGCACGGAAGTTTTCAAGACCATAGATGATGTTGATGCGTGCCCGCCGGATAAGGATTTCCTTGACGACTGGCTTGTCCGCACATGCGAGATGATCGACCGCCTGAAGCCTTCAATTCTCTATTTCGATTCATGGATACAGAACAATGCTTTCAAGCCTTATCTTAAAAAGGTCTGCGCATACTACTATAACCGCGCAGATGAATGGGGCAGGGAAGTAACAATAAATTTCAAGCACGATTCGATGCCGCGTGATGTCGCCACATACGATGTCGAGCGCGGCGCACTTACAGGGATCGCGCCTTCCCCGTGGCAGACTGATACTGCGATCGGGAGGCTCTCGTGGGGATACATCAAAGATAATGAATTCAAGCCTTCAAGGCAGATAATATGTGACCTCATAGATATCGTCAGCAAGAACGGAATGCTGCTTCTTAACGTCGGTCCCAAGCCCGACGGCACGATCACTTCTGAAGAGACTTTGGTCCTTAAAGAAATCGGCACCTGGATGAAGATAAACGGCGAAGGTATCTACGGTACAACTCCGTGGAAAGTCTTCGGCGAGGGCGAAGTAAATAACGTGGCGGGATCCTTTATGGACAACGATGAAAAGGAGTTTACTTCTTCAGATTACCGTTTTACCTGCAAGGACGGATATCTTTACGCTTTCTGCATGAAGCCTTCAGGCACTGATTATTGCATCAGGTCGTTGAAAGATCTTGATGTGACAGGCGCCCAAGTGCTTGGAGGGATTGGAGTGACAGGCTTTTCGAGCACAGAAGAAGGACTCAGGATCACGATTGACAAAGAGCCTGCAGAGGATAAGCCGCTGTGCTTTAAGATCGGGTTTAAGTAGTACGGACAAATTCGTTTCGGAAATGACAGGAGTGGAAATCTTCCTGAAGTTATACTGACATCATCAAAGGAAGGAGGAACGGAACGTGGAATGGCTCACAGGCATCAGGGCAGCGATTGAGTTTATCGAGGATAATCTTGAAGAAGACATCAGTGTACAGGATGTCGCCGGCAAGGTTTTTATCTCGCCTATCTTTCTGCAGCGCGGCTTCTCGTTCATGACGGGTTATAACGTCGGCGAATACATCAGAAACCGCAGGCTTTATCAGGCAGCGATCGACCTGAGGAGCACGGAAGATCCGGTCATCGATATCGCTTACCGCTATTGCTATGAGACACCCGAGAGTTTTACCAAAGCATTCTCGCGCTTCCACGGAGCAACGCCTTCGCAGGTCCGCTCAGGCGCTCCGTTCAATCAGTTCCTTCCCGTAAAGATCAATATAACTGTTCAAGGAGGAGACAAAATGGATTATAAGATCACAAAAAAGGATGGCTTAAAGGTAATAGGCTTTCAGAAGATCTTCGACAGCGAGACCTCTTATGCTGAGATCCCGAAGTTCTGGGGCGAGATGGTAGAGAAGTATCTCTCAAATGTTGAGGCTGGCAAGGAACCTGCAAACGAGTATGAGAAGGCAGTCCGTGACAACCGCATCGGTGAGTTCGGCATCTGCATCGATGACATCGGCGGCACAAAGTTCAGATATCTTATCGCCGGCGAATACACGGGCGGCGAGGTGCCTCTCGGAATGGAGCTCTATGAGTTCCCCGATGGTGACTGGGCTGTATTTGATATCACGGGCCCTTGCCCCGGCGCTTTGCAGTCGGTAAACACAAAGATCTTCACAGAGTGGCTCCCCGGCAATCCCGACTACGATCTCTCCGGCAACGCAAACGTCGAGTGGTATGCTGACGGCGATCCCGCTGCGGCAGATTACAGGAGCGCAATCTGGATTCCGGTTAAGAAGAAATAAGACTTTTGAGGAGGCTGCCGTAGTGGCGGCCTCTTTTTTCGCACGCTTTTAGACCAACTACAGACAAAAATACGAAATTCTTTAGTTTTATATGTAGGTTTGGACGCGAAAAGCTCTAAATACAGGGAAACCTACAGACAATAAGCCTGGTTATCCGTAAAAATGTCTGTAGGTTTAGTCATTCTCGGGTGTCAAAACACGAAAACCTGCATATAAAATCCGAGAAATCGGATGATTTGTCTGCAGGTGTGTTTTTCAGCGAAGAAATAATAAGCTGATTGCTCTTATCCTCCAAATGTGAAACAATATCAGGCAAAAATAAACCTTAGAAAAGAGTTATTGAAGTGACCAAAGTTATCGTCGGAATGTCAGGTGGCGTAGACAGCGCTGTTGCAGCTTATCTTCTGAAGCAACAGGGCATGGAAGTCATTGGCGTAACGCTCCGCGTCTGGGGCTCTGACGAGGACGGCGACAGCAGGTGCTGCGAGATCGATGAGGCAAGGCGCATCTGTGAGATCCTGGGTATCAGGTACCACCCGCACAACTGCACTTCGCTGTTCAAGGAAAACGTCGTAAATCCTTTTGTCGATGCATACCTGGTGGGCCTCACGCCCAATCCCTGCATAGAGTGCAACCGCTATGTTAAGTGGGCAAAGCTCATGGAACTCGCTGATATCTTCGGTGCTGACTATGTTGCTACAGGCCACTACGCTTATATCGACAAGCTCCCGAACGGAAGATATGCCGTGCGCAAGGCTTCGCACATCGGCAAAGACCAGACATACATGCTCTATAAGCTCACGCAGGAGCAGCTCGCGCGTACACTGATGCCTCTTGGCAAATACACCAAGGACGAGGTCCGCGCCATTGCCGAGGAGGCAGGCCTTCCTTGTGCACACAAGGCTGAATCGCAGGAGATATGCTTTGTCACCGAAGGAAGATATACTGATTTTATTGGTGAGCATACTGACAGAACTTTGCCCGGAGAAGGCAACTTTGTCGACATGGACGGCAATGTTCTTGGTAAGCACAAAGGCATTCACCAGTACACCGTAGGCCAGCGAAAAGGCTTAGGGATCG
>CADCJM010000074.1 GCA_902801755.1 Oscillospiraceae bacterium
CGGTACCGGCGGAGTCTTCGTGATGAACGTGAACGAACGGTCTGCATAAACTGTAATGATTACAGGAATGATGAGACCTGCGTCCTTAGCTGTTCTCTCATTGAACTCTTTGACAAACTGAGCGATGTTAATACCGTGCTGTCCAAGAGCTGGTCCGACCGGCGGCGCGGGTGTTGCTTTGCCTGCAGGTATCTGAAGCTTTACATAACCTGTGACTTTTTTAGCCATACTGGCCACCTCCCAAATAAAATTTTCTTATTATCAATGACCCGTGGGTCAAAAATAAACTTAATTAAACTTTTCTTACCTTAATGAAGTCGAGCGTTACAGGTGTCTCACGGCCGAACATAGATACCGTAACAGTAACCTGCTGCTTCTCTTCATTGATATCCTTAACGATAGCCTTGCTGTCCTTGAAAGGACCGTCTGTGATGATGATAAGATCGCCGATGCGATAATCAACTTCAACAGTTGAAGGAATAATGAGACCCATCTTTACCAAGTCTTCTTCCGTCATCGGAGTGGGCTTGTTCGGGTCAGGTGCTACAAAGCCCGTAACACCGTTGGTATTACGGATCTTGTACCAGAGATCCTTATCAACCTTATCATTGTTGCCGTAAACGAGCTTCAAGAAGATATAGTTGGGGAATCTCAGCTTCTCAACTTCCTTACGCTTGCCGTTCTTGGTCTCTACTACGATATCCGTAGGAAGATAGACCTCCTGGATAATGTTCTCCATATCCTGGGCCTTGGCATAATTCTCTATGGAAGTCTTAACTTTCTTCTCATATCCGCCGAAGGTATGAATTATATACCACTTGGCTTCATTATTATCCGGCATTTATATACTCCTAAATCAAGTTCAGCCCTGTGCTGAAGCCTCAGTTTCCGTTACGCTCTCAGATGTCTCTGCAGCAGGTGTTGTCTCTGCAACTGCAGTAGTCGCAGCTGTTGTCTCAACAACATCGTAGAATCCAACCTTGTCAAGGATCCAGCGTCCGCCGTTACCGATAAGTGTGAGGTAAACAGCGAAAAATACGATTACGAGCAAAACAACTGCAGCGGTCTTTGCAAGCTTCTCGCCTGTAGGCCACGTAACGCGCTTCAATTCAGAAAATACATCAGAGATTTTCTTTACAAGGCGCTTGAAAAAATTACCTTTGTTATCAGCCATCTTACGTACCTTTTAAGAATTACTTGGATTCCCTGTGAATTGTGTGCTTACGGCAGAAGGGGCAATACTTCTTGAGCTCTAATCTCTCTGTATTGTTCTTCTTGTTCTTGTATGTCTGATAGTTTCTCTGCTTGCACTCTGTGCATGCGAGAGTAAGCTTATCGCGAGCTCCGGCCTTTGCCATGGTACAAATACCTCCAAACGTAGTGTTTCAGGGCTTTTCAGGGTCCCCGTGCGCAAATTTCCGCGCAACTAAAAACAAGACCTGAACGGTCTAGCGCGAAGATTGTATCACAGACCAGGGGATAAAGTCAACGAAAATATTGATAGTTAGGGCAATTTAAGCCTTAACCTCTGCGCGATCTGAGTTCTGCCTCGATATCGTCCAGAGTGATGCCTCTGTCAGCCATGAGGACCAGAAGATGATATTCAAGATCTGCAATCTCCTGGATCGTTGCTTTCCTGTCTCTCTGGGAAGCGGCGATTACTACCTCAACAGCCTCTTCACCGAGCTTTTTGGAGATCTTATCCGTACCCTTGTCGAAAAGGTAATTTGTATAAGAACCCTCTACAGGATGTTCCTTACGATCCAAAATAACGCTGTAAAGCTCTCTCATGATATCCATCTTTTATTCCTCCTCATTTTGGGACGGATCCCAATGTTTAAGTTCTGTATAAAAACATGTCCTGTTGCCTGTATGGCAGGCAGCTCCCGTCTGGTCGATCTTGTAAAGGAGCGTATCCCTGTCGCAGTCGATATATGCCTCGATCACTTTCTGGAAGTGGCCTGAAGTCTCACCTTTCTTCCAGAGTGAATCCCTTGATCTGGAATAGTAATGCATATATCCGGTCTCGCAGGTAAGGCAGAAGGCCTCTTCGTTCATGTAAGCCATCATGAGAACCTGGTTATTCTCGAAGTCCTGTGTAATGGCAGGTACAAGACCGTCTGAATTCTTCTTCATTTTCGCCCACATCTCATGGGGATCAAGTCTTGCTTCGCTCATAATACCCTCCTTACGGGGATTCCTTCTCCCTCAAGATAATCCTTGAGATCTGAGATCTTGATCTCGCCGAAGTGGAAAAGGCTTGCTGCAAGAACCGCGTCAGCCTTGCCGATATTGACCGCATCGGCAAAATCCTTCATGGATCCTGCGCCGCCTGAAGCGATCACGGGCACTCCGACATTCTCGGAAATGAGTGAAGTTATCTTGTTATCGTAGCCGGACTTTGTTCCGTCCTTGTCCATTGAAGTTAAGAGGATCTCACCTGCACCAAGGGATACGGCCTTTTTTGCCCACTCCAGAGCATCGATTCCTGTAGGCTTTGTGCCGCCTGCGATGACTACTTCATAGCCTGAGGGGAATCCTTCCTCTCTTGCCTTTACGTCGATAGCGCATACGATGCACTGTGAACCGAACATATCGGAAGCTTCCTTGATGAAGCCCGGATTCTTAACTGCTGCAGAATTAAGGGATACTTTGTCTGCTCCGGCATTAAGAAGCTCTCTTATATCTTCAACTGTCCTTATTCCGCCTCCGATAGTAAACGGGATAAAGACCTCATTGGCAACTCTTCTTGCCATCTCAACGGTCGTGCCTCTTGATTCAATCGTGGCCGTGATATCAAGGAAGACCAGCTCGTCAGCGCCTGATGCATTATATGTCTTAGCGCACTCGACGGGATCTCCGGCATCTCTTAAGGATACGAAGTTAACGCCCTTGACGACTCTGCCGTCTTTGACGTCCAGACATGGAATTATACGTTTTGTAAGCATTTTGCCAGGTCCACCTTTCCTTCGTATATTGCTTTGCCGATGATGACTCCGGCACAACCGGATGTCTTTATGAGCTCAACATCCTCATTTGAACCGATTCCGCCTGAAGCTATTACGTCAAGGCCTGTTGCCTCAACCATCTCTTTGGTCTGCGCTACCGCAGGGCCTGTGAGCATACCGTCTCTTGCGATATCGGTGAATACGACCGTTGTTGCGCCGATCTCCTTGCACTTCAATGCAAAGTCTACTGCCTTGAGCTCTGAATCAGCTGTCCATCCGTCTACGGATACGAAGCCGTCATGGGCATCGATACCTATTGCGACCTTGTCGCCGAATCTCTCAATGGCTTTTCTTGTAAATTCAGGATCTTTTACTGTCGCTGTACCGAGAACTGCTCTTGATACACCGTATTCCTCGATCCACTTAGCGAGAGTATCCATGTTGCGGATACCGCCGCCTGTATCGACCTTAAGGCCTGATGATCTCGTGATTTTCGGGGACTCCGCTTTTCGCTGCATCAAGATCTACTACATGGATCCATGTGGCACCGGCTTCCTTGAACATGAATGCCTGGTCCAGGGGTGAATCGTTATAGATTGTTACGTCGTCGTATCTGCCCTGCTTGAGCCTTACGCATTTGCCGCCGATGAGGTCGATTGCGGGTAGGATTATCATGCTTTTATCTCCGAAACGAATTTTCTAAGGATATTGAGGCCGGCCTCGCCGCTCTTCTCGGGATGGAACTGCATTCCGAAAATATTGCCGCGTTCGAAAGATGCGCAGTACTTGATGCCGTATTCGGTCTGTGCCGCGATATCTTCAGCCTGGCCCAGCTGGCAATAGTATGAATGGACGAAGTAAACATAATCGCCTTCGGTAAGAAGTCTGCCCTTTACGTCTACCAGCTGGTTCCAGCCCATCTGGGGGATCTTAAGGCCGGTATCGGGAAAGCGTCTTACAAATCCGGGGATGATCCCGAGGCCTGATACGACGCCCTTTGTCTCTCTTCTCTCAAGGCTGTTCTCTTCAGAACCTTCGAGCATGAGCTGCATTCCGAGGCAGATGCCCAGGAAAGGCTTGCCTGAATTGGCATTCTCGATAAGAGGCATGACAAGATCTCTTGCCTGGAGCTCATCCATCGCAGGCGCAAAACTTCCTACGCCCGGAAGGATTATTCCCGAAGCATTATAAAGATCATCTGCATCGGATGTGATGATGCAGTCACTGCCGATGTGCTTTAAAGCCTTCTCGACAGAGCCTAAATTGCCCATTCCGTAATCTACTATTGCAATCAAAGGATCAGATTTCCTTTCCTGTTATACGTGAGTAGCACTCACGGTACTTTTCAGCTGTCTTGTCGATGATCTCCTGAGGGAGGTGCGGAGCAGGATATGTCTTATCCCAGTCGAGTGTCTCGAGCCACTCTCTTAAGAACTGCTTGTCGAAGCTCTTCTGTGCGTGGCCGGGCTCATACTCAGCTGCATCCCAGAATCTTGAAGAGTCAGGTGTGAACATCTCATCGCATACTGTGAGGACGCCGTCGATCTTACCGAACTCGAACTTTGTATCAGCAAGGATAAGACCCTTTGTGAGTGCGAACTCGGATACCTTCTTGTAAAGAGCAAGGGATGCATCTCTTAATGCAGAAGCGTCAGCCTCGCCGATGAGGTCAACAAGCTGCTCATATGTGATGTTGATATCGTGGCCCTCGTCAGCCTTGGTGGAAGGTGTGAAAAGAGGCTCAGGGAGCTTGTCGCCCTGGAGCATTCCCTCAGGCATCTTGATTCCGCCGACTGTGCCGGACTTCTTGTATTCCTTAAGAGCAGAGCCTTCGAGATAGCCTCTTACGATGCACTCTGCAGGAAGCATCTGTGCCTTCTTAACGAGCATGGATCTTCCCTCTAACTCTTCCTTATACTTATCGAATCCCATAGGATACTTGGAAACATCAGTTGTGATTACGTGGTTCGGAATGATGTCCTTTGTGAAGTCAAACCAGAAAGCAGAGATCGAAGAAAGAACTCTGCCCTTGTCAGGGATCAGCTCGTCGAAAATAACGTCGAAAGCTGAGATCCTGTCTGTAACGACAAGAAGAAGTGAATCACCGAGATCGTAGATGTTTCTGACCTTGCCCTTTGCAAGCATCGGCTGATCGATAAAATCAGTATCCTTAATAAGCATTTATGTGTCCTCCAAAAATTATAATGCGCCTTTAGTTGATATGACCTGGCCTTCAAATCTCGGGTCGGTCTCTGTTGCCTCTCTCAAAGCCCTTGCCAATGCCTTGAACATAGCCTCTGCCTTGTGGTGGTCGTTGGCACCATAAGGGCATGCGATGTGCAGTGTTATTCCTGCATTGAAAGCAAAGCTTCTGAAGAACTCCTCGAAAAGCTGTGTATCCATTGTTCCGCAGAACTCGTCTGCGAAGTCACAGTCGAAAACAAGATATGCCCTGCCTGAGATATCAAGTGAGCATGTGCCTAGTGCCTCATCCATCGGAATGGATGCAGAGCCATAACGTCTGATGCCTACCTTGTCACCGATCGCCTCGCTGAAGGCCTTGCCCAGAACGATACCGACGTCCTCAACCGAGTGATGAGCATCCACCTGAAGATCGCCCTTGCAGGAGATATTCATGTCGATTCCGGAGTGCTTTGAAAGAGCAGTGAGCATGTGGTCGAAGAAACCGATACCTGTATCGATATTGTTCTCGCCCTTGCCGTCAAGGTTAATGGAAACCTTAATGTCAGTCTCTTTTGTCTGTCTTGCGATCTCAGCTGTTCTCGGCATTTTTGACCTCCTCTTTGATGGCTTCAATGAGCGCTCTCATCTCTTCGTCAGTACCTATCGTTATTCTCAGATATTCGTTAAGCACGGGCTTATTGAAATATCTTACAAGTATACCTTTATTGCGGAGATTTTGATACAGTGTTCCGCAATCCATGGGAGGCTTTGCATATACGAAGTTTGCTGATGAAGGCGGCATTGTAAAACCGATCTCTGCAAGCTCTTTTGCAGCCCATGTCCTTGTGGCAATGATCTTTTTTCTCGTCTCGTTATAGTAACCGGTATCCAGAAGCGCTGCCTCAGCAACGGTCTGAGCCAGACGGTCAACAGGATAGGAGTTAAATGAGTCTCTTGCTCTCTTAAGTCCTTCAATAAGTTCCTCTGAACCTACCGCATAACCGAGCCTTATTCCCGCAAGGGAGAACGCCTTGGAAAGCGTCCTTACAACGCAGATGTTGTTGTATTTGCCGATCAGGGATACTGCCGACTCGTAATTCTCTTCGAATGCAACATAAGCTTCGTCCACGATAACTACTGAATCGGGATTGGCTTTTGCGATCTTCTCCACTTCAGACACCGCGATCGCTCTTGACGTTGGTGCGTTGGGGTTCGCGAAAACGATGCCGCAGTTGGGCACTCCGATATAATCGTCAGGATCAAGACGGAAGTCTTCCTTCAAAGGGATCGTCTTTCTCCTGATATCGTAAAACTCCGAAAAAACAGGATAGAAGCTGTAGCTGTAATCAGGCATAAGGACAGGAAGTCCTGTGAGTGCCTTCTTTTCGAAGAATGTCTGGAATGCGATAGCCAGGACTTCGTCAGAGCCGTTTCCGCAGAAGATATTCTTTTCGCTTACGCCGTCGAACTTTGCAGCGGCCTTCATTACTATTGTTGAATTCGTATCAGGATAGAGCCTTAAGTCAGCAAGGTTGAATCCATCCAGAGCTTCCTTTACCTTGGGTGAGGGCGGATAAGGATTCTCGTTGGTGTTGAGCTTTATCACCTTCTGTCCCGGCTTCGGCTGCTCGCCTGCGACGTAAGGCTCTATGTCGTTAATTAATTTGTTCCAGTATTTACTCAATTGATCAGTCCTCGAATCTGGCTCTGACGGCAGCTGCGTGACAACCTAATCCTTCGCTGTCAGCAAATGCTGCTACGTCTTTGTAAACATCCCTGAGCATCTCCTCATTGTAGTTGATGACGCTCATCTTCTTATAGAAATCACCTGTGTTAAGAGGTGAGAAGAACCTTGCTGTTCCTGATGTGGGAAGCGTGTGGTTCGGTCCTGCGAAATAATCTCCCAACGGCTCGGGTGAATAATTTCCAAGAAACATTGCACCGCAGTTGTTGATCTTGTTGGAGAACATCTCCGGGTTCTCAACGCAGAGCTCCAAGTGCTCAGGCGCGATTTCTTCGGAGAAGCTTACAGCAGTATCAAGACTGTCGCATACGATGATGGCACAGTAATCTTCCATGGACTTAGCGAGGATCTCTTTCCTCTCAGCCATCTCGGAACGCTTGTCAGCAAGATCCAATACCTTCTCTGCAAGTTCCCTTGAATCTGTAAGAACGATAGCAGATGCCATCTTGTCGTGTTCAGCCTGTGAGAGCATGTCTGCAGCAACGAAATCCGGATTTGCCGTCTTATCCGCAATGATCAGGATCTCAGAAGGACCGGCGAACATATCGATGTCGACCTGTCCGTAAACAAGGCGCTTAGCGGTATTAACATAGATGTTGCCCGGGCCGCAGATCTTATCAACTCTCGGAACTGTCTCAGTACCGTAAGCCATAGCCGCGATAGCCTGTGAACCGCCCATTCTGTAGATCTCCGTAGCGCCTGCGATGGAAGCAGCAGCGAGGATTACGGGTGCGATGGTTCCGTCTTTTCTCGGAGGTGTCGCGAAAACGATCCTCTCAACTCCTGCAACAGAAGCAGGGATAACGTCCATCAGTACTGTGGACGGAAGCGGTGCCGTGCCGCCCGGAACATAAACGCCCGCAATGGAGATAGGTCTTACGCGGACACCGATCTTAGCGCCCTTGCCTGCATCCATCATGAAGCCGTGTTCCTTCTGCTCCTCGTGGAATCTTCTGATATTGGAAGCGGCCTTCTTCATAACGGTAAGGAGCTCAGGATCAAGACCTGCTATTGCATCATCGATCTCCTTCTGGGTAACTCTTAACTGGTCAGCAGTAAGCTTTACCTTGTCGAACTTCTCGGTGTAAGCCAGAAGCGCTTCGTCACCGTTTTCCCTGATGTTATCGATTACGTCCTGAACTGTGGCGATGACGGGCTTTAAGTCCATCTTGCCTCTTACGCCAAGACTCTGAACTGTTGCTTTAAGGTTCTCTTTAGTACCTTCAATTAATTTGCAGCGCATGTTATATCCCCCTTTACGCTTCTTCTTGCTCTTCTGCCAGGATCTTCTTCATTTTCGCGATCATGGGCTTGATCTCATCTTCCTTCATCTTCATCGAGACTCTGTTTACCACGAGTCTCGCGCTGATATGGGCAACGGTCTCAAGGACATCAAGTCCGTTCTCGTAAAGAGTTCTTCCGGACTCAACGATATCAACGATCACTTCTGCGAGACCTGTAAGAGGCGCGAGCTCTACAGAACCGTTGAGCTTAATGATCTCAACGCTCTCGCCCTTAACGCCTTCGAAATAACTTCTTGTGATATTGGGATACTTGGTGCCGACTCTCTTGTTGGGGATCTCATCGAGCTTATCCTTAAGCTCTGCAGGACCGGCAACGCACATTCTGCACTTGCCAAGGCCGAGATCCAAAACCTCATAGAGCTGTCTGCCCTCTTCGAGCAAAGTGTCCTTACCGACAACACCGATATCGGCAGCGCCGTATTCAACATATGTGGGAACATCAGAAGGCTTGGAAAGAATGAATCTTAATCCGGCCTCCTTATCTTCGAGAATGAGCTTTCTGGACTTATCTCTTGCAGCAGATACGTCGTATCCTGCCTTTTCCATAAGATCCAAAGTCTGGTCGGCAAGCCTGCCTTTAGGTAAAGCAATAGTAAGCATCAGGCATTACCTCCGTTCATATACATAACTGTTTCTATTCCCTTTTCTTTTGCGTAATTCTCAAGGGCTTCCTCATCCATTCCCGTAGTGTCGATGATCACGGGTGTGCCCTCAGCTCTTAAAGCTTCAGCAGTAACAGTTGCAGCTTCGAAATCGCCTCCGACTATTACCTTCGCGCCTGCAGCCGGAGCGAACTTCTCCTGCCTCATAAGAGCGGTGATAGAGAGTGTAAGTGAGATTGAGAATCCGACTGCCTCTATCTCCTTGCCGAAAGACTTGGCGACGTCATCATATCTGCCGCCTGCAAAGATCGGGAAACCTACCTCATATGTGTAGCCCTTGAAGACCATTCCCGTGTAGTAATCGCTGCTCTCGATAAGGCCAAGATCAACTGAAACATACTTAAGGAAACCGTATCTTTCCATGATGTCCAGGATCTCCTTAAGGTTGCTGAGTGCTTCCTTAGCGCCTTCATCAGTGATCCTCGGAGCGATCTGTTCAATAGCATCGTATGTTCCGCCGGACTCTGTGAGCATCTGCAAAGTCTCTTTGTCCTCTTTGCTGATGTCGAGCTTTTCGAGCGTTACCGTATCTCTGTTAGCGATAGCATTCTTGATCTTGATCTGCTCTTCTTTTCCCATGCCGAGCTGGTTCATAAGTCCCTTATAGAACTTGACCTGGCCGATGGATACCTGGAGATCCGTGATGCCGATCTCTAAAGCAGACTTGATAGCGATAGCAAGAACTTCAGCATCAGACTTCGCGCCGCTCGCGCCAAGGAGCTCGATGCCGCCCTGTGTAAATCCGGAGAGCTTGCCGCCGCCCTGTTTTCCGGCTCTGTACATATTCTCGATATAAGAATAACGAGCAGGAAGAGTATCATTTCTTCCTGCGCAGAATCTTACTGTAGGGATCGTTCCGTCGTAACGGTTGCAAAGAAGGCTTCCCTTGCTGTCAGTGAACTTGTAGAGATTCTCTTCAGCAACGAATTCCTTATAAACATCAAAATACTCGACGCCGGGAGTCTCGATCTCCTCATAGCCGTTCAAAAGGAAGAGATTGCGCAGCTTTGATTCAAGCTCTCTTTTAAAACCGCAGATCCCCGGAAACTGGTCATTAAAGCCGTCCGGTGTGTAATACTTGTTTCCCATATTTTTTCTCCATTCTATTATGCTCATATTGTACTTGTGCGGCTTACACAAAACAAATGACGATAGCGTGTCAATTTCCACTAACTCTTTAGTCGACTAAAGGATTATAATTGTACACTTTTGATATGTCAAGCAATTTCTTTAGTTAAATAAAGAATTTTCATTCCAGTCCTTGAATGCTTTTGAGCTAAGGCTCTGCTTTTTTTCGTGGTTTAGTCTAAAAATTCTAGTTTTTTAAGCTAAATGCCCTTTTATTACATAGGCTTAGTCTATATTTTATTTCTTCGAAAATTGAGACTAGTCTCAAATACCCCCAAAAAGTCTCAATCTGCTCTAAAACCCTATCTTCTGGAGCTCATCCTTCTATAATTTAATCAGATAATTCAAGGAGGCATTCATTATGACTAAAACAGTTTTTGAAATAATGGATGCACGCTATATCTTTTTGTCTAAAACCATCAGTTCATTAAAGAAAAAGAAAGACTTATATCCTGAAGGCAGTATTAATATCAGGCCAAATGTAAGCGGATTCTCTTATTATCTGTACAAGGATAAATCATTCAAATACTTAAGCAAGAAAGACACCGTTCTTATAAAACAACTGATTCAAAAAGATCTTATTTCCCAAGCAATAAAAACATCCCAAAAAGAAGCTGCGGTATTGCAAAAGTTTATAAGTGAATATCCCATAGAAGTCGTCGAAGACCTCTATGAACACCTGCCTGAAAGCAGGAAGAAATATGCTTCTCCGCTCTTTCTAAACAATGAAGAATACGCCCAGTACTGGCTCTCCATCCCATTTACTCCCAAGCCGATCGGCGAGGATGTGCCTGATTTCTACACACAAAAGGGTGAGCACGTCAGGTCGAAGTCTGAGGTGATCATCGGTGACAGGCTTTATGCGAAGGGCATTCCATATAAATATGAATGTCCTTTGAAAGTGGAAAAAGATATCATTCACCCTGACTTCACTATCTTAAGGCTCAGCGACCGCAAGATCTTATATCACGAGCATTGCGGAAAGATGGGAGACAAAAGCTACGTGGAAGATATGGTCAGCAGGGTCAACCAGTATGGTAAGGCTGGAATTTACTGCGGCGACAAACTCTACTTCTCCTTTGAATCTTCAGATCATCCACTGGATATCAGCTGGCTCGATGACTTCATCGAAAAGAACTTCCGGTAGAACGCGGCATCCATCGCGCAGAGGAAGCAATCAAAGCTCTCAGTTTTACTTATGGTATTTCTCGCCTTTAGCGATCTTGAAGCCGCGGTAGAGCTGCTCGGCAAGAACGAGTCTCGTCATAAGATGGGTGAGCGTAATGTTGCCATGAGAGCTTTTCAGATGTGACATTCTCGCCGCCAAGATCCATTGCCCAGACGACTTCGCCGGGCTTGATGTGGGATAAGATCAGCTCGCCTTCGCGCTTTAATGCTTCAGCGGTTGGGACTGAATCAGGGCAGTCAGCAACTTCAATGAAATCAAGCACTGCAAATCTGGACAGCCTCTTCTTATACTCATCGATACCGTCTTTGAGCCACTTGTCTTTAAGCTTGCCGGGGCATACCACGATTATCTTCATAAGATATAACCCTCGGTGGGACAGTCTTTTTTCGCGATCTTAACCTGATAATCGATGCCTTCGACAAAGCCCCTGTCGCTCAGGATATTGACGAAAGTCTCTCTGGCGAGGACCGGCGTATTGTTGTGGGGCGATAAGTGTCCCAGAATGAACTTGGTGGTTCCGTTATTGATAAAGAATTCAGCGTTTTCAGCCGATTCGGGATTGCTGATGTGGCCGTGACCGCCGGAGATCCTCTTTTTGAGAGGCCAGGGGTAAGGTCCGTGCTCTAACATATATGGATCGTAGTTGGATTCCAGAAGGATGACATCGCACGCTTTTGCAAAGCCTCTCATGCCGTCATTCATTCTGCCAAGGTCCGTCATGACCGCGAAAGATGAACCCGTCTCGGGATTGATGATCCTGTAGCACACTGACCCCGGGACATCATGGGGAGTCGGGAATGCCCTTACTTCAGGGCCTTCTTCGAGGCAGACAATGTCATTTTCCTCAATCTCATAAACAGGTGAATTAAGACCGTCAAGCACTGCCAGAGTTGCCTTTGTGCCATATATGGGTGTGTGATATTTTCGCGAAAAAACCGCAACTCCGCCTATGTGGTCTGTGTGTCTGTGAGTAAGAAAAACAGCGCTTATGTCATCAGGATAGACGCCGCTCTCAACGAGGGCTTTTGTCATCATCTTGCAGGACATTCCGCAGTCGACAAGGATGTATGTGCCACGGGATTTAATGAGTGTCGCGTTTCCGCTGCTTGAGGAATAGAGGGGGACGATTCTGTCAGGTCCCGTCATGCTTCGGTATCCTCTTCGCCGTACTCGGGAGTATGGTTTACACGGCTGATCGTCGCGCCAAGATCGGTGAGCTTCTGAACGATATGCTCATATCCTCTGTCGATCCTCTGCGCGTTCATGATATATGTGGTGCCGGAAGCTTCCAAAGCTGCACAGACAAGGGCTGCGCCGGCTCTAAGGTCTGTTGCTTCAACGGTAGCGCCCTGGAAAGTCGTCTTGCCGTTGACCCAGGCGATACGCTCGTAAACATTGATGTTGGCGCCCATTTTCGCGAGCTCGGGAACATACTGGAATCTGTTCTGCCAGACATTCTCATGCATACGGCTCTGGCCGTCAGCTGAACAGAGGAGAACCACTGTCTGGGGCTGAAGATCCGTCGGGAATCCCGGATAAGGAGAAGTCTTGACGCTTGTCGGATAGACTTCCTCATCGTAGTTATTCCTGTAGACTCTAATGGATTCGTCGCCTTCTTCAATGATGTAGCCCATCTCGCGCATCTTTGCGGACAAAGGCTCCATGTGCGTAGGGATCAGATTGTGGATCGTAACGTCACCGTCGGTAACGGCAGCAGCGATCATGTATGTGCCTGCTTCGATCTGATCCGGAATGATGGAATATGTGAAGTTGCCCGGGAGCACCGGAACACCTGTGATCTTGATGATATCAGTACCTGCGCCCTTGATCCTCGCACCCATTGAGTTTAAGAAGTTTGCAACGTCAACGATGTGGGGTTCCTTGGCTGCATTGATGATCTCGGTCTGGCCCTGAGCCTTACATGCTGCGAGCATCGCGTTGATAGTTGCGCCAACGCTTACGATGTCGAGATAGATCCTCGCACCGTGTAAGGGATCAGCTTCGAGATTTACGATGCCGCTGTTGATATCGGAGGGCCTTGCACCCTTTGCACCCATAAGTTGGAAAGCCTTAAGGTGAAGGTCGATGGGTCGCTGGCCGAAGTTGCATCCGCCTGGAAGTCTTATGGAAGCTTTTCCGCAGCGTCCAAGAAGGGCTCCCATTAGATAATAGGAAGCACGGATCCTTGATACGAGCGGACCGGATGCCTTATATGTATTAATTGTCGTAGGATTGATCCTGTATGTGTGATTGTCGATCGCATCGACTGTAGCACCAAGTGATCTTAAAAGGTCGAACATGACATGAACGTCCAGAATATCCGGTACGTTCTCCAATGTACAGACGCCGTCTACCATGATGGAAGCGGCAATGACACCAAGAGCGGCATTCTTGCTGCCGCTGATATCAATATCACCTTTGAGCGGTACGCCGCCCTTTATCTCATAAGCGTAAGTCTTACCTACGCTGTTTTCTGTTTGCTCCATCTATTCTCCACCAAATCACTTGTGCGGATCGGATTCGTCAAGGATCTTCTTCAATGACGACTTGACCGCAACATCACTCTTATCCGACGCGTGGGTTTCTGCACGATTATCCGCGTCTCCGGAAATAGCACGCCTACTATTATACCTTTTCTGAGCGTCAATTGGGTGAATTACTCGTTTTTCGCGAGATTCACGATTTATTTGCGATACAGTCTTCCTTTGTTCGGCACTTATCTGAACAACAGGCTGTGTCAAGAGCTTCCTTGCCTCCTCCTTTGCCTGGAGTCTGGCCTCTTCCATGGCCATTGCTTCAGGGTCGATGACCGGCTGGACCGTAGGCATCTCGGCTGCAACCTGAACAGGCTGTACCTGGGTATTTGGATGGATCTGAACGACGGGCTGCATCTGCGGCGCCTGCTGTACCGGCTCATAAGTAGCCTCAACAGCTGCCATCGCAGGCACTTCTGCCGGCGGGATTATCTTATCCAGAGGGATCGAGAGCTGTTCTGCCATAGGCGGGATAGCTGCTGTCTCCTTGGCGATTTCTGTCTCAAGGCCTGTAACCGGGCCGTCTTCTTCGTCGTAGAAATCCTCGATATAAAGGAGTTCGTCCTTTAATTCCTCGAATCTCTCGTCTCCGAAAGAGGATAAAAGCTTTGCAAGAGCTTTATCTCTGGCTGCCACTTCAGGCTCAGGGATTATCTCGTACTCGTCGACGACGCTTACCAGATCCGTATACCCAAGAGATCTTACAGCCTCACACTCCTGAAGTCCCAGGAAATATGCGGCAGCTCTGTGCAATGGCTTATCTGATATGATGCCTGCCTTGGCGTCGCTGTATGCGCCGTCGAAAACCGTCTTTCCGGTAGGAAGGCTCAATATGAACGTCGCGCCCTGGCCATATGTTGATGTAACGCTAATTACGCCGTCATGCATGTCGGCGATCTCTTTTGCGATCGCAAGTCCGATTCCGGATCCGCCGACTTCTCTGTTGCCTGAGTTATCTACTCTGTAGAATCGCTCGAAAAGATGGTCGATATCCTTTGCGGGAATTCCCCTTCCGTTGTCATCCACCTGGACTGCTACTCTGTCATCTATTACCGCAATGCTTATGTGCACCTGGTTCGGAACAGTCTTTCCGTCGTAATTAATGTACTTGATAGCATTGGTAAGAAGGTTGACTATAGTCCTTACGATGAGCTTGGAATTACCGTAAAGCAGCGGATATACACCGTCTTCAGGCAAAGTGAAAATAACATTTGAAGCACCGGGGTAATCCTGGATGTTGGAATATGCAGCAGATACCGCATCCCTGATGTCGAAGATCTCCATGCGGCTTGTGTGCGAACACTGGGACAATACAAGGAAGTCGTTGACGATATCCTGCATTCTTACAGTGTTCTCCTCGATCCTTCCGCTCCATGTGATGAGCTCATCCATTGTCGGACCGTTGCCGTCCTGGCATGCCCTTCTTATGGAGAATACTGAACTCTTAATTGATGTAAGCGGTGTCTTGAGTTCGTGGGAAACGTTTGCAGCAAGGTCCTTCTGACGTCTCTCGTCGTCCTTGATCTGTGTAATGTCATCAACGATAACGATATTTAATTCTTCCTTGCCGAAGAACTTAGATTCAGCCTGCGCAGGTCTCCTTATTATCTTTATCTCATAGATCCTGCGGTTGTTTATATAGTTAACTCTTATAAGGTTAACTCCGTTTTCGAGACTTAGGATATAGTTCGACTTGAGCTGGTTGCCGTTGTCGAATGTCTCGAGAAAATTATTCAAAGTCTTGGGAAGTCCGCCTTTAAGGAAATCCGGAAGCCTGAAGATCGTCTCGTTGCAGAACAATGCACCCTTCGAATCGTAAACGGCAATGCCCAGGCCGACCGTATCGAGTACAGCCTTCTGGATGAGCTTGTCCCGCTCAAGATTATCCATGTCGCCTGAGACTTTTGACTGCAGCGTGGTATTACCTATCAGGTATCCTATAAGGATTCCCAAAAGGACCAATATAACAGCAAGGACCGCGATAACAACCGGGTTCTGGAATGCCTGTTCTAGTGCCGAAAAAGAAATTACGCTAAGCAAAATCAATCCAAATCATTAGGGAAGAAATAGCCGAAGCCTCTTCTTGTAAGGATGTACTTGAAATTCTTCTGATCAGGTTCGATCTTCTGACGGGTACGCTTGATAGTAACGTCAACCGTTCTCTCGTCACCTAAGAAATCGAACTTCCAAACCTGCTTCAAGAGCTCGGATCTGGAGCATACTCTGCCCATATTCTGCTCAAGGTACTGTAATAACTGGAACTCTCTGTTCGTAAGATCGCATGATTCCTCATGCTTGAATGCCTGCATAACATCGCCGTCGATGATGAGCTCACCGCCGCAATATTCGTGTCTGTTGCCCTCTGCACCGTGTGACTTGTTGCTGTATTCAGTACGTCTGATCATGGCTCTGAGCTTCTCAACCAGGATCATCGGCTCATAAGGCTTAGAAACATAGTCGTCTGCACCGGCACGAAGAGCTTCAACCTGATACTGGGACAGGTCTCCCTTACCGGTCAGGAATAATACAGGTGTCTTATATCCCTGATCTCTATAGTCCTTGATGAACTGCATTCCGGAATATCCGGGCATCATCCAGTCGAGGATGATAACGTCGGGGCGCTCTAAGTCAGCAAGCTCGAATCCCCTCTTGCCGTCAGTAGCAGTAATTACGTTGAATTCAAAGGATTTAAGCATATCCGCAGTAGAATCAACTACCGCTCTGTCATCATCTATAATCAGGATCTTTGCCATATTCACACCTCGCAATAGGTAAAGGAAAATTAAATTATAGTTGTATTGTACCAATAATCGATTTTATGTAAATTGTAATATTACATTTTTTTATCGGTTTTTTTACGGCACGAAAATGGCCCGAAAAAGGCAAAAGAAAAGTCCCTCCGCGTTTATTCGCGAAGGGACTTATATAATCCGGCAGCAATCTATCTTTCCGGGCCGTTGCCAGCCAAGTATTGTCGACGCCAGTGAGCTTAACTTCTGTGTTCGGAATGGGAACAGGTGTGGCCTCACCGCAATAACCACCGGAATGGTT
>CADCJM010000075.1 GCA_902801755.1 Oscillospiraceae bacterium
GCAGACCGCATCGTATTCATGGACGGCGGCGTTATCGTCGAGGAAGGCCCCGCATACGATCTCGTTACGAATCCCAAGCAGGAGAGAACGAAAGCATTCTTAGCAGGATACTAAAATATAACTCCCGTACTTCAAACAGTAATTTGCTGCGCAAATTAACTCGTACGGGAGTTATATTTTAGTATCACGCAGAGTATAAATTTTGGGAGACGGTATGATTAACTTTGACGAACTAATAGATAGATATTCGCCGGAAGATATTAAGCACGCGAAGATAGAAGGTATCGACGATCTTATTCCGATGTGGGTTGCCGATATGGATTTCAGGAGCCCTGAGGAGGTCGTTGATGCTCTTGTGGAGCAGGCAAAAAGAGGCGTGTATGGATATCCTGAAGCGGATGATTCATACGACAGGGCAGTTACCGGCTGGTATAAGAGAAGATATGGCTGGGACGTGGATCCGAAGACTGTCTTAAAGCTTCCGGGCGTTGTCCTCGGTATCTCAGATTCCATCATGGCTCTTACAAAAGAGAATGACAGCATCCTCATCTTCGAACCGCTCTATGGTCCGATCGGAAGAGCGGTAAAGGGAAGC
Source organism: Oscillospiraceae bacterium (assembly GCA_902801755.1). Taxonomy (GTDB): domain Bacteria; phylum Bacillota; class Clostridia; order Saccharofermentanales; family Saccharofermentanaceae; genus Saccharofermentans. The sequence goes on from CADCJM010000075.1 coordinate 596, forward strand.
GGCAGGAATCTTGTCGTTTCAGATCTTGTCATGAATGGTTCGCGTTATGAGATCGACTTTGAGGACTTTGAGAATAAGGTCCGTGAGAATAATGTGAAGATGCTGATCTTCTGCAATCCGCATAATCCTGCAGGCCGTGTGTGGACCAGGGAAGAACTGCTTAAAGTCGGCGATATCTGTCTTAAGAATCATATGGTGATCGTCTGTGATGAGATTCATGCAGACTTTGTTTACAGCGGGCATAAGCATATCCCGATCGCGTCTTTATCCGAAGAATTAAAGAAGATCACCGTCACGTGCACTTCGGCTACCAAGTCGTTCAATATTGCCGGCATTCAGGCTGCAAATATCGTTATTGCTGATGACACGATGAGAAGGGCGGTTGACAGGTACTCTCTTACGACAGGCGCATACGGACTGAACATCATGGGGCTTGTCGCGACCAGAGCCGCTTATACTTACGGCGATAAGTGGATGGATGAGCTTATCTCATATCTTGAAGGCAATATTGAACTCGTGAAAAGCCGCCTTGCAGGCACGAAGCTCAAGGTTACCGATATCGAAGGAACATACCTTATGTGGATCGATGCATCTGCGCTTGGTATGGAAGATCCTTCGAAATTCTTCCTTGATAATGCTCATATCAAATTCTCCGAGGGCACATTCTTCTCGAAAAAGGCCGGGCAGTTCATCCGTATGAATATCGCATGCCCAAAAAGCGTTGTAAATGAAGCATTAGACAGGATGCTGAGGCTTCCGGAGATCCATTGATTTTTTAATTCTGAATCTTTCATATAGGGGTATTCTTGACATATAATCGAACTGGTAGTACGATAATCGTACTGACAGTTCGATAACTGTACTGATAGTTCGATTATAGGGATTTAGGGAGGTGCTTTTTATGAGCCTAAAGCGCAAAGAAAGATTAAAAGAGATCCACACGACTTGTGTTTTGGAGACCGCAGAAGAACTTTTCGAGAACAAAGGCTTCGATGCCGTTTCAATGGATGAAGTTGCATTCAATACCGGGATCAGCAAATCCACGGTTTATGTTTACTTCAAGAGCAAGCAGATCATCTGGGATTCGATCGTCTGTAAGTATATGGAACTGCTCTTGGAGGATGCAAAGAAAGCAGCTGACGGCGAAGGCAGCTTTGAGGACAGATATTACCGGCTTTGTTTTGACATTGCTGATAAATTCGAGAAGCATCCGCTGTTCTGCAAGAGTACGCTCGGCAAGATCTCTGTCGATATGGAGCAGGAGCTTTATAAGAAGATCTACGATATCGGCGAACAGACCAATGAAGAGATCGCAAGATTCATCAGAAGCGGCATTGAAGAGGGCGTTGTCAGGAAAGACATCGACATCTATCCGGCGGTCATAATGATGTGGTCATCTATATCAGGGATCATCTCGATGGCAAACGATAAGGAAGAATACCTTAAGCTCAGATTCGGCATGACCAAGGAAGAGTATCTGAAGAAAGCATTCAGGATGCTTTTGGAGGGCGTTTTATGAATGCGGTCTATTTAAGCGGTTCAGGCAATACTAAGCATATCGTGACGCTGCTCCTTAACGAACTGGGCAACACAGGGATCAGCGCGCCTGTCGAGTCAGATGATGCAGAAAGAGCATTGGAAGGCGAAGATATAATCATTGCTTATCCGACGATGTTTTCGAACATTCCATATCTAATAAGAGACTTTATTAACAGTCACAAGGATTCGTGGAAGGGCAAGAAGATATTCCTGATCACGACAATGGGATTGTTTGCAGGTGACGGTACGGGGTGCGCTGCCAGGCTTCTTAAAAAATTCGGCGCAGAGATTACCGGCGGTCTTCAGATCGTTATGCCGGACTCTATAGGTGACTGTAAAGCACTTAAGAAGTCAAAAGAACAGAATAAGGCAGTAATTGAGAAAGCAGATAAGCGCGTGACCGAAGCGGCTAAAAAGATAAGGGAAGGAAACTATCCTAAAGAAGGTCTTTCGTTTGCAGCACATCTTGCCGGTTTATTCGGACAAAGGCTCTGGTTCTACAATAAGACGACCGGCTATACAGATAAGGTTAAGATCGATCCTGCAAAGTGTATCGGCTGCGGTATCTGTGCCAGGAACTGTCCGACACAGAATATAAAGATTGAAGACGGCAAGGCTGTTGCTTCTTCAAAGTGCACGATGTGTTACAGGTGCATAAACCATTGTCCTAAGCAGGCTATGACGCTTCTGGGTAAGACTTTATACGAGCAGCCGACTTACGATAAGAACTCCATGTGAAAAAATAAACCCCTGTCATCATGTGATACCCCAAAAAATACATTGAAGAAAGTTAAAACCTTAATATATAATACGTGGCATGTTTCTTTTGGGGGATAATTTTATATATGGGGAAAAACAAGAAGGAGAGACTGTCGCTATGGCAGACGCTCAAGAATGATGTCTATGCCATAAAACTGGCAGGACAGTTCAGCAAACCGGCATTAATCGGCGCATTCTTCTGCATGCTTATCGGCTATGCAGAATGGGTGTTTTTTGACGGCTATTTTCTGAGGATCATAATCGAAACGTTGGACAGGGGAGAAGGTCTTAAGCCAATCCTCTCATTTATCGCGATAAGTGCAGCGATACTTTTCGTGCTTAAGATCTACGATGCTTATACGCAGCAGGTCACGTTCATTATTGAAGGAACAAAGCTTCATAACGGCATCTATAAAAAGATCTTTGCGAAGGCCAGAAATGTTGAGCTCAGGTGCTATGAAGAACCGGAGTTCTATAACAAATACACGATGGCCATTGACGGTTCATCCGATAAAGTAATGGAGATCGTAAAAAGTTTCAACGGTGCGATCATCGGTGCTGTTGCGACTGTCTGCGTTTTTAAACTGATGTTCGACATTGATAAGCTGTCGGTCGTATTCATCCTGTCACCGATCATAGGTAACTTTGTATTCGGCAACCTGAAGAGCAAATACGAGCTAAAGCGTTACCGTGAGCAGGCACCGAACAACAAGGTGCTGAATTACGTCAACAGAATGATGTATCTTCCTGATGGCGCGAAAGAAATAAGGCTCAGCAAAGTGTTTGACATCTTAAAACGCCGTTACGGCGAAGCAACTGCCGAAAACATAAAAGTTGCGGTTAAGTATGCGTTCCCGAATATGAATCTGAACGTCTTGAAGATTACGTTTACTTTCACTGTCATGTTCGAAGGCGTACTTATCTATGCATTCTACAAAAAGCAGGTTGCAGGAACGATTTCGCTCGCACAACTCACCATCATGACGAGTCTTATGGTTGCTGCGACATGGATCCTTATCAGGCTTTTCGATGACATCAGCAAGCTTATCAAGAACGGACTTTTCATAAATAACCTCCGTGGATTTCTGGAGTATGAAGAGAAGATCCCTGAAGATCAGAAAGGAATCATTCCTGAAACGTTTGAGACTCTCGAGTTTAGAAATGTATGCTTCTCATATAAGGATGAAGAGACGATCAAGGACATGTCTTTCAAGATAAATAAAGATGAAGCAGTTGCACTTGTCGGACATAACGGCGCCGGAAAAACAACCATCATCAAGCTTTTGCTAAGGTTCTATGATCCTTTATCAGGAGAGATCTTATTAAACGGAATTAACATCAAAGAATTTGAGCTTCGCTCTTACCGTGAATTGTTCGCTACAACATTCCAGGACTTCAAGATCTTAGGAATGACAGTAAGAGAGAATGTCATGATGGGAAGACATGCTGAGAACGAAGAGGAGGTCGTAAAGTCCAGCCTCAGGAAGACAGGTATCCTCGATAAGATCGAGTCGTTTCCGGAAGGTATCAATACGATGATGACCAAGGAATTCGATGAGAAAGGTGCGGTCCTCTCAGGTGGTCAGAATCAGAAACTTGCAGCAGCGAGAACCTTTGCCAAGCCTTCTCCCGTAAAGATCTTCGACGAACCTTCAAGTGCTCTCGATCCTATTGCAGAGTATGAGCTTTTCAAAAACATCATTAATGAAGGTAAAGAACACACGATGCTCTTTATCTCTCACCGACTGTCTTCTGTCAAAAACTGCAACCGTGTTCTCATGCTCGAGAATGGCCGCCTTATTGAGGAAGGCACACATAAGGAACTCATCGCGCTCGGAGGAAGATACTGCGAGATGTATAAGCGTCAGGCGATGAATTACCTTGCTATAGAAAATGAAGAGGAGGTGATCTTATGAGCAATGGTCAAAAGGCTCCTTTAGATAAGAAGACCAAACAACCGGTCTCCGTTGTTTTGAAGAACAACTTATTTCTTTTGAAGCTGATGCTCAAAGCTTCACCTGCATTCGTTATCATACCTGCGATTGATGCTGTCAGAGGACAGCTGTCAATCTTTTTCGAGCATACGGTAGGTATAGGTTACGTGCTTGAAGCAGCCGAAAAGGGATACCCTTTCGAGCAGGTCTTTTGGGTCATTATTGTCCTCGCTGCAGCGATAACACTCGGCATGGTATTTACTGCATTTTCAGGCGACTACATCATGGAGAAAGAACGTCCGAAAGTAAAAGAGAAGATCAAGATCATGCTATATGAGAGAGCTTCTAAGGTCGATCTTTCCTGCTACGATGATCCGGAGTTCTATAACTCTCAGGTCTTGGCGTTATCTGAGGTGGATAACCAGATTGATAAGGTTGAAGGTCTTGTAATCAGCATCTTAAGCGGATTAACTGCTTTTACCTCAAATGGAATCTACTTCATCCTGAAGGATAAGCCGTCGATCCTTTTCGTAATTGCTTCATTCATTATGAGTTATGTGTTCAACCAGATGTTCATTAAGGTCAACTATAAAGCAAGGATCGAGAGGAATCCTTCGGAGCGTAAGCGCAATTATATTGAGCGTATGTTCTACCTTAGTGATTATGCAAAGGAACTCAGAATGAACCCTGGCGTTGCAGGTATAATGTATGACAGGTTTGACAAAGCATCTGAAGAGATAGTTGAAATCGATAAGAAGTATTCGAGAAAGCGTTTCTTTATCGAGTTCATGCGAAAGCATATCGCGAACTTTTTTATCTGCGACACAATTTATATCGCATATCTGGTCATCATGGCCGTTGTTACAAAGAGTGTTTCGATAAGCACGCTCGCGATACTCTACAATTCTTTTGGAAGGCTGAAGCACGGCATGAGTGTATTTACCGAGACTTATCCGGCTTCGTGTGAGACAAGCCTTTATATCCAGAAGATCAGGGACTTCCTTAATACAAAGCCCAAGATCGTTTCAGAAGGCGATGAGAAAGCTGCGAAGGATGCAAAGAGGATCGATCTAGAGAAGGTATCTTTCTCATATAAGTCTGATGCTCCGTGTGTAATTAACGACATTAGTCTTTATATCAAGCCGGGCCGTAAGATCGCTCTTGTCGGTTATAACGGTGCAGGAAAGACTACACTTGTTAAGCTCCTGATGCGCCTTTACGATCCGACCTCGGGTACGATCAAAGCTGACGGTACTGACATAAGGAAATACGATCTTGAATCCTACAGAGACTCAATAGGCGCAGTATTTCAGGATTTCAACATCTTTGCGGGAAGCGTCAGGGAAAATGTTGTTCTTGCACCTCTCGAAAATACTGACGAAGATAAGATAATATCTTCACTTAAGGACAGCGGCCTTTATGACAGAGCCATGAGACTCCCTAAGGGGCTTGATACCATGCTTACAACGGAGTTTGATGAGAAGGGCTTAAATCTTTCAGGCGGTGAATCACAGAAGCTTGCTATCGCGCGTGTTTTCTATAAGGATGCCGGACTTATGATACTTGACGAGCCGTCATCGGCGCTTGATCCTATTGCAGAGTATCAGCTTAACCATGCAATGCTCGGTGCGACAGGAGATAAGACAGTTATCTTCATTTCGCACCGCCTGTCAACTACAAGGATCGCTGACCACATCTTCATGCTTGAAGAAGGAAAGATCGTTGAAGAAGGCAACCATGAGCAACTCCTTGCTATGAACGGCAAGTACGCTGACATGTGGAAAGCTCAGGCAGGAGCTTATATAACTGTTTGATCGTATGAATTTTTGAAGAAACACAAAAGGGCTGCCTGTTACGACAGCCCTTTTTACTTAAATTATCGATGTTTTTTACTCCGGTTTGTAACTATCCTTCAAAGATACAGCTCTGTTGAATACCAGGTGGTCAGGTGTCGAATCCTTGGAATCAGCGCAGAAGTAGCCTGTTCTTAAGAACTGGAATCTGTCAGCAGGCTTTGTGTCCTTGAGGAATGCCTCCAATTTAGCGCCCTTGATGATCTCAAGTGAATCAGGATTGATAAAGTCGAGATAGTTGCAGTCAGCAAGGTCAGGCTGCTCTGTTGTAAAGAGTCTGTCGTAAAGTCTGATCTCGCCGTCAACTGCTGTCTTTGCGTCGACCCAGTGAATGGTGGACTTGATCTTTCTGCCGTCAGCAGTATTTCCGCCTCTGGAATCAGGATCGTATGTGCAGTGAACAGCAGTAACATTTCCTTCGCTGTCATGATCGCAGGATACGCACTTAACAACATAAGCGGACTTGAGACGTACCTCGTTGCCGGGGAAGAGTCTGAAGTACTTGGGAGCGGGAACCTCCATGAAGTCCTCTGATTCGATCCAGAGTTCTCTTGAGAAGGATACCTTGCGTGTGCCGGCGTTCTCGTCCTTAGGATTATTCTCTACATCGAATTCTTCTGAAGCATCTTCAGGATAGTTGTCGATGATGAGCTTTACAGGCCTTAAGACAGCCATTGCTCTCTGAGCGTGATCGTTAAGGTCTTCTCTTAAGCAGTATTCGAGGAATGCAAAATCAACAACGGAGTTGACCTTTGCAACGCCGTTTCTGGCGCTGAAGTTATGGATGGAAGCAGGTGTGTAGCCTCTTCTCCTGAGACCGCAGAGAGTAGGCATTCTGGGGTCATCCCAGCCATCAACTATGCCTGCTTCGATCATGGCGCGGAGCTTTCTCTTGGAAAGGACCGTATGTGTGATGCCGAGTCTTGCGAACTCGATCTGACGGGGCTTGCAGGGGGCGGAGATGTTGTTTACGACCCAGTCATACAAAGGTCTGTGAGCTTCGAACTCAAGGGAGCAGAGGGAGTGTGTGATACCTTCCAGAGCGTCTTCGATCGGATGAGCGAAGTCATACATAGGATAGATGCACCACTCTGTGCCTGTTCTGTGGTGAGGGAGGTGATTGATCCTGTAGATAACAGGGTCTCTCATATTGAAGTTACCGGAAGCGAGGTCGATCTTGGCTCTGAGAGTC
>CADCJM010000076.1 GCA_902801755.1 Oscillospiraceae bacterium
CATTGAATTATCTGACTCCAAAACAATATCGAATGCTCTACCAAAAAGTTTAGGTGTATATTTTCTTGTTTGTGTGTCTACTTTTGCTTGACTAGTGCAGTTTTGGCAAAAAAATAGCAAAACTCAAACGTTTTGCTAAAATCCTTGCCAATTTGATCCCTGTTTTAGCAAAATTTTGGCAAAAGCATTCGACGAAGTGTATGGACGGAATCAAAAACCCCTCCGGAAGGGATCCTTCCGAAGGGGCGGTATGTATAGGTTTTGTTAATCAGTTCACAGCTTGAAGCCGGGCTTATGTCGTCGGCGTTGTGGGTGCAGCAGGTGCTGCAGGAGCGCCGCTTACTGACTCTGCTTCGCCGGTTGAGACGTTCAGTGTCTGGACATTCTCAAGGCCGGATACTGTGATGTTCTTGTTGACCTTAGCGTCATAAGTATTGGCTCTCATGATCTCTCTGATATCGATTCCTGTTGTTTCCTTTACGGACTCAATTGTCTGTGCAAGGACGGAAGGAACATAGGATCCCATGGAGTTTACACCTGTGTCGCCGTTGCCTGAATCGATGATCGTAACCTTGTCGATCGTTGACAGAGGCTTTGCGATCTCGGCTGCCATCTCAGGAAGTGCCTTAACGATCATTTCCATCATAGCTGCCTGGCCGTACTTCTTCATAGCTTCAGCCTTCTTCTCGAGTGCTTCAGCCTCAGCTAAACCCTTAGCTGCGATAGCTGCAGCCTCAGCTTCACCGACCTTACGGATACCTTCAGCTTCCTGAGCCTTAGCGAAGAGGTCTGCCTCAGCCTGGACTTTACGTGCTTCAGCCTGCTTCTCGAGTTCGAACTTCTCAGCTTCAGCCTTTCTCTGTCTCTCATAGAGAGATGCGTCAGCTGCCTGCTGCTTTGCGAACTTCTCAGCTTCTGCCTTCTTCTTGACTTCAGCATCGAGAGCCTGCTCTTTAACTTCAGCTTCCTTTCTCTTGAGGTCGACTTCCTTCTCCTGACGTGCGATGTCAGCGTTGGTCTTTGTGACTTCGATCGTCTTTCTCTGATTCTCTTTCTGAATCTCGTAAGCTGCGTCAGCCTCAGCCTGCTTGGAGTCTTCAACTGTCTTGAGCTCTGCTCTCTTGATAGCGAGTTCGTTCTGCTTTACAGCGATCTCAGTGTCTGCTGCGACCTTAGCGTCGTTAGCTTCCTTCTGAGCCTGTGCCTGAGCGATAGCTACGTCTCTGTCAGCCTGAGCCTTAGCGATGGAAGCATCCTTCTGGATCTTAGCCATGTTGTCCTGACCCAAAGCGTTGATGAGGTCCTTCTCATCTGTTACGTGCTGAACGTTGCAGGAGATGATCTCAATACCAAGACGCTTCATGTCTTCCTGAGCCTTCTGCTGAACTTCGTCACCGAACTTCTTTCTGTCGTTGCAGAGGTCCTTCAGTGTGATCGTACCGATGATCTCTCTCATGTTACCCTGGAGGGAATCAACGAGGGAATCTGCGATCTGCTGTTCCTTCATGTTGAGGAAGTTCTTCATGGCGAGCTTAACGCCTTCGCCTTCGCTCATTACTCTTACCTTTGCGACTGCGTCGATGTTAACACCGATGAAGTCTGCTGTAGGTACATATCCGTCAGTCTTGATATCGATCGAGATCTGCTTGATGAGGAGTTCGTCCTTTCTCTCGAAGAAGGGCATCTTGAGTCCTGCTCTACCGATAAGGATCTTAGGATTCCTGCGGAGACCTGAGATGATATAAGCTTTGTCCGGCGGTGCCTTTACATAGCTGCAGATTACGATGATGATTACAACGATCGCAATGATAATTGCTGCAATGATAGGGCCTGTTAAAAAATCTGGCATTTTCCAAATCCTCCTTATTTCTTAAAAAACCCCACACCGGATAATGTACGGCACGGGGATGCATATGATATTGCTAAAGATATTTTACAATACGGGTACCCCCGGTCAAGAAAAATCGTATTTGTGCAAATCCGATTTGTACACTTGAATAATTTGGAATATCCCCGGTTGTGCGGGTTTAATATTTTTCTACAATTTCAAGACCCAAAAACGCTGTGATGCAACTATACAAGGCTATAGAGCGGCGCAAAAGAAAACCCGCCCCATATTCTGGAGCGGGTGAATTGTTCCTAAGATTAAGTATTCAGATTAATTAAAGAAGTATACGAATCCAAGTACATGGAGGATGACGCCTGCGATGCAGAAGAAGTGCCATACCATGTGGGAGAACTTAAATCTTCTCTTGGAGGGCGCGAAAAAGATACCTACCGTGTATACGATCGCACCGGACATAAGGAGCCAGAATGTTACTGTTGATAAGTTCTTGTAGAATTCGATGATCCTGAAGATTATTCCCCATCCCATCAGTGCATAGATGAAATAAGTAAATCCCTTGCCGACCTTTGTGTGATAAGCGAGTGCGGTAACGAGTACGCCGGCAACCGCACATGCAGCTTCCAAAGACCAGAGTACTGCGCCGGAGATAGGGCTTAATACATTGATGCAGATCGGTGTGTATGCACCGAGGATCGCAAAATAAGCAACGCTTCTGTTGACCTTGTTCATTACTCTCTTGTGGGGAGTGCCGTGCTTCATGAGGTGGTATACCGTGGACATGATGAGCGCGAGGATCAAGGTGATGATGAAAGCGGATATAGCAATAACAGACATTACAACGTGTGCCTGTGTAGCGCCTTCCTCAGCTGTAACCTTTAAGTATGTATTTATTGCAGCGAAAGGAAGAAGTCCCAAAAGGTAAAGAACTGCGACGCCGGATGTTACAGAGTTGCCGACTTCCTCACCGAAAGTCTCATAAGTCTTATTGATGCCTCTTCTTACAGCCTGCTTTGAACTCTCAAACCATGTAAGCTGCTTAAGACCTTCTTCAAGCGGATCTTCACCGGTGGTTGCCGCATGCTTCTTATCGGCGCTGCTCGCGAGCAATGTTTTCCAGTATTTCTTGTTCTTAGCCATTGATCCTATTCTCCATACTATTAGTCAACTGATACATTTTACAAGGTGTGCGGTATGTTTTCAACTAAACACCGTATGCCGTTTTATTCTCCGCTGTTCTCCGGGTCAGGTGCACCTAAGGTGATGACATCATCAGGCTTCTTTGCGGGTGCTCCCAGAGGGATCGCCTCATCTGGCTTAGGCTTCGGAGGAGGCATCGGTATAGCCTCGTCTGACTTCGGCTTAGGTGCGCCAAGTTCGATCGTCTCGCCGGTCTTGGGCGCGGATTCCCTCTTCTCCGCACCGGCTTCGAGGGATGCGGCCGGTCTTTTCTCAGGTGCTTCAACACCAAGATGGACAGGTCTTACGGGAGCTCTGACGCCTGCTCTGGGCTTGGTCCTGGGACCTTCGCGCATGGCGGGCGTTCCGGAAGAAGGAACGGGCGGTATCTGAGCCGTCTCCTCGCCGTTAAAAGCAGGAATGTTCTTACGTGTAATGTCAGCAGGTGTCTGTGCAGTGACAGGTGCGCTGATGACTGTACCCAATACCTCAGGCTTGCCATGTACTTCAGGAACCTTCTTGGAGGGTGCTGCGTGGTCGGGAGTCATGGGGTTAAGCTGCTCGGAAAGGTAAGCGAGCCTGTAGAATCTTACGATCCTGAATATGACCGGCCAGAATACCGCGAGCGGCAGGATCCAGTAGACGACCTTGGGCGCTGCCGTATTTCCCATGAGCTTTGAGAGCGCTGCGAAAGGCGCTTCCATGACATTATAGATAGTCCTTAAGATAAGCGCGCCTAACTTTGTAAGAAGGCCCGGGTCTGCTGTGGCAAGCTTTTCGGAAGGATAGAACCACAAAGGAAGGTAGATAAGGATTCCGTAGGCTGCAAGGCCCCAGTTGATCCATTCCTTTTTCTTGAATGCCGCATAGCAAGGCAGGAAAAGCACAAAGAACACCGCATAGAGGAAGCTCATGCAGCGCTCGAAAATCGTGAAGTCTCTCGGGATTATGCCTTCATATGTGAAGTAGAGCGGCGAAAAGCACACGAATGCTAAAGCGCCCGCGATGAGTCCCAAGAATACGCATGTGAAGTAATCTCTTCTCATATATCCCCTTGCAAAATAATAAGCCGGCTCTTAAAAAGAGCCGACCCTATTTTAATACAAAATACTTTGTTTATAAAACATATGCTTAATTTTTGCCTTAATCTAACGGTCTTAAGTACTTGATCTTAACCGACTTGACCGTTACGCCTCCGGATGCGAAATGCACGCGGAATACGCAGTTCTTGGCATACATCATGCACTCTGCATCCTTCTTTACGAGCTCTCCGTTAGTGCCGTTCCATGTGATAACCGCGAAAGGAATGCTCGTGATGTAGCATGTCATGGGGATCTGCGCGAGTTCGCCCAGGTTGGAATAGCCGGTGAATTCGAGAGAGTAGTAACCCTGCTTTTCGCATGTGATGCCGAATACGCAACATCGTCATCTCCGAACGGGCTGTCGATGTGGCTGACCGTAACTTCCTTGCCCTCGACCCTGTCCATTGCGGGGGTGTTCATTGCAAAGTTCAGGATGTTCTTTGCATTTCTCTGGAGCTCGGCTCTTGTGATCTTCGAACCGTCGCCTTCTGTAAGTTCCTTATAGGTATCTGCTTCCAAAAGGTTCTCCCTTTCGACGCTTGTGCAGACCATATAGACATCGTTCTGGGATCTTGCCATAACGGAGTGATCCTCTAATGAATACTTATCTGCGATGGATACTTCCTTGTTGATATATGCCCACCAGTCGGTCATGACAAGGCCTGTAAAGCCCCACTGCTCACGGAGGATCATGGTGTTCTGGTCGTAGTGGTTTGCGCTGTATGTGTCGTTGATTCGGTTGTAGCTCGTCATGACGCATCTTGCGCCGCCTTCCCTGATCGCGATCTCAAAGGCAGGAAGATAAATCTCACGGAGAGCGCGGGAAGACACTCTGGAGCTCATCTCACGTCTGTTGGTCTCACGGTTGTTGGCGCAGAAGTGCTTGATAACGGGTGTTACGCCGGACTTCTCAAGCGCCTTTACCTGGGCTGCAGCCATAAGACCCGTAAGGAGCGGATCTTCGGAGAAATACTCGAAGTTACGACCGTTCAGAGGATGTCTGTGGATATTGATTCCGGGGCCTAAGAGGGCATCGATCTTATTGGATACCATCTCTATGCCAAGGTAGGAATAGAGCTCTTCGACAAGGTCAACGTTGAATGTCGACGCAAGGCATGTTCCGTTGGGAAGAGAGAATGCCTTCTTGCCTGAATCAAGACGCATGCCTGAAGGACCGTCTGTGCAGCAGAGGGTCGGAACGCCCATTGCTTTCAGCTCTCTTGTAACACCTCCGAATGCAGCGGCTGTGCCGATCGTTACCTTGGGGCTGCCCATGCCCTCGCCTCTGATAATGAGGCAGAGCTCTTCATCGGCGAGCTGTGCGACGAATTCATCCATCGTATTCCTGCCGCTCTTAACGTCAGTCAGTTTGATGCCCTTATCGCCTGTCTGAGGGATCTCGGCAGGGACTCTGTCCATTCTCGTTGCGAGGTGGTCAATTGTCTGGAGAGGTGTATCCTCTTCGCCCTTTGAATATGTTCCGTCGCCGTTAGGAACTGCAGTAAGGCGCTTATATGCCTTGCGCGGAAGGAGGGCATTCTCGAGTGCTTCAAGGAGCCTGCCTTCTGAGAGCTCGAAAAATCCGACAGGTGATGCGCTTATAAAATCGCTTCCAAGGAAGAACTCATATGTGCCCTTCTCAAGGACGAAGCCTGTTGAGCCCAGGCCCGTTCTGCCGTCGTCGTCAAAGGATGCGAATCTTCTTACCGGTGCGGTGATCGTTACGCGCTCTTCGCAGCCTGAGGGAATATTGCCGGTCTTGGTAAAGCCTGCAAGAACTCTTGAAGGCTTGGAGAGCTTTCCGTCAGGAGCCTTGCAGTAGAGCATGACTGCCTTCTTGCCTGCCGTATCGCCTGTGTTCTTAACGGTAACGCTTACTGTGACCGTGTCATTTTCGAAATCGAAAGAAGAGTCAACAAGATTAAATGTCGTATAGGAAAGTCCGAAGCCGAAGGGATAGAGGACTTTGTCCTTTGCGAATGTTGAGAAATATCTGTAGCCTACGAAAATATCTTCCTGATAGATGTCTTCCTTCATATCCTTGAGGAAGTTTGCATCGGAAGCGTAGTCTTCAAGCTTCCCGGCGATGGTGTCAGGAAGACAGCCTGAAGGATTCTCCCTGCCTGAGAGGACCCTTGCGACGCTGATGCCGCCGATCATGCCGGCCTGCCATACATAAAGGACACCCTTGACGTTGTACTTCTTTACGAAGGACATGTCGATGATGTTTCCGACGTTAAGGAGAACGATGACATTGCTGAATGCATCTGTAACGTTCTTTAAGAGATCCTCTTCGCTGTCGCTTAAGTAATAAGCGCCCTTCTCGGCGGAATTGTCTCTGTCCTCACCTGCAGTTCTTGCGATGATGACGACAGCATAATCGTTGCGCGAAGCCATTGTCTTCGCTAATTCCGCGGACACAGGCATCTCGGCCTGAGACCATGCCTCCTTGCCCCAGCCGAGTCCTGCGTCTATGGGATTTTCAGCATCCCATTTGTCGTATATGTCCATGAGCTCTGCATCCAGCGTGATGCCGGAGCAGTCATTAAGACCTTCCCTGATGTCTGTTACGTGGTGAACATTTACCATTCCGCCGGAACCTGTTCCGGACTTGTAGTAGTGAGTCTGCATCCTTCCGAAAAGCGCGACGCGTGCGCCTGTCTTAAGAGGAAGAACGTTCTCCCTGTTCTCGATCATGACGATGCCTTCTGCAGCCGTCCTGACAGCTGATTCCGTATATTCATTCCAGTTAAGGGTTATCTCGTTCATTGATAATACCTCCTGCCAGTTCCCATTGATTGCCAGACTTAACGCTGTGCATTGAATATACAGCATTTGGGGGATGCCCGATTGTATTTTACCCGCTTTTATTATTCATTTCTTGCGTTGTAAACAAAGACTCCGGAATATGCCTCAAATTAAGGCCGTATAAGGGTGTACGGCACTTTTTTTACCGTTGATAAATCTAAAAATTTGCAATCTATCTGATATTAAATAAAATATTGCAGTCCTATAATGTGGAAACTTCACTATCCGAAAGGCGTTTATGGCAGGCAGAAGAACCGATACAGACATGACAAAGGGCAATCCGATGTCAATCATATTAAAGTTCACGCTGATGCTCCTGCTGGGTAATGTTGCCCAGCAGCTCTATAACATTGCAGATACGATAATCGTAGGCAGGAGCGTCGATCCGCTGGCGCTTGCAGCCGTAGGTTCCACCGGCACTGTCATGTTCCTGATGTTCGGCACTTCAAACGGTATGGTGTCAGGTTTCTCGATCGTTACGAGCCAGCGATACGGCGCAGGCGACGAGAGAGGCGTAAAGGCTTCCGTTACCAACGGTCTTTATCTGTCGCTTATCATCGCTGCACTCATCACTATCGTGGGTCTTGTCTTCATGCGTCCTTTGCTCGTTCTCATGAATACACCCGAGCCAATCTTCGATTATGCTCTGACTTATATATCGACTATCTGCGCAGGCATCGTCTGCGTCATCCTTTATAACTACTGTGCTTCGCTTATGAGGGCGGTCGGCAACAGCTTAATGCCCCTGATCTTCCTTATCTGCTCAGCTGCAACAAATGTCGGATTAGACATCTGGTTCATCGTCGGACTCCGCATGGGCACATTCGGTGCTGCGCTCGCGACTGTAATCGCACAGGGCCTTGCAGTTATCCCCTGCATCATCTTTATATATGCGAAAATGCCGGCTTTAAGACCTTCAAAAGAAGACTGGAAGCTGAACCCCGCAATCATCAAAGAACAGCTCAAATTAGGCATTCCGATGGCTATCCAGTACGGCATCACGGCTTCCGGCACGGTCATCATGCAGAGCGCATTCAATACCTTCGATTATGTTGCAGTCGGCGCGATCACAGCTGCAAGCAAGTTCCAGGGGATCATCACGATGGGAATGTTCTCCGTCGGCCAGACAATGGCAGCTTACGCAGGCCAGAACTACGGCGCACGCAATATGCTGAGGATCAGACAGGGCGTAAAGAGCGCACTGAAGATCTATATCGTCTATTCTGCCGCTGCGGCAGTCTTTGCTATCCTCGCCGTGCCGAAGATACTCTGGATCTTCTTTGATTCCGATGTGGACGTCTCGCTTTATATCCCGTGGGCCATGCCCTACATCATTGAGTGCGCGGTATGCTATTTCTTCCTCGCCATGATCTTCATCTACAGACACTCGATCCAGTCCGTCGGCTTTGCCCATATCGCAATGATCCTGGGCTTTGTCATAACTACTACATTGCCGTCGCATCAGACCCGCTGGCGTGGGCTGCAGCAGGTATCGCAGGCATGGTTATCGGCCATTATCTTTTCAAAAAGATCGAGAAAAGCTGGGCAAAAGAAAACGGCAGTGTGCCTGCTGTAAAAGACAGGTAACCGCCGTTTCCGTTGTTTTTGTAAATCTTCTTATGTGGTAGTCTCAGTTGTGGACTCCGTTGTCGTGGGCATGCTGCCGTCCTTGGTGTTATATACGTCGTATTCCATTCCCATGAGGGTCTCTGACTGCGGATCGTAAATAATGAAGCAGTAGTAGCCCGTCTTGAAGTTCTCGTCCTGCTTATACGTTATGCGGATCTCCGTCGGGGATTCGACCGTGATCCTGCTTGATGTATAGAGGTGGTTCCACTTGGGATTGAGCTCCTCGGAAACCCTGTAGATATAGGTCCAGACGTAATTCTTTGCTCTCTCGTCGAGCTCGAAAACTATCGTGAACTCATTAACGTCCGTATAGCTCTCTGTCGCCTCATCCCAGCCGGGACCTGTCATGTAGACATTCTTGACCATGTCAAAGCAGTTTTTCATGAACTTCAAGGTCTCAAGGTTCTCGTAATTGTAGAGGCAGATGAACTCTGCAGGATTATAGAGCTGGTAATCGTCTCCAACCTTCGTGAAAATGAGGTTGATCTTGGTGTCGATCGTCTTTTCGACATCATATAAAAGGGTATTAAAGTCGGCAGGACCTAAGAACTCTTCCCTCATGCCGACCACCTCGTGGTAATCCTTATAGGAGAAAGTAACATCGACAGAGCACTTGCTGCCCCAGAAGCCGCCCTTATAGCTGTCGTCATCGATCTTGTAAGTGATCGTCTCGGCGATCATGTGCTTTACCTTCCAGGAATCGGTGACTTTAGGAGCCATGTAGTTATCCTTGTCCTTGTCTTTTTCCGAGATGGAAGGCATGGCCCTCTCAAGATCCCTGCATTCTTCGCTGAATTCCTTGAATCTCTCATAGTCGCTGTCAGCTAAAGCCTTGCTGATCTTGTCGATCTTATCGTAGATCTTATCCCTGGTGCTTTCTGAGTGCGCGGACGTATCATCGGGATCGTCATCCTCAGGGAAAGTGGGTGTTGTAAACATAGAACAGGAAGCCAATGAAAGAACATTAGCCAAAACCAGTATTGCCGCCAAAATCTTTTTGCTCATCTTTGCTCCCTCCCGGACAGAGCTATTATATCAATCTAAACACCTTAGGGGGCGAAAATGTTGCAAGTTGGCTTTTTGGCACTGCAATAAAAACCGCCCCGGGAAATCTCCCAGGGCGGTCAAATAAGCTTTTAATAGTCAGTTAAGCTAAGATCAAGCCTTACCGTCTGAACCGAGAACGTACTTAATCTTGTGAGCAACCATGTCCTTAACAGCCTGACGAGCGGGCTTAAGGTACTGACGGGGATCGAAGTGATCAGGGTGCTCAACGAAGTACTTACGGATGTTAGCTGTCATAGCAAGACGGATATCGGAGTCGATGTTGATCTTGCATACAGCGAGTGTAGCTGCCTTACGGAGCTGCTCCTCAGGGATACCAACTGCATCAGGCATATTTCCGCCGTACTGGTTAACCATCTTAACGAACTCCTGAGGTACGGAAGAAGAACCGTGGAGAACGATAGGGAAGCCGGGGAGTCTCTTGATGCACTCTTCGAGAACGTCGAAGCGGAGCGGAGGAGGTACAAGGATGCCATCTGCATTTCTTGTGCACTGAGCTGCTGTGAACTTGTAAGCACCGTGAGAAGTACCGATAGCGATAGCGAGTGAGTCGCATCCTGTTCTGGAAACGAATTCCTCAACCTCTTCAGGTCTTGTGTAGCTCTCGTGGCCTGACTCTACGACAACCTCATCCTCGATACCGGCGAGTGTTCCGAGCTCAGCCTCAACAACTACGCCGTGGTCGTGAGCATACTCAACAACCTGCTTTGTGAGAGCGATGTTCTCCTCGAAAGACTTGGAAGAAGCGTCGATCATTACGGATGTGAAGCCACCGTCGATGCATGACTTACAAAGCTCGAATGTATCACCGTGGTCAAGGTGAAGAGCGATCGGGATCTCAGGATTCTCGATGACAGCTGCCTCAACGAGCTTTACGAGATATGTGTGGTTAGCGTAAGCTCTTGCGCCCTTGGAAACCTGAAGGATAACAGGGCTCTTGAGCTCGCCTGCTGCTTCTGTGATTCCCTGAACGATTTCCATGTTGTTTACGTTGAAAGCACCAACAGCATAACCGCCGTCATAAGCCTTCTTGAACATCTCAGTCGTTGTTACTAAAGACATATATATATCCTCCTAACGAATTTTGTCTTGACGTACTTATATTACAATCTTTTTGTCAAAACTCAACCGCAAAATAGAGGAAAGTGTCCTTAATTAACAGAAGTTTTCCATATAAAAGGGGCCTTTTTTGTCAAATGATTTTCGCTACGTCCAAAAACGGGTTAATTACGGCTAACTTTTGATAATATAAAAGCAGGGCGCTTGATTAAAGCTCCCTGCCGTTTAGCCTGATATTATCAAAAGACTTATTTCGCGAGCTTCGTGCCGCACTTAAGGCAGAAGACCGCCTCAGGATCGGTGATCTCGGCGCCGCAATTCGGGCAGATCACCGTATTTGCAGCCTTCTCCTCCTTTGCCTTCTCTACCTCAGCCTCTTTCCTGGCTGCCTCTTTGGCATCGTCTCTCTCAGCCCAGTCATTTGCCTTGTTTACAACGATCGCACCGGACTTGACGATGGACTTGCCGAGCTGCTTGAAAGCGCCGCCCAGGTCCTTGCCGGTCTCTTTCCAATCATCCTTCAGACTTCCCATTGCTTATTCCTCCATATGGTTTTCGATGTTACATACAAAAGAATATTCGCAAGCCCCTTTAAAATCAACCTTACAGGCGTGAACTTATTGTTACCGGCCGGCTCAGGCTTTACTTCCTGCCCGGCTTTTTGGATATCCTGGCCTCGAAAACCCCGTCTTTCAGCGTTGTCTCAAGGTAGAGCTTGTGCTGCTCCAATATCCTTCCGGCGATTGCAATACCCGTGCCGGGAGTGAACTTTCCTGCATCAGTCTTGTTCCTTATGGTGATGCCCTTGCCCGTGATGTCGGCTTCGATCTTTGAATCAGCGGTCCTGTATTTCGATGCGTTGTCGATAAGGCAGAAGAGCGCTGTCTTGAAGTATTCCTTGTCCATCTTAATGTCGGTGTCACCCTTGATGTTGACCGTGATGCCGGCCTTCTCCGCGGTCTCTGCCAGCGCAGTGCGGACGGAAGCCTTGATGAACTTACGGCCGGACTTCTCGGCGGTCTTAAGGATAGCTTCAATGTCCTTGTTCATCTCAGCGGTCTTGGCAAGGATCTGGTCTGCGTAACGGTCCTTCTCTTCGCCCGCCTCTACATCCTTCAGGTTCTCTGCGTAGCCGCCCAGGATCTGCAAAGGTGTCTTCATGTTGTGCGCCAGAGAATCGATGAGATTGTTCTTGAAGTTGTTGTTCTCATATGCCTTCTTATACTGGCTGTACGGCCTGACCGCCAGGATAAGAGCTGTCGCAAGGCAGATCACCAGAAGAATGATGCCGGAAGTGATCAGGAACGGGCTGTAAAATTCCTCGAATGGTGCACATGATATAACGAATTCGGCCAGGTATTTTTGACCGTCGACGCTGAATACTGCTACGACACCTCTGGTATTCGGAATGCCTTTCTTAAATATCACGTACTGGTGTTCGTTACCTTTATAATTGTCGTAACTGTAAACAGTATATTCACTGTCTTCTTTTTCACTGGCGGCGTCAGCTTCACGGATAAGACTGTCCAGATCAGCAGCCGATAAGATGCCGGCATTATCCTTCAAAAACACTTCGGGTTTCTTTAAAGCCGGGAAGATAAGAAGGCTTGTCGCAAACCCTTCTTGATCGATGGTCACATAAAGATCTTTCTTGGAAGGATCCGTAAAATCCCATTTAGCGGGAAAAATATCCCCAAATATATAGTCAGCTCCGGATTCTTTGACTTTTCCTATATGCAGCCCGTCTTCATCATAGTAATACGATTTGACATCCGGCTGAGCATACCTTAAAGCTCCGCAGAACTCTGATGAAACACACACCAGCTTGTCTGCATAGTAATTATCGGTCATGGCGCACAGATCCCAGCCATTGGTCAATTCCCTGTTCCAGTTGCTTTTTTCTGAGATCTTCCGTACTTCATCACACTTTATATATTCGATCACCCAGTCTTCGTTTGCAGGGCTGATCGTTTCAACCCTCTTTCCTTCGGCCAGAAGCTCCGGATCGTCAGTAACGTAGTACCAGTGATGCATGTGGTCTTCAACCGGAATAACGTTATAATCTGTCTCGAAAAAAGTATCTATGCTTCCGTCATCACTGACCTTGGCAAACCTTATATAGTCGGCAGAATAGAAATTGGTAACAATGCTCAAAAAACCGTTGCCGTATCTGCCCTCATCATAGTTGGTGATCATCTTTTTATACATCGTCACCCTGTCATTAAAACCTGTTACAAGAGACGACTGATACACGCTCGATAAATGCATCGTAACAGCAGTATAGAGCACAGCCCCTATGAGCAGGCTTGTGATCACTCTTCCGGCTGCAAAATGGAAATAATTTTTCCTTTTCATGATGTAACTCCTCCCCGTAAACTTGCGGCCGTCCTTATTTTCGGACGCTCCTTAATCGAACCTGTATCCGACACCGATAAGGGTCTTGATACGGTCACCTTCTTTGCGAAGTTTTTTGCGGAGGTTCTTCACGCGGTTATCGATAACGCGCTCGGAGATGTAATCATCCCCGCCCCAGGCCACTGCCAGCAAGAGCTTTCTCGTGACTGCAACGCCCGGGTGTTCCATCATGTACTTTAAGACCGCATATTCCTTGGGTGGAAGATCGACCACGTCCCCTGCTACGCGTACTTCAAATTTCAGAGGGTCGAGTTCTATCTGCCCGCTCGAAAGGATCTTGCGCTCCACATGTTCAGTCTTGGCGCGCTCAAGGATCGCCAGGAGCTTTTTATACAGGACCGCTATCGAAAATGGCTTCACGATGTAATCGTCGGCGCCAAGTTCGTAGCCGTACAGGATATCTTCCTCCCTCACCTTTCCGGTAAGGAAAACAATCGGCTTATCCGACCTCCTCCTGATGATCTTGCAGAGCTCGAAGCCGTCAAGGCCCGGCATCATTATGTCGAGAAGGAAGAGATCATACTCTTCGTTGAGGATCTTACTAAGGCCTAAGTTCCCGTCCTCAGCAAAATCCAGCACGATCTGATCGCGCCTCCCGAAATAATCACCGATGACCTGCCTTATCTGGCTGTCATCCTCAACGAGCAAGACTCTGTACATGAGAACCTCCGTTAAGAGTATGTTACAGGTCTAGTGTATCGTTAGTGTATTGTTTTGCAAATGAGGCGGCCGGAAACACAAATTTTGTGAAACTGATAATCAATTTCATATTGACACTCATAACACGCGCTCCTATAATACTTTTCCGTACCCTATAAATAAGAAGAGGCATCAATGGAGCAGCTGATCTGCAAAAACTTAAAACTCGGATATGAGAACATCACCCTGGCTGAGGACTTAAGCTTCAGCGTCGAATCGGGCGATTATCTTTGCATCGTCGGCGAAAATGGCGCGGGCAAATCCACGCTCATGAGAACGATCCTCCGTCTCCAGAAGCCCCTCGGAGGCACCATCGAATATACAGACGGGCTCACCGCATCTGCCATCGGGTATCTTCCCCAGCAGACTATCGTGCAGAAGGACTTCCCTGCTTCAGTTTATGAAGTGGTCCTCTCCGGATGCCAGAACAGCCTCGGAAGACATATTTTCTATAACAAGGCCGCAAAGGAAAGAGCTCATAAGAATATGGAGCGCCTTGGAATCGAAGATCTCGAAAAGTGGTGCTACCGTGACCTTTCGGGCGGCCAGCAGCAGAGAGTACTCCTTGCAAGAGCCCTTTGCGCCACAGAGAAGATGCTCCTTCTGGATGAACCTGTAGCGGGCCTTGATCCCCTCGTAACCAACGAGATGTATGAACTCATCAGCAAGCTCAACAAAGAAGGCATCACGATCATCATGATCTCCCACGACATCGTGTCTTCGGTCAAGTACGCTAAGCACATTCTGCATATCGGAAACGCTTTCTTCTTTGGTACTGTTGAAGATTACAAGAATTCTGATGCCGGAAGCGCATATCTTGAGGGAGGCATGAATTAATGGATACCCTTATTGAAGCCCTCTCCTATCCTTTCGTAAGATACGCTCTTATCGTAGGCGTGCTCGTTGCGCTCTGCTCATCACTCCTCGGCGTCATCCTCGTATTAAAGAGATTCTCATATATCGGCGACGGCTTATCACACGTTGCTTTCGGCGCTATGGCGATCGCCGCCGTAGTCGGACTTACAGACCAGATGATGCTCACACTCCCTATCACGATCGTCTGCGCGATCCTCCTTCTCTGGACCGGCCAAAACGCAAAGATCAAGGGGGATGCAGCCATAGCCATGATCTCTGTAGGCGCGCTCGCATTCGGTTACCTGCTGATGAACCTTTTCCCGACTTCATCCAACATCTCCGGCGACGTATGCTCTTCGCTCTTCGGCTCTACCAAGATCCTCACGCTTACTAAATCCGAGGTTATCTTAAGCATCGTCCTGTCGGTCGTTGTAGTGATCCTTTTCGTGATCTTCTACAACAGATTCTTCGCGGTCACATTCGATGAAAGCTTTGCAAAGGCAGTCGGCACAAAAACAAGACTTCTAAACCTTCTGATCGCCACAGTCATCGCGGTCATCATTGTCCTTGCTATGAACCTCGTAGGATCACTCCTCGTATCCGCACTCGTTATCTTCCCCGCACTCTCCGCAATGAGGATCTTCAAGAGCTTCAAGTCGGTCACGATCTTCTCGGCGATCCTCTCGGTCATCTGTGCACTTACGGGAATCATAATCTCGATCCCCTTCGATACACCCGTCGGATCAACGATCGTAATTACGGATATCGTTGCATTTGCGGTCTGCTGGGTTATCGGCGCTGTTAGAAAATAAAGTTTAATTTTTTCTGTATTTACATTACGCCAAACGGAATGGTATGTTGATGGTAATAGGATTTATATTCGTTTATTCCGTTGGGTATAAATATGGAAAACACAAAACATAACGCGAAAATCATTATTACAACACTGGTATTTACTATCATCTGGCTCACAGCAGTAAATATCATATTTACTTTGCCTGCTTTAAGCTCAAACAATAAACATCCCAATGTTCAAGTTCACCTTTCTAAACATTTGATAGGCGTAAATGGATTTAGCGAAGCAGATAACAATAATCTCTCAT
>CADCJM010000077.1 GCA_902801755.1 Oscillospiraceae bacterium
AGGACGAATCCCAGGGCGAGCTTCACGCCTCCTTCTCCCTGAGCGCGGGGGAGACCCTGGTGCTGTATAACGAGGGGGAGCGCCGCTACGACGCCCTGCCGTAGAAGTAATAAGAAAACGCGCTGAGGTCCCAATCGGGCACGCCCGCCACCTGCACCGACACCGTCGCGCCTGGCTTGAGCTTGCCGTCTATGGCCTGCACGTAGTAGCAGAACTCGTCGTCCTTCTGGCCAAACACCACGAGGGCCACTGCCTCAGCCGTAGCGGAGCCCCTGTTGGTGACGTCGACAACCATGCCGTCGCTCTTCTGGGAGATCATGGTCGAGTAGAAGAAGTAGAGATCGTTTATCTCCATGAACCTCTCGAAAATAAGATTGTACACTTCCGGATGTGTCTCGGGAGTGATGAGAAGAGGTTCCTTTATAAGCTTTTTGAATTCTTCGTAGTCGAAAAATCCTTTTAAGAAATCCACATTGAACAGATAGATGAATCTGATGCCGGATTTGGTTCCTGCAATCTTATGCAGCATATCCGGCGGCACCATAAGGATCTCTTTTTCCTTAAGGATTATCGTTCTGTCATCGAAAATATAAGTATAGGATTTCTCAATAGGGATCGTAATCTCAAGACAACTGTGCTTGTGGACAGGGTAGTCCTCAGAGCGGTTGTTGTACCAGATACGCATATTAGCGCCCGGAATAAAATCAACTTCTTCAACGTCATTGCTGACAATACGGCCTGCAAAACTGCCGATAGGCTGCTGATATTTGCCGGGCACAGAGTTATCGTTAAACTGCATTCTTATTTCCCCATTCGTGAAGCGTCAATGCTACAATTCTATATACTGATTTAGTCATTTTCAAGCCTGTTTGGCCAACAAAATAGCAAAATATGTAAAATATCAAATCGGAATCTGATACATAAGCATTTTCGGATAATGTAGAATTAAATCATCTTATTTTCGAAGACAGGAGAATACTGCTATGAACAGAGAAAAAGCCAGACAAAGAGCTGAAGAATTAGTTAGCAAAATGACAATTGAAGAGGCATGTTCGCAGCTCAGGTACGATTCTCCTGCGATCGACAGACTGGGAATCCCTGAGTACAACTGGTGGAACGAGACTTTGCACGGAGTTGCAAGAGCCGGAACGGCAACGAGCTTCCCTCAGGCAATCGGTCTTGGTGCTACTTTCGATACCGAACTCATGGGAGAAGTAGGTGAGGTATGCGCCACTGAAGGACGCGCTAAATACAATGAGTATAAGGCTAACGGCGACCGCGACATCTATAAGGGACTTACTTTCTGGTCACCTAACGTAAACCTCTTCAGAGACCCCAGGTGGGGCAGAGGACAGGAGACATACGGAGAAGATCCGGTGCTCATCTCAAAGCTCGCAATTCCTTTTATCGAGGGACTTCAGGGTGACGGCGAATACATGAAGACAGCTGCGTGTGCAAAGCATTTCGTAGTTCATTCAGGACCGGAAGCCGTAAGACACCAGTTCAATGCCACATGCAGCGACAAGGATCTTTATGAGACATATATGCCGGCATTCGAAGCATGCGTTAAGGAAGCCAAGGTAGAGTCCGTAATGGGTGCTTACAACAGGACCAACGGCGAACCCTGCTGCGGCCATTCTTATCTTCAGGATGTTATCCGCGACAAGTGGGCTTTTGAAGGTCATATCGTCTCAGACTGCTGGGCGATCAGAGACTTCCACGAGCATCACAAGGTAACAAAGAACAACGAGGAGAGCGCAGCGCTCGCACTCAACAAGGGCTGCGACCTTAACTGCGGATGCACATATCTCTACCTGATGAGCGCTTACAACAAGGGCCTCGTAACCGAGGAAACAATAAGACAGGCTGCAGTAAGACTCTTTACTACAAGATTCATCCTTGGCATGTTTGATGAGACCGAATTTGACGGCCTCTCATATCTTGATGTAGAGACAAAAGAGAATATCGCAGTTGCAAAGAGAGCTTCTGATGAGAGTATCGTTCTTCTTAAGAATGACGGTATTCTTCCAATCGATAAGAACAAGACCAAGGTCATATCCGTAATCGGCCCTAACGCTGATTCCAGAGCCTGCCTCGTCGGCAATTACTATGGAACATCATCCGAGTACATAACGGCCTTAGAGGGCATCAGGAACGCTGCAGGAGACGATGTGAGGATCCTCTATTCCGACGGATGTGACTTGAGCCTTACAAAGCCTGACGTTCTCTCACGTGATTATCACAGGATCGCTGAGGCGAAGGCCGTAATGAGCAGATCCGATCTTGTTATCCTCGTAATCGGCCTTAACGAGACGCTCGAAGGCGAAGAGGGTGACCAGGGCAACATGTACAGATCAGGCGATAAGCCGGATCTCTTATTCCCTAAGACACAGCGAAAACTGATCGATACAGTCATCGCATCCGGCAAGCCTTTCATCACAGTAGTTATCGCAGGTTCAGCAATGGATCTCAGCGCTCTTAATGACAAGTCCTCTGCAATCCTTCAGGCCTGGTATCCAGGCGCCAGAGGCGGCCAGTCGATAGGCGACATCATCTTCGGCAAGGTCAATCCTTCCGGCAAGCTCCCTGTTACTTTCTATAAGGATACAAACGATCTTCCTGATTTTGAGGATTACTCAATGAAGGGAAGAACATACCGTTACCTTGAGACAGATCCGCTTTATCCGTTCGGCTTCGGTCTTACATACGGCAAGATGGATATCACATCCGTTGAATACGAAGGTGATAAGGCTAACGGAATCACGGTTAAGGCTTCTGTTGCCAATACAGGTGATATTAAGACATCCGAAGTCGTTCAGGTCTACATGAAGGCAGATGACCCCAATGAGGTTAAGAATACAAGACTTGCAGGCTTTGGCAGGATCACTCTTGATCCGGGCAGCAACGGCACTGTCGAGATCGTTATTCCCTCTGACAGGTTCAAGGTCGTTAATGAGAAGGGCGAGAAAGTCGATCCTCAGGGCGCCGTAAACTTCTTTGTAGGCTTTGGCCAGCCTGACAGCCTCACTGAAAGTCTTACCGGCAAGAAGGCATCAACCTTTACGGTATAATCCTGAAACTCAATAAACATAGGGTTCTGCGGGTTGTGTAACAATGTTACACAACCCGTTGCTTATATCCTTATATGGTCATTGTTAATTTTATTGAAGAAGTTTTGACACTTTTTCGCCACAATTCGCGAAAATCTTATATAATAAATAATTGATATTGGTCTGCTTAAGGAGGACGATCGATCTTGGATTTTTCATACCCGTTATTTCAGATACCTTTTGTAGGCTATTACTTGATCTTCCTGGCGTTTTTGTTCGGTGCGGTTTTCGCAAGCTTTATCACATGCACTGCATGGCGTGTCGTCCGTCACGAGGATTGGATGCTGGGGCACAGCCATTGTGATACATGCGGACACGAGTTATCGACTGCAGATCTGTTTCCGATCATTTCATATATTGCACTTAAGGGTAAGTGCAGATACTGCGGATCCAAGGTTCCTCCGAGAGATCTTATTTTCGAGATCATATTGGGAGTGTTGTTTGCCGCAACTCTTGCGCTTCATGGCACAGTCGACGCTGCTGTCATTGCAGCTCTTGCTCTGGAGATGCTCCTTCTCGGGCTTTCACTTGCAGACTGGGATTCAGGTGTAATTCCTGACGGATTCCTTGCAGCGATCCTTATCGTATGGATCATAACTGTCGGCTTCAGACAGGACATCCAGAGATTTGCGGTAGAGGGACTTATTGCATCTTTGGCGCTGGGTCTTCTCATGGCACTAGCCACAGCGATAACCGGCAAGATCATGAAGACCAAAGTAAGCTATGGCCCCACCAAGCTTGCTATGTGCCTAATGCTTTTCCTAGGTTTTAAGGGTTCTGTAATTGCCGTAGGCGTGGCAATCATTTTAGGTGTTATTTTCGTGATCGCGGCAAGAGCGAAGAAGAGAAAGATCTCTCTGGCTCCTGCTATCTCGATCGGCTTTGTCGCAGCGTTTTTGGTTAAAGATATATTGGCTTTGATTGCCGTATAAACAGGAGGGAATAGATGGGTACTTATTTGGTTACAGGCGGATCAGGCTTCTTTGGCCAGATCATGTCACGTTACATGGTTGGGAAGGGCCACACTCTGGTCAATATCGATCTTTGTGACAGCGAGTTCAAGGATGAGAAATTCATCTGCTTCAAGGGCGATATCAGAGATAAGGAACTCCTCGAGAAGATCTTCTCATCCTATAATTTCGATGCGGTCTTCCATTTTGCAGCAATGCTCGCGCATGAGCGCAAGATGATGAAAGAACTCTGGACATCCAATGTCGACGGCACTCAAAACATTCTCGATATGGCAATAAAGCACGGTGTTGATAAGATCATCTTCACATCGAGCAACTGCCTGTGGGGAAAGAATTTCGATTACCTCGTAACAGAGGAGGAAGAACCCGCACCTGTTGAGATCTACGGCAGATCCAAGCTCGAAGGCGAGAAGATATTATTGTCAGCACCTGATAAGGTAAATGCCATTATCTTCAGATGCCCGACCATCATGGATGAGGGACGTCTCGGTCTTCTTGCGATCCTTTATGAGTTCGTTGACGACAACAAGAAGCTCTGGCTTGTAGGAAACGGCGAGAACCGTTACCAGTTCATCTATGCCAAGGACCTCGCACGCGCGTGTGAGCTCGCTCTGGATCACAACAAGAGCGATGTTTTCAATATCGGTTCTGATGATGTTAAGAGCTTCAACTACACATATCAGTATGTAGTCGACCACTCCACATCGAAGTCCAAGCTCGCTCACTTCCCGCCGAGATTTGCAAAGTTCATGATGAAAGCATGCTATCATCTTGGAATATCACCTCTGGGCGTATATCAGTACAACATGATATCCTCCACCTTTATTTTCGATACCAGCAAGATAAAAAGAGAGCTCGGATGGGAGCCCACAATGAAGAATGAAGACATGCTCTTAAGATCTTACGAGTTCTACCACAAGAACCGTGAGGAGATCCACAACAGAAAAGACGTTTCCGCGCACAACAGGGAAGCTGACATGGGACTTGCCATAAGGGTTTTGAAATTCTTCTCATAAGTTCATAATGACTTCGAAAAAACTAAGCAGGCTATGGATATTATACGGCGCAGTCTTTATCGCCTTTATTTGTATTGGCATTTTTGCCGGCTGCCATCACGAGCCTTGGGCTGATGAAGCTCAGAGCTGGCTTATCGCGCGTGACAACCACACGCTGGCTGACTTGTTATATGCGATTAAATATGAAGGCACACTGCCTGCCTGGCATCTTATCTTAAAGGCATTCCAGCTTTTGGGACTGGATTACGGACGCATTTATATTGTTCCGCTTCTTTTAACCGCTGCAGGCGTTGTGATACTTTTCTTTACTGATGCGCCTGTTGTTGCAAAAGTGATGCTGCCGTTCTCTTATTTTGTCATTTTCCAGAACGCTGTCTCCGCAAGAGCTTATGCGATGGTTTTCCCCGCGATGATGCTCATTGTGCTTTTCTACAAGAACCGTTATAAGGCACCGGTAAGATACCATCTGTCGCTGTTCTTTTTGAGCTTGTCCAGTTCATACGGCGTGATAATCGCATGCTCATTTATGCTTTGGGATTTTATATCTATGTTCCGTGACAAGTCTGAGAAAGCCGGAAACAAAAAATTCAAGTTCACTTTCTATGCGACCGGACTGGTTCTGGCCCTGATATGCATACTTGCCTTGCCGCCGGGTGATTGCACCTTCGGACTTTACAGAATATCCTTTGCTGAATCCGCAGCAAATGCACTGCTGTTCAGCATCCACAATAAGATCGCGCAGTATATATTTCTTATCGCCGTTTTCTTATTGCTGCTCTACTATTTCAGGCATTGTCTTGTACGGTTCCTGGTCATGTTCATGCCCTTAGTCCTTTACATGATCTTTGTATACCAGAGACTGTGGCACATGACTTATCTGTTCTTCCTTATCGCTTCACTTATGATTATCTTCCGCGATGAGTTTAAGAAAACGGAAAAGCACAAAGAGGAGTTTGGCAATCTTCTGACCAATGCGCTGGTGATACTCCTTCTTTCCGTGCAGTGCTTTACGGGATTTTATTCGGTCTGGTACGATTACCGTTATCAGTATTCACCCTCAAAAGAGATCGCTGAGATCTTAAAGCCTTACCATGAATCCGGTGCAATTATCGCCGGACTGAGCTTCTATTCGATATCGGTGTCGCCTTATTTCGATGAGAGCATATATATTAACGACTACGAAGATAAAACCTACTACATCTGGAGAAAAGATGTCGAGAGGAACACTTACTGCGAAAAAGTGCCTGACGTTGTCGTCACAATGTGCAGAATGGATGATCTTGATGAAAAAGGCTACAGATGGGAACTGTACGAGAGCCATATGATCTATAAGCTCGAAGATGCCGAATACATCCCGTATTACGTTTATTTCAGGGAATGATCCTGTTAGTTGAAAAAAGCCTGTCCGAAAGGCAAAATAGGTGATGTAAAAGCATTTTTACGTCGTTTTTTGCCCCATGTCCAAGAGTTTTGATAGACGGGTATCTGATCCTCCAATACCATAACGGCAAGGAAAGGAGTTATCGAGATGGAGATAGGATCGAAAATCAGGAATGCGCGGAATGTATCCGGCTTCACCCAGGAGAAAGCTGCAGAAGCATTAGGCGTCACAAGACAGACGATCTCGAACTGGGAGAACAACAAGTCCTACCCGGACATCATCAGCGTCGTCAGGATGAGCGATCTTTATTCCATTTCCTTAGACTCCCTGTTAAAGGAGGATAAAGACATGAAATCCACATATCTTGAACATCTTGAAGAATCAACAAACGTTGTTAAGAGCCAGACAAGGAAGAGCCGTATAATTACGATCGGCATCTATCTCGTGGCCTGGGTGCTTTTGATAGTCCTGTTCTGGCTTGGCGAAGGCGGAGCTCTCACCGGCAACGAAATGGGCTACTCGTTCCTGACATTCTATCTTATCCTGCCGGTCGTTACCATCGTAACAGCCTTCTTCATCGGCAAAGACCGCATGTGGGGTCATTCCAAGTGGTTTACGGTGATCTTCTACGGTCTTATGTACATGCTCGCGGAATACGCAACATTCAGCCTCTCGAACATGCTGCACAACGAATATTCTAACTTCAACCTGCCTGAGTTCGGCATGTTTTTCGCAGGCGCCGCCATGGCCGCTTTGGGAATCGTTGTTGGAATACTTGCTGGAAATGCATCTGCAAAGAAAGCTGCTTCAAAACAGCCGGCCTCATAAGGCGTTTGACTTATTTACAGACGTCCTATATAATATCCGAGTTTAAATTCCACGCACGAGAGGGGGGATAAAGATGTCTGAGATTAAAGTTAAGGAAGGCGAGTCCCTTGACAGTGCACTTCGCAGATTTAAGCGTTCTTGCGCAAAGTCAGGCGTAAGCAGCTCGCAAGAGAAAGCATTAATAAAGACTTAGATGAGAGGTTGTCCTGAAGGGCAACCTCTTTTAATATGCGTTTGGGGTTGCGCCCTCGCGCGGCCTTCACAGCAGGTACCTGCGGATCTTTTCCTCAATAACCTTTGTATTCAGAGGGTGGGTTTCAGTCTCGAAAGTCAGTATCAGGCTTGATTCATCGAAATCCTTCGAGAGCGTGTATTTCTCGAACTTATTGGCATTACGGTTCACATAATCCTGATCGCCGAGTTTGCCCAAATGCTCCCAGTAGTACTCCTTCCGCAGCCTCACATTCAGACACTTGAAGTCCGGCGCCGCAAAGATCACGCCATTATCGTACACCGGGTACTCACACAGATACGGCACCCCGTGCCTAAAAAGCGAATCCGCGATCAGTATCTCCGACTTCGACCTTACACGCTCGCCCTTGGCTGTATAAAACTCCGGGTCCGTATCTTTGAAGCCCAAACGTGTGTATGTGACGGTTTGCCACTCTTCTATGAACCTTTTATCATCCAAATATACAGGCGTCACCAATTCTTTACGTGCATCGCATAGGTTTTCGTATACATGATTAACCAGTTCCGGATCGAACTTTGCTAAGAATTGTCCTATGGCCTGTTGCTGGGTTAACAGAGCCTTAAGAGCTTTGTTGTCATAATCCTTCTGAGCAAGACGTATGGCAGTTATCTGATCCTTGCGGGGTATGTACTTGCCTTGGGGATCGCTTGGGTTGATCCTGTGGTAGTATTGGTGCTTATTCCACTTGTTGATTATGCGCAAAGAGCCTTTTGGGGCGATTTTATTGCGTTTCCTGATATTACTGATATGGATTTCAAGCTTTTTGTAGAGAAGATCCAGTTCCTCCAGTATTGTAATTGATTCGAACATGGCATTGGCTCCTTTCTTTTTTGAGGCGACAGACAATTTTGGCTTTTTTCGATTTTTTGTCTGTAGTTTTTTCGAAAAAAGCGATGATTCTTGAACGGACCTACATATAAAAGTTCAACGTATTTCGAAAATGTCTGTAGGTTTAGGGCTTAAACCCTCTTTTTGAGCCAAAACCTGCATATAAAAAAGCAGTTATTCATCAAATTGTCTGTAGGTCCGAATCTGACGATGTTTAATAATCCAAATCTATAGGGTATGCCGCCACTTTTCAACCGTTTTGGAGAAGATTGAGACTAAACGGCATATATTGAGACTGGTCTCAACTTCATTGGCCTCCCGTTCCTTTGTAAACTTATGCCAATTCGGCTATAATAATCCCAATAAAGATAAAGTTGAGAATTTAGTTTTATGTTATTGACCGGTAAGAACTGGCGCTTATCGGCATCCCAAAAAGTTGCGGATGCTGATACGCTCCTTAATGTTTTGCTTAAGAATCGCGGTATAACCGAAGGGCAATCAGTAGAGCAGTTTTTGTCTGAGGATGACGGTATCTGGTACGATCCGTTCCTTTATAATGACATGCGCAAGGCGGTGGACATCATTAATGAGACGATGGACCGCCACGGGAAGATCCTTGTTTACGGTGATTATGACTGCGACGGTGTTACTGCGACGTCGATCCTTGTAAGGTATTTCAGAAGCCACTCGGTGAATGTCTGTTACATCGTGCCGCACAGGTCGGAGCACGGCTACGGACTTACAGAGAAGATCATGGACAAGGTCATCGAGAAGAAGCCGGATCTTGTCATTACCGTTGACTGCGGCGTTACGAATGTTGATACGGTGCAGGAGCTTAAGAACCGCGGTATCAGGGTGATCGTTACTGACCACCACAATGTTAAGGATGAGTTGCCGCCGGCAGACTGCGTTATCTGCGCGAAAAGGCCTGACAACACATATCCTTTCATCGATCTTTGCGGTGCGGGCGTAGCTTTAAAGCTCGTTGAGGCTTTGGGCAAGGACGGAAGGTACAAGGTCACGGGAAATATCTGGCGCCAGACGGTGGAGCTTGCAGGACTTGCTACGATCGCAGACCTCGTATCCGTCACCAATGAGAACAGGACCATCATCAAGCGTGCTTTTAAGAGCATGAAGAATCCTTCAAATGTCGGCGTGAGCGTGATGAACGAGATGCTCTTAGCGCCGGGCAAGACTTTGGATGAGACGTTTATTTCGTTTAATTTTGTACCGCGTATCAATGCGGCAGGAAGGCTTTACGATTCGGCTGATGCCCTGAAGCTCTTCCTCGAGAATAACCCGACAGAAGCAAAGACAGCAGCGCAGGACCTTACGAGGCAGAATGATGAGCGTAAGGAAATAGAGGCCAAGGTTTTCGATGAGGCCAGAGCGCAGCTTGAGAGCCCCACAAGGCCTGACAGATGGTCGCTTACGAACACGTGCGGCCCGATCGTTGTTTACGGCAAGGACTGGCACCAGGGCGTGCTGGGGATCGTTGCAGGCAAGCTCTCGCAGTTCTATGGCAGATCGGCGCTCGTATTTACTGACGATTCGACTGAACCGGGCTGCGCGAAGGGCTCGGGAAGGGCATTTGGTGATTTCGACCTTTATGAGTGCCTGGAGAGGATCTCGGATAAGCTCGTAAACTTCGGCGGACATAAGAAGGCGGCAGGACTTCTCGTAAGGAAGACAGAGATGGGAACCTTTATGGAAGCTTTGGAAGCTGAGTCAGCCAAGATCTACGAGGAGAAGGGCCAATCCGGCGAAGACTCTGAAGATGATGCGATCAACGCTGAATGCGAGATCATGCCGGAAGGACTGGACTTTGAT
The DNA here is from genome assembly GCA_902801755.1 of Oscillospiraceae bacterium. Lineage (GTDB taxonomy): Bacteria > Bacillota > Clostridia > Saccharofermentanales > Saccharofermentanaceae > Saccharofermentans. Next base: position 10,218 of record CADCJM010000077.1, read on the forward strand.
TCATATAACGAAGTCAGCAAGTTAAGGCCTTTTGGCATCGGCAATCCGAAGCCGGTCTTTGTTACAAGAGATCTAGTCATTACGGGCATTGCCCAGATGAGCCAGGGCGCACACATAAGGCTCGACCTGACTGATGCAAACGGCAAAGCGAATATCGCGGCTGTGGGCTTTGGCATGGGCGACTATTTCAATATCCTCAGATCA
>CADCJM010000078.1 GCA_902801755.1 Oscillospiraceae bacterium
TGCGATTGCCTTACCGATTCCTCTTGAAGCGCCTGTAACGATTGCTGTTTTTCTTGTATTCTCAGACATTTTTCTACCTCCTTAAGGTCTTAGCCGAGTGTTTCCAATAACTTATCTACGTCTTCGGGTGTTGAAACACCGATTACTTTGATCGACGGAACTGTCTTTCTTACAAATCCTGCAATGGTCTTGCCGGGGCCGACTTCGATGATCGTGTCAACGCCCATCTTTTCGAGCTCATAGAGAGTCTGCTCCCACTTAACGGGGCTTGATACCTGAGCTTCGAGAAGGCCCTTGATCTGTGACTTGTCGTCAACAAGAGAGCCTGTTACGTTTGCAAGATAAGGGATCTTTAAGCTTCCGAGCTCAACACTCTCAAGTTCTTTGGCGAGCTTCTCACCTGCACCCTTGAGAAGAGGTGAATGGAAGGGGCCTGATACGTTGAGTTCAACGACCTTCTTAGCGCCTGCCTCAGAGAGCTTGGGCATAGCTTCAAGAACTGCTTCCTTCTTACCTGTGATAACAATCTGGCCGGGGCAGTTGAAGTTTGCGCACCAGCAGCCGTCGATGTCCTTGATGACGCTCTCGATCGTCTCAGCATCAAGGCCGATTACCGCTGCCATTGTGCCTTCGCCTGCGGGAACTTCGGAAGACATGAGCTTTCCTCTGATCCTTGTAAGTCTTACGGCGTCCTCAAAGCTCATGGCGCCTGCAACATAAAGGCTGCAGTATTCGCCTAAAGAGAGGCCTGCCGTAACGTCGGGCTTAACGCCTGCAAGGAGCAGTGCATCAGTTATGATGCAGCATGCCGTAACCAGTGCCGGCTGTGTGTATTCTGTGATGTTGATGTCTTCGTTGGGCTCGAAAAGGAGCTTATTCATATCTACTCCGGAAGCCTTTGTAGCTTCGGAGATCATGTCGGCATAGTGCTCGCCTGACTTGACGAATCCCTCTGCCATTCCTACCTGCTGTACGCCCTGACCCGGATAACAAAATGCGATCTTCATTATGCTTCGAGTTTCCTTCCTAAAAGTTTATCTGCCTGCTCCCTGCCATGAATGTGCCTTCCTTGATGTCGCCTTCGACAACAGCCTTACGGAGACTTCCTACTGTGAGTCCCTCGAGCTCTTCGAAAGTAACACCGCTCTGCTCCATCTCAAGATACTTGTTGGAAAGAGCATTTCTTATCTGTCTTACAGGATGGCCGTAAGATCTGCCGGTAACTCTAGTGGAGTTGTCCTTTGCCTTGATGACCATATCCTTGTAATTCTGGTGAACATTTACTTCATCACATGCGCAGAAAACAGTTCCGCACTGAACGCCTTCAGCACCGAGCATGAATGCAGCTGCAACGCCTCTGCCGTCTGCGATACCGCCTGCAGCGATAACGGGAATGGATACCGCATCAACGACCTGGGGAACCAGTGTCATTGTTGTAGCCTCACCGATGTGTCCGCCGGACTCTGTGCCCTCAGCGATAACAGCATCAGCACCGCATTGTTCCATTCTCTTTGCGAGAGCAACGCCTGCTGTAACAGGGATTACGATGATGCCTGCTTCCTTCCACATATCCATGTACTTTTCCGGAGAGCCTGCGCCTGTTGTAACAACCTTTACCTTCTCTTCTGCGATGACCTTTGCGATCTCAGGAGCTCTGGGATTCATGAGCATAAGGTTTACGCCGAAAGGCTTGTCTGTTGCTTCCCTGCACTTCTTGATCTGGTCGCGGAGCCAGTTCTCGTCGGCGCCGCCGACACCGATGATGCCGAGACCGCCGGCCTCAGATACTGCTGCAGCGATGTGCCAGTCAGCTACCCAGGCCATACCGCCCTGGAAGATAGGATACTTGATTCCGATCAAATCTGTGATTCTTGTCATGTCCTTTTATCTCCTTTGTTTATTTCGAAAATGCCGTTTAGTAAACAATGTAATTGGCATCCCAGGTAAGTCCTGCACCGAAGCTTGCCAAAACGAGCTTCATGCCGGGCTTAAGTCTTCCGTCCTTCTTCATCTCGGAAAGAAGGATCGGAATGCTGGCCGAGGAAATATTGCCATAGTTCATTATGTTCATGGGGAATCTGCTTCTTTCGATGCCGAGCTTCTTTGCCGTGGCCTCGATGATCCTCGCATTTGCCTGGTGAAGGATGTAGTAGTCTACGTCCTTATCGAGATCGAAGCTGAACTTCTCTGAAAGATCCTTGATGATCTGGGGAACCTCAGATACTGCAAACTTAAATACTTCCCTGCCCTGCATATAGAAAGATGTGGCTGTCTTGAAGCCCTCTTCCTCCCATCTGTCAGGCTGTCTTGCAGCTTCGCAGTGGAGGCATCCGCCCCTTGCACCTGAAGATCTCATGATGAATTCATTTCTCTTTGCAGCTTCGTCAGCCTTAAGTACTGCTGCGCCTGCGCCGTCTCCGAAAAGGATGCATGTTCCTCTGTCTTCGTAGTTTGCAAAATTGGAATTGCACTCAGAACCGATGCAGAGTGCGACCTTTGAATTGCCTGATTCGATAAAGCTCTGGACTGTGTTGAATGCAGCTACAAAACCGGGGCATGCTGAATTTACGTCAAAGCAGCCGCAGTCTTCTGAAGCACCGATCGCTTCATGAACCACGCATGACATTGAAGGTATAACAAGGTCGGGGGTTGTGCATGCGGTTACGATAAGGTCGATGTCCTTAGGGTCGATGCCTGCATCCTCTATCGCCTTTTTTGCAGCCTCAACTGCCATAGTGGAAGGCTTCTCGGTGATGTGATCCGCGATATGTCTTTCCTTGATTCCGGTACGCTCGGTGATCCACTCATCGCTGGTATCCAGGAACTTTGCAAAATCGTCATTTGTGACGACCTTTTTGGGGATATAAGCACCGAGTCCTATAATTCTGCCTGTCATTAATAAAACCTCTTTAGCTTAGCCTTGAAACATGGGGACACTTTCCCTCAGGCTAAATAGTTTGATTGTCAAAGTATTCCACAGGAAGGGTATTTTGTCAAGTGCTTTGATTGTCAAAGGAATGGCAAAATGGTCTGATTTAATGCCACAATTACATGTATTCAGGATAACTGCAGCACTTGTTCGGCAAATGTTCGGCTATGCCGAACAAATGCCGAACAGACTTCAGCGATTTTCGTCTTTACTGCAAAAATTCCGGAAAAAGTTCCGACAGTATCGGACAAAAATCTGGAATTTTAGGGTGTGATAGCGAAAATTCCAGAAAAAAGTCCGACATAGTCGGAACTCTTTCTGGAAAAGTAAACTGCTTACTTCTCAAACCTGGAAGCTGCCCAGCCGCCCTCGTTCATATGGGAATTTGTAAGGGTCGCAAAACCTTCAGGTGACAGCAACGGGATCTGCAGTTTGCGGATCGTCTCGGCCTCAAGCTTAAAACCGTTTTCAAAATACTCAGCTCCGGCCTTCTTCAGGTCATCCAGATAAACCCTGATCTGCCTTTTGGCCTTGCCGGTCATGAAGACTTCACCCATGGGGCATAGAATAGCCGTGTACTTTTCCCTGCCGCCGCAGATAAGATCGTACTGGGCAAGGAGCGCCGGATAGACGGGCTCTAATTCGACATAGCCGCAGGAGCTGATAACTACGAATTTCTTTTTAAATATAGAAGGATCTCTCATCTTATTGAAAGTCTGGCCGTCGTCAGACCTCGTGCCCATGTAGGGTTCAGCAAGAGACAGGCACCTGTCTGTCACAGCCTTGAGCTGTGAAGGCATGCCGTAAAAATATAAAGGGAAGCTCTCGATTATGATGTCTGCTTCCTTAATGGCAGCGATGATCTCTGCCATATCGTCCTTAATGGCACATGTTCCGTCGGGTGAGGCCCAGCACGCGAAACACCCCTGGCAGGGCTTGATGTTTTTCTCGTAGATATTGATCTTCTTAACTTCCGTGCCCTCGGGAAAACCGGATACGAACGCATTCGTAACCTGAATGGTGTTGCTCCTGTCCTTTTTGGGACTGCCGTTGAGAACGAGGACCTTCATATCAGAGACTTAAGCCTCCGTCGAGTACGATGACCTGGCCTGTCATGTATGAGAAAGCGTCTGATACGAGGCTTGCGACGCAGTCAGCGACGTCTTCAGCGGAACCGAAGCGCTTCATGGGAACTGCTTCCAGGTACTTCTCGGCAAGGTCGCCGGGGATGGACTTGATCATGTCGGTGCCGATAAAGCCGGGAGCTACGGCATTTACCTGAATGCCATAAGGGGCGAGCTCTTTTGCCATAGTCTGTGTCATGGAGTTGACCGCACCCTTTGTAGCGCTGTAAACAGTCTGACCGGGAACAGCTAGGATCGAGCTTACGGAAGAGACGTTAATGATCTTTCCTCTCTTCTGCGAGCACATCTTAAGGCTTGCGGCCTGTGCGCAGTTGATATATCCCTGGATGTTGATCGCAAGGCTTCTTTGCAGAGAATCGGGTCTTATCATGAGAAGGTAAGCATCATCTACAACGCCTGCGTTGTTGACCAGGACGTCAATAGTCTCAAAGCTCTTCTTGATGGCCTTGAACATGTCCTTGACCTGTGCGATGTCGGATGTGTCAGCCTTATATATCTCGCAGCGGACACCAGAAGCGGTGATCTCTTCCTGAGCTGCTCTGGCAGCTTCGTCGTTGCTTGCATAGTTAAGGGCTATGTCATAGCCTTCTTTCGCAAGCTTTAACGCTATCGCTTTGCCGATTCCTCTGGAGCCACCTGTCACTACTGCTGTCTTGCCCATAATAAAGCCCTCTTTCTTATGCTTTGGTCAGCAATACTGCCGAGTAAAGTGCGCTTGTTCCGAATGAGACTGCGATTCCGTTCTCGAACCTGCCCTCGTAGATGTCCTTTGCGAGCATGGCAAACTGCAGTGAAGATGATGCTGCTCTTGCCTCGCCGAAGTCCTTTTTAACGAGCTTAACTTCGATACCGTCACCGAATATCTTCCTGTATACTTCCATCTCGAAATCATCGACCTCGGCAATTCCGTTGCCGAAGCCATATATGCACTTAACGTCGGAAGCCTTCATGCCGCTCTCATCAAGAACATTCATAACAGCCTTTGTAAGCGAAGCTTCAGACAGTCTTAAGTTGTCAGATCTGTCACTGGATGTATCTCTTGCTGAAGAGAATCCCGCGATCTTCGCATAACGCTTTGCTCCGCGCTCTGTTGCGGAAGAATCCTTCTCGATAACGCAGGTTACAGAGCCTTCGCCCAATGTCGTCTTACCTTCGCCGGCTATGCCGAGATCGGAATAGATCTCCTCGTCGATATCCGTGCACTCGTCGGTTCCTGATGCGAGCATGATGCTCTCATAACCGAACATGATCGCGCCTGATGCGGCGCAAACGCTCTGGAGTCCGGACTGGAAACCGTTTGCGATCGTAACGTTGTAGCCCTTGATGCCTGTTGCAATGCTGAGGTATCCGCCTGCAGCGTTATACACTGTGTTAGGGAATGCAAATGCGGAACCCTTGTCGATGCCGTCCCTGATTATGCCCTTCTGGAAGTTGGCGATCTCTGTCATGGGGCCGTCGTTGGTTCCGATGCAGATTCCGATGATGCCTTCGTTCTCGGGCGTAACCGTTACACCGGCATCCTCTAATGCCTTAAGGCCGCTTAAGAGCTGGAGCTGTGACAGTCTGTCGAGCTTTCTTAAGAACGCTGACTTGACTCCGTATGCCTTAAAAGTATCTGTATCGAGCTTTGCAACATAAGTCTTTGAAGTCTCATCGAATTCGCCGCTTACGATGCCCAGGCCTGTTACATAAAGATCCTGCTTGGGGCATGTGAGGTTAAGAAGGTTCGGATCCTTTGCGAAAACGATGCTCGCGTTGTTGCCGCCGAAAGCAAAAGAGTTCGACATCGCGTACTTGATGTCCTTTTCGAGCGGCTTGTTGGCGATGAAATTGATATCGCCCGACTTCTCAGCCAGGACCTTTAAGTCTTCCTCGCTGTAGCCCTTTAAGTCTTCCTCGCTGTAGCCTGTTGTCGGCGGAAGCTTGCCTTCCTTAAGAGCCTTGACGGTAAGCACTGCCTCGATAGCGCCTGCAGCGCCTAAGCAGTGACCGGTCATGGACTTGGTCGAACTTACCGACAGGTCTTTGTTGTCAGCGAAAACCGTATTCAATGAAAGGAATTCTGACTCATCATTCTTGGCTGTTCCGGTACCGTGTGCGTTGACATATCCGATATCCGTGAACTTGAGGCCGGAATTCCTGACTGCACGTGTGATAACGCTCATCTGGCCTTCGCCGTCGGGCCTCGGAGCGGTGATGTGATAAGCATCAGAGCTTACGCCTGAGCCAAGTACATCACAGTAGATCTTAGCGCCGCGCTTAACTGCATGCTCGTAGGATTCAACTACGAGGACACCTGCGCCTTCGCCCAAAGTGATTCCGTCACTGTGGTTGAACGGTGAACAGTCAGAGGGAGCAAGCGCCCTTAATGCATGGAAACCTGCATAAGCGAGGGATGAGAAGGAATCGCATCCGCCGGCGAGGAAGATCTCGCCTTTGCCGCCCCTGATAAGATCTATTGCCATAGCGACACTCAAAGTGCCTGCCGCACAGGCATTTACGATATTTGCGGTGATACCGCCTGCGTTGTAGTAGTCAGCAACATTTCCCGCAATGGCAGAAGCCGGCATCGCCTTAAGATCTTCGATGTCGCCCTTCTCACCTTTAACTTTTGCATTGTAGTATTTCTCGACACAGGCAGCACCTGCGATGCAGGAGCCAAGGATAACGCCGATGTCAGATGCGCCTTCGGAATCTGTGTTAATCCCTGCATCTGCCAAAGCTTCACCGGCAGCCTTTATTCCTAATGCTGTCGTTCTGTCGTATCTGCCCTTTGCGAGCTGTTCATTGGAACTTGAGACCTCAGCACCCTTGTGTGAATAGCATGCCGAAGTGTCAAAACTCTTAACGTCAGTAATGCCCGACCTGCCGTTTAAGGCTGACTCGAAGCATTCCTCAGTATCATTACCGATTGCGCAGACAAGGCCTAAGCCCGTGATCACGCAACGCTTCTCATTCATTGGCATTATCAGTCCTCTTTGTGTGCTTCTACGAATGCTGTAAGAGTCTCAATGGAACGGAAGTCCTCTCTTGTAGCACCTGCACCGGAAATGTCTACTCCGAAGAGATTCTCGATACCTACGATGATCTCGATGGAATCGATGGAATCAAGTCCGATATCCTCGCCGAAAAGCTCTGAATCGTACTCGAGCTCATCTTCCGGGATCCTGAGTCTTTCTACCAGCATTCCCTTGATCTTCTCGGCAATCTCATTATTCATTTCCTTGTTTCCTCCTATATTAAAAGTAAAAACTTACGCAATAACCTTACACTATGTCGCTCGGTTTTTCCAATGAAACGGAATAAAAGCGCAAAATGACGCCAAATCTTTTAAGTTCTTTAACCGACATGCGGCATCTCTCGCCCCATGAGGAGACCCAGAGGTCATCCCCGTCCATTTCCGTCACGGTTACCCAGTGATAATCGCACATAGCTTTCCAGCCGTCAGGGTACTCGACCGTGATCTTTTTGAAGGGTGATACGAAAAGCATTACCAGCGGATCGCCGCCTTTAAGATATTCTGGAATCTTCTCCCACCACTTGAAAAGGATCGGCTTTACCCTGATATTAAGGCCTTCCTTGACCGCAAGCTTTTTTATGCCCCTCCTGAATCTGCCGGCACTGACCCCGAGGCTCCCGAGGAACTCCCTGCCGAAGACTTTCCTGGGCTCCCTTTTCTTTCCTATCGTAATTGGCCTTATATAGTCCTTAGCCTCAAAGAACCTTTCGAAATATTCTTTCCTGGTCATGCCCTCCTCGCCCTTAAGACGCGTGATTGCATCAAGACCAGCGATTATTCCGCATCCGCTGTTAAGAAGCATCGGATCGGGAAGCCACATCTGGCTTCCGCCAAACGACGCCCTGCCGTTCTCGTCGTATATCTTAGGCGGCAAACTCATCTTATCAATACCTCCGACCATGCACCTTCTATGGGCATTCCCGGCAATTCAAAAGCACCCGCATCCCTTAATCGCTTTCTGCTCTCATAGACTCCCGCGCCTGAAGGAATTGGCGCCATAAAGCACTTTATCCCTCCTGCGGTCCAGCGCTCTACCAGCGGCACGAGGCCTGCTGACGCGGTGCCGGAATGGTTGCAGCAGATAAGGACTCTGTCAAATCCGTCCTCAGGAATCGATGCACCCGGGACAGCAGGAATGACAAGGATCTTATAAAGCTCCTCTTTCTCAAGGAACTCCGTGCAATCTCTCTTCTCCGGGACTGAGCCTTCACTGAATTCAGTGTAGATCCCGTTTATATCAGGCGACATAATAAGATGCGCCTTATAAAGCTGCTCTGCCCCTTCCGCATTTCTGAAAACAACTCCGCTCTTTCCCTCTTCAAGGCACTTTACAGCAAAGCCCAGATTGCCCGAAGCCTCATTGGGATCGACATCCGGAGATCTCATGGAACCCGTGATCACAAACGGGATATCAAGTGACGGTAATACCCTTGCTGCGAGCTGCGCGAAAAAAGCACATGTGTCAGTGCCGTGGGTGATTAAGATCCCGTCAAAGCCTTCTGCACTGCAGATGATCTTTTTAAGGGCATCACGGTACAGATAAGGTGTCGCATCCTCCGAAGAATATGTCTTAAATTCAGGGAATGAGAATTCGTGGGAAGGAAAATTTTCGAGAAGGAAACTGCGCGCAAATGAGGGCGTCCCCAGCATTACCGTACCGGAACTGTTGTAGGAGGAGATCGTTCCTCCGAGCATCGCGCCTAATATCCTCATTTCCCTTTCCTTCCAAAGCCAAAGAATAGTAAAATCTACCCATACAATTATAAGTCACGGGGGTTTATATGAGAATAGCGAGCTGGAACGTAAACGGAATAAGGGCTGTGGCAACAAAGGGTTTTGCAGAAAGCCTCGAAAAGATCGGCGCCGACATCATCGGCATCCAGGAGATCAAGGCCATGAGGGACCAGTTAGGTCCTGAGATCACCGATATTCCGGGCTATAAGAGCTGGTTCTATTCAGCTGAGCGCAAGGGCTATTCCGGAACGGCACTCTATTCGAAGATAGATCCTGTAAGCGTCGAATTCGGCTTCGGAGTTGAGGAATTCGACCACGAGGGGCGCGTTATCAAGGCTGATTTCGGCGATTTTGTGCTCTTCAACATCTACTTCCCGAACGGCGGCAGAGGCGATGACTTCGTTAAGTTCAAGCTCAGATTCTACGACTGCTTCTTAGATCAGGTCGACGCCTTCGTTAAGTTCAAGCTCAGATTCTACGACTGCTTCTTAGATCAGGTCGACGCCCTCAAAGCACAGGGCAGGGAAGTTATATGCTGCGGCGACGTCAATACCGCGCACAAGGAGATAGACCTGTCCAACCCCAAGGCAAATTCCAAGATCTCCGGATTCCTTCCCGAAGAGCGCGCATATATGGACAAGTTCATCGCAAGAGGACTTACCGATACCTTCAGAATGCTCCATCCCGACGATAAGGAATGCTACACCTGGTGGTCTTACAAGACCGCCGCAAGAGAGCGTAATGTCGGCTGGAGGATTGACTATTTTTTCACAACAGACGGGCTCAATTCACGCGTAAAAGAATCGAACATGATGACGGACATCATGGGTTCGGATCACTGCCCTATCTATCTGGATATTTAAGCTCCTCTCGAATTCAGTTCATAAAGGCGGCCGTTGATATCGAGCTTTGTAATGGATCCGGTTACCTGGAAATCCATATCATCTGCATGCTTCGGAATATCAAGGCTCGTGAAGATGACGCCCTCGACCCTGGAATTGGATACCCTGACCTTGACCTTGTCATCCATTCCCCTGTAGATGCCTGCCTTTATGCCGCCCAGATCGACTCTCAAAGATACATAGTCGATAATGACGTTTGAAGGTGCAGCCGTACCGGAGCCGACGACAGTAATGTCAGGTGCTTTGGACTGCGCAATGACGGTCGCACTGTAGATGCTTATCTGGAGCTTTTCGGACTGCTTGGAACCGAGCATGACCACGTCGGCGCCTTCGAAATCCATATTTACCGAAGAGTGCTCGATCATCATGTCGCATCTTCCCGTGAAGGACCCGATACCGACCGCAGACTGCGCCACGCTCTTGATGCCGATGAAGCAGTTGCTGATAAGAGGATCGATATCGCCTGTGTTTGAACCGATTCCGACAGAGTGCTGGCCCATGAGATTGAGCTTGTACATGCCTCTCCTGACGGTGATGTGTCCGCCAAGGCCGCTTCCTATTGCAACGCTCCTGTTTGCATTTACTGTAACTTCGATTAGTCCGTCCTGATCGAAAACAAGATCTCCGTGATAAGAATCCATATCGTTGCCGATACCGAAAGCCTCAACGCCGGTCGAGCTTATGGAAAGGTTTCCTACGCCCTCGAAAGTAAGGCTTGCTGAAGGAGATACCTTGATGCCGCCGACCGTAAGGGTATTTTCACCGGTAAGTGAGAGAACAACTTCGCAGTCATCGCCGATATTGATCGCAGCTTCGTCATCTTTTCCGGTAAACGAACAGTTCTCGATAGCTATCTTTCCCTTGTATCCGTCCTCGATCTCAAGGGAGATCCTTGCCTCATCTCCGGGCACACCGATGATGTGAAGATCCCTGTGGGTTACATGACCGGAAGTTACATGGATCGTGTTGTAGCCTTCCTTGATCAGGATCGGCAGTGAGATCCTTGCTTCTCTTCCCGCAATATAGTCTCTCTTTGTGCGGTTCTTTGTCCTGTTGGAGCTGTACTTAACGATCTCGTCCTTAATCGCCTGAGGGATCGATCTGATGATCTTCTCTGAAGGTCGCGCGGTGTAAAAACCCTGAATGAGATCGACTCCGAGATTGATTACAGTCTCGATCTCTTCTGCGGTCTCGATGCCTTCTGCCAGAGCCATTATGTTGTTGTCGTGAGAGAACTCGATAATGTCTTTAACAAAGTGCTGCTTTTGAGGTGAATCCTGGATATTTGCAAGAAGCGCCCTGTCGATCTTTACATAGTTCGGCATGTAGCGGAGAAGGTTGCTTACGTTGGAATAGCCCGTTCCGTAGTCATCTACGGCGGTCTCAAATCCGGCCTTCCGGTATTCCGCCTTCATGGCATTGAGCTCTTCGTCGTCGATCTCGGACTGCTCGGTAAACTCAACAACAAGCCTGCCCGCAAAGGCCTTCGCCTTATCTGCCATGATCTGCATATCTTCTTTTTTCAGGCGCTGGCCCGGAATGGAATTGATGAAGATCTTCGCCTCCGGACTGAACTTGCCTGAATTCTTGTTGATATATGCCAGGACATTGTTGAATGTCGCATTCTCGATATCGTAAAGCCTGTCAAAGATCCCCGCATACTTGATGGCCAGGAGCGGCGGGATAACAGGATCCGTATCGACCCTCATCAATGCTTCATAAGCATAGATCTCGCCGTTCTTCGCATTGATGATAGGCTGGAAATGATAGTTGATCTTATTCTTGTCGAGGATCTCATTAACGATCTTGGCCTCCTCGATCTGTGAATCGTTGAAGCCGTCCGCATTGAGCTTCTGAAGACTTGATTTCTGGCCGTTCTTGCGGGAAAGCGCGACGCTTACGAGACTCTCGTAATCAGCCTTCGACCTGGGTCTTCCTTCCGACGTTCCATAGTAGACTTCAAGTCTTCTGGCGCCTTCTTCAAGAGAAGCATTAAAGAGTTCGATCTTCTCCGAAAGCTCCCTTACCCTGTGCTCTAAGAGGTCACTTATATCGACATTGCTGCCGGCTACTTCCATAGCGACCATCTCGCCGTTGCCCATGCAGTATACACGGCCCCTTACGAAAACCTCCTCCAGATAGCGTCCGATGCTCAATATCGCGTTGTCGCCGGCCGCTCTTCCGCTGTCGTTGTTGATCTTTGCAAGGTTCTTGATGTCGATCGCAAGAACGCCGAGCTTCTCATTCTCGCCCAGAGGATTCATCGCAATGATGTCTTCGGTCTGTCTTAAGAAACCGTTGTAATTGAAGATACCTGTAAGAGGATCTCTGATGAGACTCGCTTCAAGTTTCTTATTTATCTCATTGAGCTCATCGTATCTTCTGAAGTTCTCAAGGCCCCTCATTATGCTGTGGAGCCAGAAACGGTAGGACTTCCTGTAAGATCTCGCTTCAGTATATGAGAGCACCGCATATCCGAATATGGATTCCTCGAAATGCAGCGCCGTGAAGAAGAACGCTTCAGGCTTTAATCTGCTGGCATCAAGCCTCGGAACGAGAACATTCCTGTCGAAGTAAACGTCATCACTTACTCTGTCGCAGTTAAGATTTTCGGGACGGCACGCGATGACATGCATCATCTTTCTCGTGAAGAATTTGTCAGTATCAGACAGTCTCTCCGGTGACAATCTCGATTCGTCGATAGCGCCCGACATTGCCTTTGCCTTGGCCTGCCACTTATCGTTGAGGCAGATAGAGAAGCTCTCAAAATCCCTTATCTGGAACACATAAGAGAATGTCGTTTTCATGAGACCGTCAAAATCGTTCTGGATTACGAGGTCCTCATCAAGGTGGTTAAACGACGAGAATACGCTGTTATGCGAAGTGTCGGTATCCCAGCGGCTGCGCAGCTTGGTCTCATACTGGACCTTATCCTCGCTGCATCCGCATGTCCTGCCGCGGAAGAACTCGCCCAGATCCTTAAACGTTCCGCTCGTCCGGCCTTCAAGAGAATCCATAAGTCTCTCGAGCGCATAAGAACCCATGGCCCTGGCCGGGATCTTGATCGAAGTGATCGGCTTGGGTGAATATCTTCCCTCTTCAGATGAATCGTAACCTGCAACTGCTATGTCTTCAGGAACACTGATGCCGCCCTCTTCGAGAGCCTTGCAAAGTCCTATTGCCATGCAGTCATTGGCACAGGCAATTGCCTGCGGGAGCTTGCCGCCCTTCTTGATAAGGCGGTCGCCCAGGCTCTCGCCGCTCGTATACCAGAAGTCTCCGTAAAAGACCCTGTCTCTTCCGACAGAAAGGCTGTGCTCGCTCATGGCGTCCATAAACGCCTGGAGTCTCTGCTTAGAGTAATGGTGCCACGCCTTGCCTGTCAGGAATGCGATGTCCGTATATCCGTGCTCTTCGATAAGATGGTTTATCAGAAGCTTTACCGCATCGTAGTGATTCGGGAATATTGACGGGAAATACTTGCTCTCCTTATCAATGAAAACAACGGGGCACTTGCAGCGCTCATGGATCATCTCCTCGATGCTGTCTGCAAGACCCGGCGACTGCAAAGTGTCCGCCATAACGGCAACCGCATCAAACTCTTCAAAAGGAACGAGCGAGAAGATCGACGTCTCGCCGGCTTCACGCCCGAGATTATTCTGGTATTTCAGATAGCTTGCGAAAACCAGGACATCAGCATTGTGCTGGAAAGCATTGTCAATAAAGCCCTCAATAAACCGGGACTGATAGTATTCATCAGCCTGCGCTACAAGTAATGCAATTCTTCTTCGGTCAGCCATAAAGGACCTCTAATCTACAATCCAAATATCTCAGCAAAGCACGTATGCAGATAGTCTAAATATCCGTTTTTCGAAAAGCAATAAACCGATCCAATTGTTATCAGGATAACGACTGAAAGTTTACACTATGGAAATAAAACCCCTGTCCGTTTATGCAAGCACTCTGTCAACAGGAGCATATCCTGTGGTCTTCTTGAACTTAACGTTGCTCTCGAAGCTCTCAAGGCAGTCAGAAGGATCGATACGCTCAAAATTCAGCGTTGCAAGCGCATCTCTCTTGATCTTTACAGATGCGATCGTTACTTCCTCATCGTTGCCTGTGGCAGGGTTCAGAACCTTGTCTACAGCGTGGATGATGACCTGTCTTACAGGGAGCAGCGCAAAAGTATCTCTTGCGACTCTGAGCATTGTGCTCGAAACATAATCCTGAACAAGTTCATAGTAAGCAGACTTTGTGAAATCCTTCATAACGATCTCGCCATTTGCCTTCATGTCAGGATACTGTGTCGGGATGATATCGCCGGACTTAACCAGGAATTCGACCTCAAGAAGGGACGGGTCGTCTGTTCCGACTTCAAATCCGCTTCCGTATTCAAGGAGATCGTCAAAAGGTCCGACCTCTGCAATGACCTTAAAATATGCATCGATATCGCCTGCAAGAACGCTCTGTGCAAAGGGCTGGAGCTCCTTAAACTGGCCTGATACCGCACCGTTTGCGATTGCTTCCCAGTCGATATAGCCGTCAGACTGCTTATGAACTGACTTAAGAGCCTCGATTCCTGCTGCAAATTCCTCGACCTTAGCCTTGGATGCCGCGATGAGTTCTTCATTAACTGCGGGCTTAGCTGCGGCTGCTGTTGCACCTGCAGCTGCACCTGCTGCAACGCCTGCTGCCTTTGTGCCCTTCGGGGCCTTTGCCGCCTTGGGCTCAGCTGCTGCCTTGCCGGCAGCCTTCTTATTCTTTGCTTCCTGAGCCTTGCCGGTCAGGCCGCTTACAACATTCTTTACGTTGGTATTCTTCGTGTAGTAGATACCTGTTCCCGGAATTCCGACCGTGGTCCTTGCGTTGCCCTTAAGGTTGATCGACTGCCTGAATCCGCTCTTGCCAAATGAGACGCTGGGTCCTGATTTGCTTAAGTTAAGCTTTAAGCCTTTGCCCAAAGAGATCGATTTGCGGAAATTAAGTCCCATATGCAGTTCCTCCGGAATAAAATGATAAAACAATTTTAACACAAATCCGTCTGCAAATATGCTTGTGTGCTTTAATTGCGCGCACTTATTTTATGTGGTTCCGCCTGTATCGGGCACGCCGCCCCGAGGCCGGACAGTTATGGTGTGATTCTTCTTCCAAATCTCCGAAAAAGTTGTTTTGAACGGCGGAATGGACGGCGGAATGGACGGCGAAATGAACGGCACCGCCGCATGTTTTGCCGCATGTTTGGACTAAAATGGCCGTTTTGAACGGCGAAATGAACGGCACCGCCGCATGTTTTGCCGCATATCAGGCGGAATTCCAGGCGACGCCTGATGTTTAGCCTGATGTTTGGGTATTTTTGGGCACTTTTCCAGGCGGAATTCCAGGCGGCGCCTAGAGTTTAGCCTGATGTTCCGCCTGAACTCCGGCATTCGTGTCCGTCAGCCCGGCCCCCACCCCATAAAAACACAAACAAAAAGGGCCGTCCCTTTTTGAAGAGACGGCCCCGGAAAAACAAAAATACAAATTTATCTCAGGAATCCTTCGATGATCTTCTGCTCGGCTTCCTGCTCATTAAGGCCCAGAGTCATGAGCTTTGTGATCTGCTCGCCGGCTATCTTGCCGATTGCCGCCTCGTGGATCAGGGATGCGTCAACGCATGTGGCCTTGAGCTTGGGTGTTGCGACAATAACGCCCTTGTCCATGATGATGGAATCGCACTCTGCATGGCCCCTGCACTGGGCATTTCCGGAGATGTCGATGATGACGTCCTGCTCGGATTCGCCCTTTGCGACACCACGGCTTACGATGTCGCAGACAGAGCCGTTGCCGTTGAGATCGACAGTGATCTCGGCCTTGGCTGTCTGGTCGAAGTTCGTGAGGATCTTGTCGTGCATGATGAGGGTGGCGTCTGCACCGATCTCAGCCTTTGTGATCCTGTATGTGTCGTTGATTCCGGCAATCTGGGAGGTGTCCATATCCATCGTGGCACCCTCTTCGAGATATACGACGGTCGTGGGGTTCATGAATCTCTTGCCGGTTCCGGTGCCCTCACCGTAGTGCTTCTCGATGTACTTGACCTTCGAATTCTTTCCGACATGGAAAGTATGGATGCCGTCGTGCTGGCTGTCGTGGCCGCCGCAGTTGCTGATTCCGCAGCCTGCAACGATTACAACGTCACAGTCTGATCCAATGAAAAAGTCGTTATAAACACACTCTTTGTGGCCGGATTTGCTGATGATAACAGGGATGTGGCAGGACTCGTTCTTAGTGCCGTCCTTGAAGTAGACGTTGATGCCGTCGCCTGATTCCCTGGATTCGATCTGGATATTGGCAGTAGAGCATCTGCCCTCACTCTTACCATTACTTCTGATATTGAAGGCGCCGACAGGAAGGCTGTCTAACTCTGCCACTTCTTTGAGCATTCTCTTTTCAAGCTCATCCATTGCAAGACACCCCCTTCTGACCATATGCACAGTCGCATCCGCCTCTGCGCCTCATATTAAGTTCATCCATGATTTTCGCTGACTCGTCGTATCTGTCGATCACGCCGTCCTTCAGATAGATGATCTTGTCAGCGATCTCAAGGATCCTCTCCTGATGGCTGATGATAAGGATATTTCCATTGGTTATGTTTCGAAGATTCTCGAAAACCTCGATAAGGCTCTGGAAGCTCCAGAGGTCGATGCCTGCCTCAGGCTCATCGAAAAGGCTCATCTTTCCGCCTCTTGCAGCTGCCATGGCGATCTCAATTCTCTTCATCTCACCGCCGGAAAGCGTATCGTTGATCTCACGGTTGAGATAATCTCTGGGGCAAAGACCGACAGATCTTAAATAAGAACAGTCCTTGCTGACATCCTTGCCTGCAGCAATGCTTAAGAGGTCCTTGACCTTAAGGCCCTTGAATCTTACGGGCTGCTGGAAAGCAAAGCTCATGCCGAGA
>CADCJM010000079.1 GCA_902801755.1 Oscillospiraceae bacterium
GGTCTGATAAACTCTTCCGGTTTCTACTGTTGTGATCTCATGGTATCCGACTATTGCC
The DNA here is from genome assembly GCA_902801755.1 of Oscillospiraceae bacterium. Classification (GTDB taxonomy): domain Bacteria; phylum Bacillota; class Clostridia; order Saccharofermentanales; family Saccharofermentanaceae; genus Saccharofermentans. Next base: position 59 of record CADCJM010000079.1, read on the forward strand.
TCATATTCAGTAAAATATGTAATCCCGTCTTCAATTTTAGATACTTTCAGGTAAGTAACCGTGTTCTCGTCAAAGGCGAAAAACCGGCAGTTGCCTTTTGAATCAAAATACTTCCCGGCATTGTCACCGCTTAACTTGATCTTTGCCGTTTTGGTTATCATATCAGCCATCAGCCGGCCGTTATATCTTACGATCATCAGGGTGGCCATATTCTCATTCTCTGTGCCTGCAGGGATGGAAATAACGATCTGTTCCGTGTCTTCACCTTTATAAACAATGGCCTTGAAATCTTCTCCAAAAGGCTTCAGAGCGACTTCTGACAGCCTGTCAGCATCCCGGAATTCCTTTAATATCTTTTTATGTTCATCAGAAAAGAAGTATTTTCCTCCGGCAACAATACCCGTAAAATTGTTTTCAGATCTGTTAGACGACACCGAAACCTGGTAATAGCAATAGCAATTATCAGCACCAATAACTGCCGGATTCATGTAATAACTTACGTATATCTGTCTGATCTCGCCATTAACAGTTATATCGATATTTTCAAATCCAACCGGCTCGTGTGCTGTACTTGGAATCATCCAATCCTGTTCCGGTGCAGTGGGTTCGGCTATCGTGGACTCCGTAGTTTCTTCGCTTGTTTCAGTTTCTGTCTCTGTCCGCTGCACCACGCTTGTCTGCTCAGGTTCCATTGTAGCTGACGTCTGGCCGGAACATCCGCTGAGTGAAATAGCCATGGCCATGGCCAGTGCTGCATAAGCTGATCTCTTCATTTTCTTAACCTCCCTTAAAGGTAATCTGATGTATATTATATCTTCCCTAAATTTTGTCACTCTTCTCTATACCGATACCCATTTGGAATTCGAATATACGCACGGATATGCTCATCGATAGAGCGCTCGATAATTCCGGATATATTGTTCACATTTCCTTCTGCAACAAGGATCGTACCCTCCGTCTCCCGCTTCCGGAACATAGCCTTCCTGCCCTTTATGGTATTCGATCCGCCGATCGCCTAAAGCAAACTCTTCCCAGCCAAGGCATCCAGCCAGATGACAGGTTTTACACTCCTCAGGTCTGAACGGGATTTCGAATCCCGCTGTCGTGCAGCAATAATAGACAAACGCCGCACACCATAACCCGTCGGCTTCCCTGAGATTCCATGTCGGAAACAGTCGCACAATCGACGCAAGATTGGAAGCCATCCCATCAACATCTCCGTGAAACGGAACCTGCGCCATATCCTTTGCAATCTTGGCTAGTTTTTCTCTTGTTGCTTTTTCCATATATGCCTCGCCAAACCCCGATTTGTATCTGGAAACAATGTCACTATTTATTCTTCTTCATATGTCTTCCCTGAGTTTCATAATTCACCACGATATGTCGATCCGCCTGTTCGGCTTTCCGCCAAAGAAGGACAACCGTCTCCACATGACTCGCGTTCGGGAAAAGATCGACTGGCGTTACTTCTTCGATCTTATACTCCCCGGCTATCATCTTAAGGTCCCTTGCGAGCGTCGCCGGATCGCATGAGATATAGCAGATCTTAGGCGCATTAAGTTCCATGATCTTCTTTACCACACCGATATCAAGTCCCTTTCTCGGAGGGTCCACGATAATGCAGTCCGGAGCAGGCATCTTCCCGCTCTTTATGAGCTGCGCGAAATCAGCCTTCAGCACATCCTTGCAGATGAATTCGCACTCTTCAGCTTCCTTTTCATCAAGCGCCAGTGAACGGTTGATCTTTGCTGACTGGACCGCTTCCGGTACTACTTCGATGCCCAGGAGCTTCTGGCCTTTTTGCTTTACCGCGAGCCCCAGAGTTCCGCAGCCGCAGTAAAGGTCGTAGATGACCTTTGCGCCGCTGCATGCTTCGGCGGCTTTATTTGCAAGCTTTTCGGCCTGCTCCGTATTTACCTGGAAGAACGATCCGGCCTTTATCCTGAAGGTCCTTCCGCAGAATACCTCATCGTAGTAATCGACGCCTGAATAGATGGTCCTGACGCCCGTTCGCGTGCGCCTGGAAGTCTTCGTCGGGCTTATCCTGAACAGGAATCCGTTCAGCACATAGCCATTTTCTTCGCACGTATCGCATATGTTATCGAAAAGATGTGCCGTTTCAAAATATCTCTCGGCATCTCTGATTATCACTTCATGAGGGCCGTCCTGCGAGCTGACAAACTCCACCAGGATCTGCTTTGTCCTCTCAGATCCTCTTACTATCAGCCCGTCAAAGAGCCTTGTGGGCGCGCGGTCAAAACATCCGTATGCCATGTCCTTTATCTTTCCGAAGATCTCATATTCAATGAGTTCTCCGTCGTAATCACCAAGCTTATCGGACTTGGCGCAGAGAAGCCCGACATTGTTATCCCTTACCGCATACTGCATGTGATTTCTGTATCTTGTGGGGTCATCCGCGCCTTTTATGGGCTTAAAGACTTCATCTATCAGGGCCTCGCCGAACCCTCCGATCCTTGTAAGACAGTCTCTTACACGGGTCTGCTTGAACTTAAGCTGTGCTTCATATGACAAGGCCGCGAAAGGAAGCCCTCCGCAGACTTCATCAGCCGGCCTGAAGGGCGAGATCCTGTCAGGGGACGTCTCTATGACCTCTAAAGCATTGCAGACGGCATACTTGGAGGTCTCATTTTCGATCTCACAAAGGCAGACCTCGCCGGGAAACACTCCCGGAACGAAGCATGTCTTACCGGAAGGCAAGGCCCCAATGCCCTGTCCTTCACTGCCCAAAGCCGTTATTTTAACCTGTATAAGCCCCACCAAGGACCTCCTGACTTAGCCTTTGCCTCATATTAGTAATATAATTATATGCAAAATCGTAGTAAAATATGCTGAATTTTGTTTTAAGGAGAAGTTTAAATTGCCTCAAAGCAGTGAAAACAAAAAACAAAGATCAACCAGACCCGTAGCGCCCGAGAACAGCGCTCTTGCTGACGAACTCAGAAGCCAGCTCAAGGGTAAGCCGACAAAGTGCGGCTTCAACCGCAGCTGGTCACACGAAGTCTTTAGCTTCGTAGGGGACATCGTTAAGATAGGTGTCGTCGGCATTTTATGTGTATCTTTCGTTTTCGGCGGCTTCGGCGCCGGAATGCTCCTTGGCTATGCTTCAACGACAAAGCCACTGTCCATCGGCGACCTTACTTCAACTTCAGAAGCCTCCCAGACTTCATTCGTATATGACAGCGAGAACAACGTTATCGCAAAGCTCACCGGATCAGAGAACGTCGACAGAATCTACGTTTCCTACAGCGATATCAAGGATACTTACCTGGATGACGCGATTATTGCCATCGAGGATGAGCGTTTCCGTGAGCACAACGGTATCGATATCAAGCGTATCGGTTCCGCCCTCATCTCAGCCATCGCCAACGGTGGTTCGGCTACCCACGGCGGTTCCACCATCACACAGCAGACAGTAAAGCTCATAAGCGGTCAGGACGAGCACTCCACATCCCGTAAGGTACAGGAGTGGTTCTCCGCTATGCAGCTCGAGCAGAACTTAAGTAAGGATGAGATCTTAGAGCTCTATATCAACCTTGCCCCGATGGGCAACAACTATGTAGGCGTTCAGGCTGCCGCAATGAACTATTTCGGCAAGAATGCATCCGAACTTACACTTCCCGAGTGCGCCCTCATCGCAGGTCTTCCTAAGAGCCCTTCTTTCTACAATCCTTTGAGAGAAACAGGCAGAAGAAATGCCCAGAGACGTATGAGAACGATCCTCGGAAAGATGTATGAGCTTGAGATGATCACCAAGGAAGAGTACGACGAAGCTCTCAACAGCGAGCTCAAGTTCCGTCAGAGAAATACTGACAGGAGCACCAAGGTCAACTCATATTTCTGCGAATATGCCATCTCTGAGGTCATCGGCGATCTCGCAAAGGCAAGAGGCATCAAGAGAGAATTTGCTTCAACCCTTGTCTACAACAGGGGCTACCACATCTATACCACCTTAGAGCCTGCCACCCAGGCAATCCTTGACGAGGCATTTACAAAACAGGATCTTTTCCAGTCCAAACCGGACAAGATCTCCGATTACCCTGAGAAGCCAAACGGCTCAATGGTAATCATCAATAACAGTACCGGTGCTATCGCTGCGATGGCCGGCGGCTATGGCGAAAAGACCATGAACCTCTCGCACAACAGAGCAGTCTCCACACACCGTAACCCCGGCTCCTCCATCAAGCCTCTGATCGCATACGGCCCGGCTTTCGAGCTTGGTATAATAGCACCCGCTACAGTAGTAAACGACGCGCCCAAGCACCTTGACCCTTCACACCCCAAGACTGCATGGCCGGTTAACTACACGCGTTCTTATTCAGGAAAAACAACTATCAGAAGCGCTCTCGTCCGCTCTCTCAACACCATCGCTGCAGAAGTCTGGTCTGAAGTCGGCGGTGAGACAGCCCTCTGGTACTTAAAGCAGGTAGGTATCGACAGGACCTCTGAAGGTGCATTCCCGTCACAGGCCGTCGGTGGCTTCACTCATGGTATGTCAACGCTCGAAATGGCCGGCGCTTACCACACATTCGCTTCAGGCGGAACCTACGTCGAGCCTTACGCTTACACACAGGTGCTTGATTCCGACGGCAACGTCATCATCAAGTCCGACCCTATCAGCTACAGGGTTTACTCGGCTGAGACGTGCTTTTTCATCGGCGATATCCTTAAGGGCGTCGTTACGACAGGTACGCCTTCCAACTACGGCGGCCAGCTCAAGGGTAAAAACGGCAAAGCAATCGATACAGCCGGCAAGACAGGTACGACTTCAGACGATATCGATAAGTGGTTCTGCGGTTTCACGCCTTACTATACGGCGGCAACCTGGTACGGCTACGATAACAGGCTAAGACAGACCAAGATCCCTTCTTACGACTATTCCGGCGCTGTAAGGATCTGGATGTGGGTAATGAAAAAGCTCCACGCAGATCTCCCCGGTGCGACATTCAGCAAGCCGAAGTCAATCGTAAAGGTATCGGTCTGCGAATCCGGTTACTATCCTACAGATGCCTGCAAGCAGGCTAAAGCAAAGATCTACACGGATTACTTCGTATCCGGCAGCTTCCTGTGCCCCAAGGAAGGCAATCCGTGCCCTGTACACATTGCTACCCCGACACCCGCACCCCTGCCGCCCGGACCAAACAACGGCGGCCAGGATAATCAGAACCAGAACGGATAAATGTCTAAAAAAGCCGTTTATTCCTTGCAATTTAAGGCGCGAGAGTTTATTCTTTGTTAGTTTGAATAAAAACAGATAGGAGATCTACTTTGAGCAAATATTCCGGATCACGCACTCCTGTTAACTTTGCGAAAAGAATAGTCGTCAAGGTCGGCACTTCGACCCTCACATACGACAATGGCAAAATGAACCTGGGAAATATCGACAGGCTCTGTCGTTCTATCTCCGATCTCATGAACCGCGGCAAGGAAGTCCTTCTTGTAAGCTCCGGCGCCATCGGTGTCGGCATCGGCTACCTTGACCTCAAGGAGCGCCCCACCACAACACGTGAAAAGCAGGCAATCGCTTCCGTCGGCCAGTGCGAACTCATGAACGCTTACGCAAGAAGCTTTTCCGAGTATTCCTACCGCTGCGGCCAGATCCTCCTCACCAAGGACGGCATCACAGACAAGCTCACAAGAGCCAACGTTACAAACACTATCGAGACATTGCTCGAAATGCGCATAATCCCGGTCATCAACGAGAATGACTCCGTATCCACAACAGAGATCATGCACAACGGCACTTTCGGCGACAACGACACGCTCTCCGCTGACGTTGCAGTCCTCGCAAATGCCGACCTGCTCGTAATCCTCTCCGACGTTGACGGCCTTTACGACGCCAACCCCCGCGAGAACCCCAACGCTGAGCGCATCTCTTACGTAGACAAGGTCACACCTGAGATGCTCGACTTCACAGCAGGCAAGGGCTCCTGGCTCGGCACCGGCGGCATGGCCACAAAGATCACCGCCATGAGCAAGGTTACCGAAAACGGCATCATGGGCGTCATCGCTGACGGCTCCGCTGTCCAGACCTTGGAGAAGATCGTCGACCAGGACGACGTCGGAACATTCTTCGCAGCGCAGTAAGATTTAAGCCAATTTAACATTGTTAAACCCGTCAACAGACGGGTTTTTTATTGCCCGGCGTGTATTTTTCGAAATTAGCAGGAGCTGGGCATTTTATGTGGCGCGGCGTGTCTTTTTCGCATGCTGCAGGAGCTTGCCAGGCCTGAATGCGTGCCGATGATCCGCTCAGGCCTGACCTGCCTGAAGTGCGTGTCAATGATCCGTTCAAACGTCCTCATATCCAGCGGGGTCTTTTCCGACTCAAAGGTATAAAACAGCCTGTCCCCAAGAATAATGCCCGCCTCACTGTAGCCATTGGCCCTTTCGACCATGTCCTCTTTATACTCTTCGTCATCCATCTTGCCGCAGTGCTCATGATAAAGGATCTTCCTGTCGCTCATCCGCAGAACCGTAAAATCCGGGTGAATGACCTTTTTCCCGACCTTAAGCGGGCATTCATACCGGTAAGGGATCCCCCTTGCGAAAAGCCTGTCAGCGATCATGGCCTCCGACTTCGACCTGACGCGCTCCCCTTTTATGGTCGTAAAAACAGGCGCGCCCTTCTTAAAAGGTTTCCGCTTATACGGCGTCTGCATCCACTTTTGCGCAAACGCCTCATCGCATATATTAATGGGCGTCGCATACTGTTTCCGCCCTTCAGGAAGGCTGTCGTAGACATCTTCGGCTACAGTTCCGGGGTAGAGCCTGAGCATCTTTAATATCGCTGCCCGCTCTGTTTTCGCGTCTTTCAGGACTTTATTCAGATAGTCTTTCTGGATCAGCTGTCCGATGAGGGAGGCATCGTCCTTGGGAGCAAGATATCTGTCTTTATCATCAGCGTCTGCAAAATAGTAATAAAATCTGCCATTGCGACATCTGATATTTATCCATCCTTCAGGGAACGACTTGCTCTTCTTCTCTATATCCTCAATGCTTTTAGTAAGCAGGTCTAATCGAGCGTTCAATTCTTTTCTAAAATCAATAGCCATAAATAATTACCCCGCTGTTCATGTGATAACTGCAGTGTAAAGCGGTAGATCACTCTTGTGGGGGTAAATTGCTGCAAATTAAAAATAACGGCTCGAAAATGAGACTATTTGAGGAAAATTGAGACTGGTCTCTTTTTTCGAGCTGTATAATTATTGAGCAAAAAAACCACCAATAATTACACAAAAAGGCGTTTTTGTATAATTATTGGCCTGTTTTTGAAGCAATAATTATACACCTGGGGTTGAACGACCCAGTGCACCCAACCATTAAAAACAAATAAAACGGGCTGCACTTCCGGATAAAGTGCAGCCCGCCCTGATAAGGATATGGTTAACGCTTTTTAAGCGCTTGCCTTTACTGTATTCCAGATCTCTGTGTACTTTTCTTCGAGAGCATCTGATGTGAAATAAACTTCAAGTGTGCTGAAGACGGCTTCGTCGGGATAGTAATAGATGTTGCCGGATACTTCAGGATCGAGCATTGCCTTAGCTGCGGTATTCGGCGTGGAATAGCCGACAAATTCGCAGTTCTCAAGAGCGATCTCAGGATCGTACATGAAGTTGATGAAGTCCATGGCGCCATCGTAGTTCTTGCAGTTTGTAGGAACGCACATCATGTCTACTGACCAGTTGGAACCTTCAGGAAGGACGAACTGCAGGTCGATGTCTGTCTTGCCGAGTTCTTCTAATCTCTCGAGCATGACGATGTGGTCGCCGGACCATGCGATGGATGCGGCAAGCTCACCTGATGCCATCTTGTCCTTGAGGTTGTCTACGCCGTATGCGGGGCGGAGAGCGCTCTTCTGCTTGATGAGGAGGTCAAGGGCTTCCTTGAGCTGAGCCTCGTCCATGGAGTTGATTGAGTAACCGAGATAGTTAAGAGCCGTGCCGATCGACTCACGCATTGAATCGTACATGCCGATGCTGTTGCCGCTCTCGGTGTCGAAAAGAACATCCCAGATCACCTTAGGATCTGTTGTATCTTCGGGAAGAGTGATCTTGTTGGCGTCATAGACCAGACCTACTGTGCAGTA
>CADCJM010000080.1 GCA_902801755.1 Oscillospiraceae bacterium
GTTCGAAAACTACAGCCATCAGAAATTACCTCCTTCTGTGATCTTTCCCTCGTGGATCGCAACGATCTTGTCGAGGATTTCCTTCTGCATCGGGAGATTTCCTCCGAGTCTGCCGTGGAAATAAACGGGCTTCTTGCCGTTAGCGCCAAGTCTTACGTCTTCGATCATCTGGCCTGCATTGAGCTCAACGTCGAGGAATGCCTTTACGCTGGGCATATCAGCTGCTTCAGCAATTGCCTTGTAAGGGAAAGGCCAGAGAGTGATAGGTCTGATCATGCCGACCTTGATTCCGAGCTCACGTGCCTGACGGATAACGTTTCTGGAGATTCTGGAGCATGTTGAGAATGCTGTGATAACGATCTCCGGATCATCGTCCATGCAGATAGATTCATAACGGACTTCGTTAGCTTCAACGATCCTGTACTTGTCCTGGAGCTCAAGATTCTTCTTTTCGAGGACATCCGGATCGATATAGATGGAAGTTACTGTGTGGTGGAAGCCTTCACCCTTTCTGCCGTTTGCAGCCCAGGGCTTCTCGATCTTCTCGACAGGCTCTTCGTCACGGAAAGCTACAGGCTCCATCATCTGGCCCAAAGTACCGTCGCCTACGATCATGCAGGTCATTCTGTACTTGTCAGCAAGGTTGAAAGCCTCAACTACGAGCTCATAGAGCTCCTGAACGGAAGCAGGTGCGATAACGATGTTTCTGTAGTCACCGTGTCCACCGCCCTTTGTAGCCTGGAAATAGTCGCCCTGAGCAGGCTGAATGCCGCCCAGACCCGGGCCGGCTCTAACGATATTAACTACAACTGCAGGAAGCTCAGCACCTGCGATGTAGGAGATACCTTCCTGCTTGAGGGAGATTCCCGGAGAGGAAGAAGATGTCATAACTCTGAAGCCTGCTGCAGCTGCACCGTATACCATGTTAATGGCCGCCAGCTCAGACTCAGCCTGTACGAAGTTACCGCCGACCTGAACCATCTTCTTTGCCATGTAGTGCATGACTTCAGTCTGAGGTGTGATCGGGTAACCGAAATAATTGCGGCAGCCAGCTCTGATTGCTGCCTCGGCAATTACTTCATTGCCTTTCATTAATACTCTTTTCTGTGCCATAAAACTCCCTCCCGATCAGAAACGCTCAACAGTGATTACTACATCCGGACACTGTGTAGCACAGAAAGCACATCCGATGCACTCTTCCGGATTTACACTTGTTGCCGGGTGATAACCCTTTGCGTTAAGCCTTGTCTTGTCAAGCTCGAGGATTTTCTTAGGGCATGCTGCTACGCAGAGTCCGCAGCCCTTGCACAGATTCTCGTTAAAAGTCACTTTACCTTTTGCCACGATGAACCTCCTCTGTACACGCGTAAAAATACGCAGAAAATATTCAAAGTATTATAAACATTAAAGGGGTCTGTTGCAACAGTATTATTTCGTTGTCACTTAGCCGAATTTCTGAAGATTCCCCTAAGGGTTTCTTGGGAAAATCTCGGTATCAGCTTAAAAGACTGGAAGTACAGCTTCGTGAAAACGCGGGTTTCCTTGAAAAACAGCGGAATTATCAGCACTTCATAGATATATGTCACTAAAGTGGCCAGAGCCGCGCCGATAATGCCGAATTGCCATATAAACAGGATATCAAGGACGATATCGAGGAGCGCCGCGGTCACCGTAAAGATCTTATCGAACCTGTAAAAGCCCTCTCCCGTGATCCAGATCGACCTGACATAGCCTGACATCGCAAAGAAGGTAGCCCAGGACAGGATTATCAGAGGAATTACCGCATCCATATACTCATTGCCGTAGACAATATAGATAAAAGCCCATCCTAGAGCCGACATCAGGAGCGCGAAAACAAAAGATACGAGATTTGCACCTGCCATAACGAGCTTAAAACGGTCAAGGTACTCTTCTCCTGACACCTTCCTCTTCTCAAGAACGACCGGCCTTGCCGAATCTATGAGCGATGAAGGCACAAACTGCCAGCATGTGGCGAGCATGACAGCTGCGGAATAGATGCCTACATGGGCAGAATCTGTCATCTTCTCCAGGATTATCTTATCTGCCTGCATGTATATGATTATGGACATGCTGGAGATAATGCAGTTATAGCTGATCTTTAGGAGCGCCTTTGCATCAGCCATACTTACCTTGAGCTTCACATCAGATTTCTTTATAAAGACCGCGGTGATGATAACAGCAGCAACAAGCGCCTGAATACTTATCGCAAGAGCGAACCACTCAACTGAGACCTTAAGGTACAGCATAATGATCCTGATAATGCTGGTTACAGTTATCGCGCTCACCATCGCTATGGAGATGAACTTCATCTTGAGCTTTATGCGGAACCAGTAGACAAGAACGTCATATGTCTGGAATATCATTCCGAGACCCTGAAGCACAGCAACAATAAACAGAACCTTATCTCCCGGATGGAGCAGGGCTATCACACCAAGGAACAAAGGGTAGGATACAAAAGACGTTATAAGCCTCATTACGAGCGCTGTTCCAAGGTATCCGCCTTCTTTTCCCGGATTCCTGATTATCTCTGAGACGATGAGATTATCCAGGCCAAGGCCCGCAAGCGTCGTAAATATCGATATGACCGATGCGCAGTAGTTGATAAGTCCATAGTCAGAAGGACCCAGATATCTTGCGATAAGCGCGACGACCGTAAGAGATGTCAGCATCGAATAGAGATGCTGGATTATCATCCAGACGGAATTAGACAGGATTTTCTTTTTCGCGCCGCCTACCATCTTAAGGTCTGATCCTTTACCTGATCAAAAGAAGATTGCACTGTTCATCGTTGTTCTCAGCTGCGACCTTATCGAGCTCTGCTATATCCCTGAACTCGTATTTCCCGTTTCCGGACTGTTCATAGCACAGGAACTTTCCAAAGCAGGACTTGATATCCTTCAGGAATTCACCATAGTTCCCGTTGTGCTTATAAAGCTTAGGATTAAACTCGCAGAATACAACGGCATCAGTATTCTTAAAGGTCTCCCTGCCTCCCTTGAACACTTCAGGCTCGTGCCCTTCGACATCGATCCAGAAGAGCACGGGAGCGTCCGTATCTATTCCGTTCTGAGAAACAAATGCGTCGAGAGTTATAAGAGGGACCTTATCACCTACATAGGATGATTCGTCCTTTTCGAAAACAAGGTTATCCGAATCTGACCCTGCGATCTTACATGTCGCCATATTGGCAGGATTGATCTCAAGATCAGCTTCGCCTATGGTATCAGATAGTCCGTATCTGAATACGTTGATGTCAGAAAAACCGTTTACCGCACAGTTTGCCTTGAGAAGATTGAAGTTGTCGGTAACCGGCTCAACAGCGCAGAACTTCGTGTCAGGACCCAGCTTATTTCTGAAATAAATGACCGAAGTACCTACATTTGCTCCGATATCAATGACCGTACCGGGACGTGCGGAAATGCTCTCATAGTAGCCCAGGATAAAGTCCATATCGCTGCTCGCCCAGATCTTCTTACTCTCGACCATATAGTCCAGAATGGAATGATCCGTATTCTTGAAAAAGAATGTAAGGCCCTCAGCTTCAACGCTGATATAAGGCATTACTTCCCTGGCGAGACTGATAAGCTTCAGATCCGGAAGCTTTGTCAAAACTTTCTTTCCTGCCTGATTAATAAGTCCCATACTCTAACCCCTATTCATTTCATACCGGACATAAGAATTATAACATGCCCGGACGTCTTACTTTTTCACACAGCAGAAGATCTCATTGGTATCGTAATCCGCAGGACCAGTTACCGGAACGATCTCCTGAGGAAGCCCTTCAAGGCTGATCGAACCGGCTTCAAAACCTGCCTCTTCCAGCATCTCTTTGCTGTCTTTACCGAATACTCTTAAGTGATCGTCCTGGCCGAAGAGCTTTATCCGCTCTTTTGCAGAACCGGTTTTCTCCTCATGGACTTCATCGAAATCATAATTTACAGGGAAGCTGATAATAAGCCTTCCGCCCTCTTTCAAGACCCTGTGAAGCTCAGACAAGGCGACCTTGTAGTCAGATACATGTTCAAGCACATGGTTGCAGAATACGATGTCCTCCGAACAGTCAGGAAGGTCTATCGCTGTCAGATCAAGCTTCAGATCAGTCCTCTTATCGAAAAGATCTGCAGTCGTAACCTTTATCCCGTGCTTTCTGAACCACAGCATCATCGAAAGCTCCGGAGCAAAATAAAGTATCTTCGAAGATTTTAAAAGGTCAACATTTTGCTCCGCCCATTTGGCAATGATCCTCTGTCTCGGAGCCGAACGGCAGCAGTCACAGATAACGTCCTGCCTGGACTTCTTAAACATCTCAGGATTGTAGTGCTTTAAGTCATCGTAGAATCTTAAGTCTTCAAAATGGTCGAAATGCTTTCCGCAGCAGGGGCAATAGACATTTCCCTGCTTCTGTTTGAAAAGGAATCCGGACGAGAACGCATAGTAACTGTAGTAAAAGCCCGTATACCTCAAAAGATATGAGAACAGGAATACCGCTGCAAGACCCAAGACCAGGCTTACGATAAGCGATATAACAAACGCAAGGTTCAGCACAAGTAAAAGGATAATGAGGGCCGATGCAAAAACCACTGCGAACAGCAACGCCTTCACGGCAATATTAAAAACGGCATTTCTGTCATACTTTCTCATTTTATTGATCTTTCCTTCCCTTAAGCATCGCAAAATATATGTGGGGCATTACCGTAACGCCGATAAGCTTCATCCTGATCGAAAAAGGTGCCTGTGACCATATAACATCGCCTGAGGCTCTTACTGCTCTTCTCCTGAGATCCCAAACCGCCTTTTTATTCCCGTTCCCCACCATTATCCTCATAAGCCAGAGAGCAGTCTCAGCCTCCCTGCACGCGATCCTCTTACGGATAAAGCCGACGTCAGCAAATTCCTCCTTCAGCTTATCAAACATAGAAAAGTAACCTTCATACTTCTCATCAAGGCGGGAATTTGTTGTTGAATTGCCGTGCTTCACATAATGGTATAGGGGCTTTCCAAAACATACGGCCTTCCCTGCTTTCTTAAGGCACTGATATACATAGTAACCGTCTTCGTAAATGCTTAAACCGGTGTCAAATCTGATATCTGCAAAGGATTCACGCCTGAAGAGCTTTGCCCATACGCTGTCCCTTATATCTCCATGCGTTCCTGCAAAGAAAGCTCTCATTAAAGAGTCTTTATCTTCGTAAGTCTTATCAACGGGATTAGAATCAGGTGTCTTATTTCCTCCTGAAACAACGAAGAACGAACATTGCACGATGTCTGCACCGCTTTCTTCTGCCTTGTCGAAAAGTTCTTTAAGGTAATCAGGCTCAAGAATGTCATCGGCATCAACAAAGGCAAGATATCTGCCTTCTGCGGCATCTATGCAGGCATTTCTTGCGGCAGAGACACCCTGCTTAGCGGTATGGATAACCTTTATCCTGGAATCTTTTGAAGCATATCCGTCTGCTATCTCACCTGTTCTGTCAGAAGAACCGTCATCTGCGATAATAAGCTCCCAGCATGTCATACTCTGTCTGATAACACTCTCCAAACAGTCCGCAAGATATTTCTCCGCATTATATGCCGGAACGATAACGGTGATCTCAGGTGACATCTAACGGCCTTTCCGCCTGGACAGCCCTCGGCACTTTTATCCAGTCATCGCATCCGCAGTATTTGCATGAAGATATGCGCTTTTTGCGGTCTATAAGAGCATAGATCGCATCATGTAGCTTAGCCGGATCATCAAATTCCAGACTCATTACGTCTACCATCTCAGAGCTTTCTTCAGGAACAAGACCAAGTCTGATCGCATGAGCCTGCCTAGGGCAGACATAGAGCTTCCCCCTGTAAAGAGACGTGCAGAGCCTTCTGGAATAGCATCCGTCAAACCTGTGCTGTGTCTTCGATTCCTTCTCCTCACGGAGCTTCATGCCGCCAAAATCCCACCATGAATCATCACCTACGATATCGAAGGCGATCCCCTCTTTCCCGCACAGTTCAGAAAACTCCTTAAGCTTTGAAGACAGTTCGCCGTAATTGCTGAAAACGACCTTAAGTTTAGGCGTATCCTTCATTGCGTTTATGCATTCTTCTGATGGGATCAGGGTTCCGTTCGTGATAATGTCCACCTCGTCAAATCTGTCAGTCTGATCCTTTAAGTATTCAAGGACCTTGATAAGAGCCTTCTGGCAGACAAACGGTTCCCCGCCAAGGAGCTTTAACTGGCTTACGCGCATGGCAGCGAAAACTTTTCGAAGGCTTGATATCACTTCGTCTGCATCAAGATTCTCGGGATGGTGATAATACTGCATGAGGTTAGAGCAGCTTTTGCATCTTAAAGTGCAGCATTCAGTGAGAACAACGTCCAGATGGACGATCGTATCAGGATATTTCCTTCTTCTTGCAGAATTAAACAGGCCGGACCTGACGATCAAAGGCCAGAGATGAAGCGTTCTTGCAGCTGAGGCTGCAAAATGAAGTAACTTATTCTGCTTGGGCATGAATCAATTCTACCATTCTGATATCAAAAAGAGCATTAGGCTCAGCCGTTTATACGGTTTACGAGCGACTGGTACCGCTTACGGACCTTCTCGTTCTTAGATTCTGACAGTTTCCTTCTTATCAACGGGAATGTCAGATGCCAGAGAACACAGTATCCCATCCTCTGGGGCACGCTGTAATGGGCCGCGATTATATCTTTCCTGTCCCTGTCCTTCTGCTTTAAGCCTTCCCTAGTCTCAGAGATGCCGCCGCCAAGGAAATTACAGACAACAGTATCCACATGGATGTGACTGGAAGTCTTTGCCATATCCTGCTCCAGATCGTAATCTGCAAGGATCTTATATCTTGTATCATATTTCTTCTGAGCTCTTAAGATTTTGCCGTTAAAAAAGACTGACTGGTGACAGAGTATCGTTCTGTACATGTTAAAGCGGGTCAGAGTCTCAGGCTGCTTCTTTACAACGCCGTCTCTTGTGTAATCGCCGTAGATCATGCCGTAATCACCGTCTTTTACGGTCTTCCTGACCTCTTCAAGCACGGTATCAGATGCAAACGT
>CADCJM010000081.1 GCA_902801755.1 Oscillospiraceae bacterium
GTGAATCTTTCCTTAGGCTGATCCTTCTTGAGTTCCTTATAAACTGCAAGAATTGTCTCAGGTGTTGTATCCTTTGAACCCATACCATAACGGCCGCCGATGAGCTTAGGAGCATTCTTGCCAACATAAGCAGCAGCAACATCGAGGAAGAGAGGCTCTGCGTAAGAACCGGGTTCCTTTGTTCTGTCGAGAACTGCGATAGCCTTAGCTGTAGCAGGGATAGCCTCGAGGAGCTTATCAGCACAGAAAGGACGATAGAGGTGAACCTTAACGAGACCAACCTTCTCACCGTGAGCGTTGAGGAAGTCGATAACTTCTTCAGCTGTCTCGCAGACAGAACCCATAGCGATGATTACACGGTCAGCATCAGCTGCACCATAGTAGTTGAAGAGCTTGTAATCTGTGCCACGGATCTCGTTGATCTTATCCATGTAGTACTGAACCTGATCAGGTACTGCAAGATAGAAGGGGTTGGAAGCTTCTCTGCCCTGGAAGTAGATATCAGGGTTCTGAGCTGTACCACGGAGTGTCGGGTGGTTAGGAGAAAGAGATCTCTTACGGAAAGCCTTGATTGCCTCATAGTCAACCAATGATCCGAGTGTATCGTAGTCGATAACCTCGATCTTCTGGATCTCGTGTGATGTACGGAAACCATCGAAGAAGTGGAGGAAAGGAACTCTTGTCTTGATTGTGGAAAGGTGAGCAACTGCTGCGAGGTCTGCAACTTCCTGAACGGAGTTGGAGCAGAGCATTGCGAAACCTGTCTGACGGCAAGCGTAAACGTCTGCGTGGTCACCGAAAATGTTCAGTGCGTGAGCAGCGAGAGCTCTTGCGGAAACATGGAATACGCAAGGGAGAAGCTCGCCTGCGATCTTGTACATGTTAGGAATCATCAAAAGGAGACCCTGTGATGCGGTGTAAGTAGTGGTTAAAGCACCTGTAGCGAGTGAGCCGTGAACAGCACCAGAAGCGCCTCCCTCAGACTCCATCTCGACGATGTTAACCGTCTGTCCGAAAATATTCTTTCTGCCCTGCTGAGCCCATTGATCGGTGTGGTCAGCCATAGGCGAGGACGGTGTGATAGGGTAAATTGCAGCGTTCTCAGTAAATGCATACGAAGTATACGCAGCAGCCTCGTTACCGTCCATGGTTTTCTTTGTCAGTTCTGCCATAAACTTGATCTCCTTTGGAAAATTCTTTGCGAGTTCCCTCTCCGAAGAGAGAGTCCTCTAATAATGACTGAATAATTATAAACCCATTTAGTCAAGAATGGGGACATAAAAGAGAAAAATTATATATTTATTTTTTATTAAAAGAGCTCCCTTCAAAGTCGAAGAGAGCTCTTGTTGTTTTTCGATGTTGCAAAAGGCATTCGGGAGTATTACTCGCCGCCACCGCCTTCCGGAGGAGGATTGTCCGGTGCCTTCGTCGGATCAGGTGCCTTTGTCGGATCAGGTGCCTTCGTCGGATCAGGTGCCTTTGTCGGATCAGGTGCCTTTGTTTTCAATTGGCCTGTCTTGGGGTCAACCGAGTTGTACGTACCGTCAGCGTTTTTTGTTCCTACGGAGATCTGCTTTCCGTAAGAATTGTATGTTGTTGTGCCGATGGTCTCGCGCTTGATCTCCTTGCCGTCCTTATCCTTCCAGATCTTGAACGTCTTTACAGTCTTACCCTGGTGAGCCTCTCTTGTTGTCTTTGTCTTTCCGGCTTCCATGGTCTTATCTTCAACATATTCTGTCTTGCCGTAACCGCTTGTGGAAACGACTTCACTTCTGAGAGCGATAGTCTGCTCTTCAGGGAATCTCTTTCCGTAGATCTGGGCATGAACTTCTCTCTTGCTGGAATCGAACCACATGAGGATGATGATCTGGTAATCGGTATTATTCTTGAACTTGAAGTCCAATGAACCGTAGTCAACAGTAGCATCGAGACCTTCAAGAACATAATCAGAAGGCCATGCGTGCGGATGACGCTCAGTAATCTTAAGGTCAGACTTCAGAACTGCATCGTAAAGAGTACCACTGACCTGGCAGACACCGCCGCCAAGGCCCTGCTCGTAGCGGCCGCCGAGGATAACTGTAGCTTCCTTGAAGCCTGCCTCTCTTGTTCTCTTTCCTACAACTTTATTGAAAGAGAATTCCTGGCCGGGCTTAAGGATCGTACCGTTGATCTTCTTGCATGCCTGGGAGAGGTTAGTGTTACGGTTTGCGTTGTTGGATGCCTTTGTTGTGTGCTCGCCGCGGAGACCGAAGTTTGCCTTGAGCTTCTCAGTTGTGACCTCAGGTTCCTTCTTAACGGAAGGGACTACGACAGAACCTGTGTATTCCGCGTTGTCAAAGAGCTCCTTGACCTTCTCGACAGCAGCATCGATATCGATCGTCATGCCTGTTTCTTCAGGAGTGATAGTGAATTCCTTGGTTGAAGGATTGAACTCACCGATCTCAGCATCTTTTACAGTGGAATACTGATCGATGAGAGGATCCAAGATATTGTGTACCTTCTCAGAAACACCGTCGATTGCTACTTTATAAGATGTCTCATACTTTGCGGGAGTATTCTTGAGTGACTGCTTGTAGTTGTAGCACTCAATGAGCTTGGTGTAGTCTTCCGGATCGGAAACCTTATTGATGCCGATCGTAGAGTCGATGACCTCTCTTGTGTTGTATTCGAACTTTGCATCGGAGAAATCAAGAGGATACTCCTTGCCGTCGAGCTTGAGAGTGTACTTTACGCTGATGGGATTTCCCTCATCCGTGAGTTCCTTGGAAACTGCTTCGTAAGCCTGGTCAGCTGTCATTCCGCTTACATCGACATCGTTGATAAATGTGCCGGGGTAGAAAACGCTGACATCCTGGCTAAGCTCGGCATATACCTCATCAGCCATGAGGTTAGCTACAGTGCCGTCAGAATTAGTAACTTCTACGTGCGGTTTGAAGTAACCTGTGGAATAAAGATATCCGTAATATCCGCCTGCGCCGAGGAGAATAACGAGTACAATGACGGCGATAACTACGCCAACATGGCTCTTTCTCTTAGCCTTAACGCGTCTGGGAGCTGCCTTGGATGCAGATTTGGATGCTGTCCTGGAGCTTCCGTTCTTAGCTGCAGTTCTTGATGCCGCGCTTCTTTGAGCACTTCCGGTATGAGCAGGAGCTCTGGAAGCTTCCACTCTGACGGGTGCAGGTCTGTTTGATTCGCCGCTTCTTACAGGTGCAAGAGCATTGCTCCTGACCTCTGCGGATCTAACGCTTGGTGCCTGTCCGGCTTTTCTTTTCATACTTTTTACTAACCCCACTTTATTTGGACATAGTTGTCCTTATGATCCAAGCACAATAATATACATAGATATACAAACTTTCAACCGCAGTAAACCCGCAGATTGAAAGAAAAATAAGGTATATTTGTCATTTATTCTTGTAAAATCGTTTATAATCCTTTGGGAGCATAACCGAAATATGACAAAAAAGTATAAAGCATTACTAGCCGCGGACATGGATTATACCCTTCTTGCCCCCGGCAAGGACATACTGGAAGGCAATAAAGAGGCCATAAGAGCCCTGAAGGAATCGTCTGTCGCATTCACTATAGCTACGGGCCGTTCCTCTTTCCTCGTCGGTAAATTTGCAGAGGATCTGGGGATCGATGTTCCCATCATGACGAGCAACGGCGGCTCGCTTTTCGACGCCGCATCCAGAAAACAGTTCGATTCCATGGATTTTGAGGACTCCAAGATAAGGGAGCTCCTGAGAATTCTTATGAGCCGGTCTGCAGATGCCACCCTCTATTCTGACGAGGGCATCTTCTTTACGCCTTTTTCGACCAGAAGGGCGTTCGTTAATTCCTATAATCAGGGGCTTGAGCCTTCAAAGCAGTCCCCCATGATCGATATCGATATGGATTTTCTCGAGAAAGAGAAGCTCCCGAACTTTAACAAGATCCTTCTAATAAGCGCGGACAGCAGTCTTATCGACACGCTCGCCTCCGACAGCGAGCTGGAGGTCATATCGTCTGCGCCTAATCTTTTCGACGTTATGAAAAAGGGGGCCACCAAAGGCAACGCCCTGTTAAGCCTGGCAGATTATCTTGGGATTCCGGGAGAGAATACTTTCGCGATCGGCGACAGCGACAACGATATCTCCATGATCGAATCCGCAAAATACGGTATCGCCATGGGCAATGCGTCCGAAGGAGTTAAGGCTGCCGCTTCTTATATCACCGCAAATTATGACAGCCTCGGCTTTGCCAAGGCTGTCTATGAATACGTTATTCCGTTGGTTGAGTCGTTCAGTTAAGCTTTGACTTAACGTAATCTTCGACCTGTCCCTTGATCGTCTCAAAGGACTTTTCCGCATTTGCCTTATCAGAATCGTAAACGCCCATGTAGATCTTGAGCTTGGGTTCTGTGCCTGAAGGTCTTGCGCATGCCCAGTCGATTCCCTTGTTGCCGCCGAGCTCATAAAGGAGAACATTGGACTTGGGAAGTGTGATATCTGACACCTTTACGCCGTCTTCTGTGAAGTCATAGCGCTTGGATTCCTTGTAGTCGCGGACAGCTGTAACTGTAGCGCCGCCAAGGAGGTTCTTTGCCTCAGCAAGGTTCTTGCAGCCTGAAAGCTCTTCTCTGAGCTCTACCATGCACTTGCCGATCTTCTCGATACCCTCTTTGCCCTCAAGAGTGCAGCTGATAGTCTGCTCAATGCCGTAGCCGTACTTCTCATAGAGGTGGTCAAGTCTGTCTGCAAGTGTCTCGCCCTTCTCGAAAGAAGCTGCAGCCATGTTGCAGATCAGCATTGCGGCAACGACAGCGTCCTTATCACGGACGTCAACACCGGCAAGATAGCCGTAGCTCTCTTCGAAGCCGAACTGGAAGTGCTTGTCGCCGAATTCGTCGTCGAGCTTGATCCTCTCGCCGATGAACTTGAAGCCTGTGAGTGTCTCCTGAAGCTCAACGCCATAGTAGTCGCAGATGCTCTTAACGAGCTTGGAGGATACGATGGTCGTAACCGCGAAAGACTTCTCGGGCAGTGTGCCGAGCTGCTTCTTGGAATCGAGGATATAGTCTAAGAGCATGAGGCCCATCTGGTTGCCGGAGAAGCACTTGTACTTAACTTCACCATTCTCAACAACCTTTGCTGCCGCACCGATACGGTCGGAGTCAGGGTCTGTGCCGAATACCAGCGAAGCATCTGTCTTCTTGGCAAGCTCGATCGCCATTGAGAGAGCCTCAGGGTTCTCAGGGTTAGGAAGGCTTACTGTCGGGAATGAACCGTCAGGGAGCTCCTGCTCCTTAACGATGTGGATGTTCTTGAATCCGACTGCCTCAAGGATCCTTCTGACGGGCTTGTTGCCTGAACCGTGCAGAGGTGTGTAAACGATGCTCATATCAGCCTGCCTGTCGATTGCCTGCTGGTCTACAACGAGCTTGGTAAGCATATTTGTGAATGCCTCGTCGATCTCAGGTCCGAAGGAAGTTACAAGGCCCTTTGCCTTAGCTTCCTCAAAGTCCATGAGCTTAACGCTTCTGATATCGGAAATAGCTTCAATATTTGAGAGAACTGCATCGGCTGCTTCAGGCGGTACCTGTCCGCCGTCCTCACCGTAAACCTTATATCCGTTGTACTTGGACGGATTGTGGGAAGCTGTGATCATGACGCCTGCAAAAGCCTTGAAATATCTTACTGAGTAAGAAAGGACCGGAACGGGTCTTAACTCGTCAGAGAGCCTTGACGGGATTCCGTTTGCAGCCAGTACCTGAGCTGTGATCTGAGCAAACTCGGGTGAGAAATGTCTGGAATCGTAAGAGATTACAACGCCTCTCTTAATTGCCTCTTCGCCCTCCGAGAGGATGTATTTTGCAAGGCCTTCTGATGCCTTTGCAACCGTGTAGACATTCATTCTGTTTGTTCCGGCACCGAGAACGCCTCTTAAACCTGCTGTACCGAATTCAAGATCCCTGTAAAATCTGTCTTCGATCTCTTTAGCGTCATCCTTTATCGCGATGAGCTCATTTCTTGTGCCCTCATCGAAAAAAGGATCTGTTGACCATAACTCATAAGCTTTCATGTAATCCATAAATAATACCTCCGCACTGATTGACTCACTGATTCATTTTAAGATACTAGTTTTGTTCTTGTTTTTCTTTCATTTTCGAGAGTTTTTTATCTATAACAACAAAAGCTGCAAGAAGAACAATGCCCGCACATGTCACTGCTGCGCCGGCCTTAAGTCCGGGAGCCGTAAATACGAGTTCTGCGGTGTGGCTGCCTGACGGCGCATCAAATGTGATGAATGCCTCCTGATAGAGCTTATAATCTGCGGGCGCACCGTCGATATAAAGCTGCCAGCCGTCCTCTGCAGGGATCGTGGTAATGACTGTCTCATCAGCCTCTAAGCCTGAGATATCAAACTTGGCATAGCCATCGGAAACAACGGAAGGCGTTACCTTTGACGTATCGACCTTTGCAAACTGCGATGCGAACACCTCATTGTCGAAGGCTGCAAATCTGATGTTCAGATAAGACCAGCTGTCGACATTGCAGAGGAAAGATACCTTTACAGTCTCGCCTTCGGCAAAGCTGCCGATCCTGAAGATCTGTGAATAGAATGCGTTGGATGAGAATTCAGAGATCTCAATGCCGTTTACGAACACTTCGCTGGAATCAAGGATCCTTCCGGATACAAGAGAGCAGTAGATCCAAGAGAGCAGTAGATCTCTCTGGTGTCGGGAGCCTTGAATTCGTATTCAACGGCGATCGGGATATTCTGATTTTCCCTGTAGAGCTTTGTGATGTTGTCCTTAAGTTCGTTATCAACAGCCTTCTCAAGACCCAGCGGATCTGAACCCTTGCTTGCCGTATCACTTGTGCTTGAGACGGATGAATTCTTCTTGATGTAGTCTTCCCTTGTCAGATAATTGCTGAGGTTGAAGAATACACCGTTAGTGATCTTCGGTGCGCCTGTAACGCTCTCGTCCATCTCAACAAAGAAATCCTCGCTGAAAGCATCAGGGAACAATGAACGGTACCAGTCGTTCTGGAGCGAATAGTAGTTCTTTTGGGAAGCATCCTTTTCGAGCCTGTAGTAATCGAAATCCATCGCTGCCTTATTCGCAGCAAATGCCAGAGGAAGGACGTTGTCATTTCCATAGAACTTGAGGCCTGAATCGTATGAATCCTGGCCGTCGTAACGGTACAGGGTATTGTCTCTCTTGGCAGATACCGAGCCGATCGAGAAGAATGAATCTACCGAAGGACATGCAAATGAATGTCCTACCGCGAAATAGTTATAATTCGTCTGCAGGCCGAGCTGCTTTGCAAAGCGGTGCATCTTCTTGTTGGAATTCGAGTTGAAGAATGACAGGCCGTTGTAATTGCCGTAGAATGCCTCACCTTCAGTGACATAATATTTCGTGGTGTATTCGGGAGCATTCTCTGTCTCAGCTCTGAAAGCCTTTGTCTTGGCACCATTAGCCTTGGCATAATTTCCGAATTCCTGCTCTGCCTTTATGGATTCGGAATACTCTTTTGCAGGGCCACCGAAAAGTGTCATCGACTCTATGCCGTTAGAGAGCATCGGTCCTGCAAAGATAAGTTCGAAAACAACAATAAGCGACAGCAGAGGTGATATAAGCGTATGCATATTCCTCAGCTGCTCCGGCCATTTCTTTACACCATAGCCCATCATGAGAAGAGCATATGCCGCTGTAAGGAGAACATTGTAGATAACCGCCTTGGATTCACCCTTAAGAGCGCCGAAAGAAAAGTCGATCGCAGCAAGCACATAGATTACGAGCGCCGCCTTGATTATGTCTTTTTTCGCGACTTCCTTAAGCCTGAAAAGCACCCTCATGGATATGATCAGGAACAGAGGCAGGAAAACAAACGCGTGTCTGTGCCAGAACCAGTTGGGATCGTCAAATACCTGCCATGCCTTATCAAGAGGATAAACAAGAGTAGATAATACAGCACCCAAAACGCAGACGCCGTGGATCGTTCTCTCTCTTCCCTTGAATACGGGGCTGATGAAATAGATAAGAAGCAGGATCGTAACAGGCAGGCACATGAAAAGGAACGGATAATTCGAGATCAGGATATCCGAGAACTTTCCGGGCTCGCCTAAGACCATCATGTGAATAAACGTAAGCGGGGAATAAGTCAGGATCTGTCCGCTTCTGTCAGATACAGTCTGGTCAGCGTTCCTTATCGTATCAAGTCCTACGGGAACAAGCATTACAGCTGTCATAAGAGCGGTAAAGCCTGCCGCAAGACAGAATCTTACGCAGATGCCGACGGCCTTTTTGAGCTGGACCTTCTCTGCAAAAAGTCTGATGCAGAGATAGAAAAAACATGCCAGGCCTGTCATATATGCGATGTAGTAATTCGAAATGAAAAGGATCAGAAGTGAGAGGACAAGTCCCAAATACTTCTGTTTCTTTATGAATCTCTCTGTGAAGAAAAGGATCAGAGGAAGGAGCATGTAGCCGTCGAGCCACATGATCTGGAAGATGAATACCTGTGAATAAAGCGAGAAAGCATACATAACGCCCAGAAGGACCGGCCATAAGCTCTTCCTGTCTTCAGTGCGCGTTCCAAGGAACAGGCACATGAATCCGGATGCAAAGCTGAGCTTTAATGTAACTATCGTGAGCACCGCTGCATCGATCTGCGCTTCATCGAAAAGCAGATAGATGAGATTAAACGGGCTCGCAAGATAATATCCGAATGTGCCGATGAAATTCTTGCCGAGACCGAGCTTAAACGAATAGCTGATATATGAGAGTAAGTGCCCTTTGGGTACTGTTCCGATCTCTGTGATCTTGCTCCTCATGAGAGCCAGGAAAGGCGCATACTGTGCCTTCAGGTCACTCTGAAGGAAAGAATACTCCCCGAGCGGATGCTTATTGCAAAGAAGGATCGTGATCACATAAAGTGCCAGTGCTGCAAAAAACGCATATAAGGGACGGAGATCCGGCTTACCGCGGCTTTTTGAAGAGATTTTAAGTGATGGTTCAGTGGTCTTGGTTTTTGAGGACTTGCCATCAAGACTCGATAGCTCTTTCATTAGTGTTCCGCCCTTTCTTCGGCTAAAATTATTGTAACTGACAATACTTTTTGATTATAATACAAACAAGATATTTATTCTATTTGCAGCTGTGTCTCACTTCGTTCGCACAATTGCTGCGAATAGAATAAATATCTTAACAGATGACCTAACCGGAGGCGCCAGATCGTGCTTATCAGTCTTATCATTCCCTGTTATAACGAAGAAGCTTCCCTTCCGATCCTTTATGAGGCGCTCTGCGACGTCAGAAAGACTGACGATTCGGACAGAAATTACGAATTCATTTTCGTAAACGACGGAAGCCGCGATAAGACAGCAGACCTCATCAGAGATCTCGCCGCAAACGACAAGGGTGTTAAGTACATCTTCTTCTCAAGGAACTTCGGCAAGGAAGCCGCTATGTATGCCGGCATGGAAAAGGCAAAGGGCGATTATATCGCCATCATGGATGCCGACATGCAGGATCCCCCGTCTCTCATCCCTGAGATGATCAAGGATCTTGATTCCGGCGAATACGACATCGTAGCAGCAAGGCGTGTTACCCGTAAGGGCGAGCCCAAGATCAGGAGCTGGTTTGCAAGAAGGTTCTACAAGCTCATCAACCGCATGTGCGACGTTGAGATCGCAGACGGCGCGAGAGACTTCAGACTCATGAAGCGCGAAGTCGTTGATTCGATCTTAAGCCTTACCGAACGCCAGAGATTCTCAAAGGGTATTTTCGCCTGGGTAGGCTTCAGGACCAAGTGGGTCGAGCATGAGAATGTCGAGCGCGTTGCCGGCGAGACCAAGTGGAGCTTCTGGAAGCTTTTCAGATACGCAGTAGACGGCATCGTGGCATTTACGACAGCGCCCTTAAGGCTCGCTACATATATGGGTTTCTTCTTTGCGTTCGCAGGATTTGTTTATATGCTCTACTACTTCATTAGAGCAATAATCGAGCAGATCTGGGACCGCGTCGCAGGTTACCCTTCACTCCTCTGCTTCCTCCTCTTTATCGGCGGACTGATCCTGATGGCATTGGGACTTATCGGTGAATACATAGGACGAATCTACATCGAAGCCAAGGGCAGACCGATATATATCGCTTCCGAGGAATCCAAAGACTAAAACCTGCGGCGTTGTCTTTAAACGGCACCGTTTTGAAGTGTTTTTGGCAAAAAATTAATGAACAGCCAATATATTAAATGAACAATTCCACGTGCTTTGACCGGGACAGCCCTTTATTTTGCAAAATATCTGTAGAAGAAACTTCCCTCGTAGCCTTCCGCGAAAAACTGTTCCTGAATGACTTCCGCATATTCGGCCTGTCTGATGTTTCCCAATGAGCCGATATTTTCCTCGTTGCCCTTATCGCCCTGGATCATTGAACCGAAGATAACGAAAAGATTTAAAAGAGTCGGGAATGTCATGAGGATAACCGTGAGCATTATCGCTGCAGACTTAAGCCACCCCTTCTTTGTTGTGGGCGTATTCTTCTGATCCATTACTTCGGGCACAACGCCGCACAGGAGGATACAGAATAAAAACAGCGCGGGCATAGAGCCTCTCATTGTGAAGTCATTCATTTCGGAGACTCTGTAAAAAGGCAGGATAAGAAGGGTCGCAAGAGCTGCCAGGAATACAGGGTTGTTCTTTTCGCGCTTGTAAAGGATCAGGGCAAAAGGAATAACCTCGATCAGGATAAAGACGATATAAGCCAGGATGAACCATCCGGGATTGGAGAAATATTCCCACGCAAAGCCCTTATAGCTGACTGCGCCGGAATTGGTCATGTAATAGCTTCCGAATATCGTAAGTATAAGCACTGCCGAAGCGAGGTTTGCAGGGCTGAATGCGTTAAACAGGGTCTTCGAGAGCTTGGATGCCCTCAGGTTTTTACCGAACAGGAATGCCGCTGCCATCGGCAGGATGCCGAACACGGCCCACGGCGAATAGCAGAAAAGGATCCCTGAGGTGAGTCCCATTGATCTTGTGTTGTTGGACAAAAGAAGGATGGCAACCACAAGGAAGCACGGGATCATCTGGTTGAATACGCTCGCGAGTTCCCTGAAATTGCTTACGTAAGACATCGATGTAACGAAGCCTTCAAACCAGCGCCAGTCACTGTAATGGGTCAGCTCATATACAAGGTTCGGAATGATGTCGAGGCCCGAGAAGAAAACGAAAATGAACGGAACCCATGCGGTAACTTTCCTTATCACAGCGCTCGTTGACAGAAGACAGAGGAAGATGCCGATTGAATTCCATATGAACAGGACAAAGTTGCCCACGTCAAATCCGAATGCTTTTCCTGCAAGTGCTGCGGGCATCCAGTAGATGAAATAGTAGGAGAAGGCCCTCTGCCCTGAAGCCATTCCGAAGATCTTTATAACTTCGGGATTTGTCTGGGTATTGTAGTTATAGATGACCGGCCAGTCGTAATTGATCAGGTCCCTTAAGATCGCGCGCCTGTATTCGTGGTCCTGGAGAGTGTAGATATATTCTCCAACACCGGACACGAATGAGATTGCCAGAGCCGTTACTGCAAATCCGATGAGATAGGCTAAGGGGATCTTAAGGTCTTTATCAGAACCTTCAAGCTTGTTTCCGTCAGGACCGTTCATGCAGTCTGAGACGCAGTAGAGCACGATACCTGCAAAGATAAGTGTCAGTGGAATGCTTACCACAAGCTTCAGATATCCCAGGAAAAACATAAACAGCGGGATCGTAAGGAAAAGGACGATCGAAGCATAAAGCCAGGGGTAAGGTATCGTGATACTCTTTGCTTCTTTGGAAGACCTGTCTTTTGATCCGGTCTTCTTAGTCTTTGAAGTATCCCCTAACTGCTTTACTTCTCTCATTATCCTTTCCTTTAACCCTCCGCCGTCTACGTTTTAAGTTAAAGTCTTATTTCAGATCTGGACAGTCATGAACTCGATCTGCTGGGGTTCAAGCGGCTTGTCCATGTAGTCAGTTCTGACAGAAGCGATCTTATCGACTACTTCGATGCCTTCGATGAGTTTGCCGAAAGCAGCATACTGACCATCTAATGACGGGTAGTCCTCATGCATGATGAAGAACTGTGAACCTGCAGAATCAGGATCCATAGCGCGTGCCATGGAAAGAACGCCTCTGGTGTGCTTTAAGTCGTTCCTGAATCCGTTAGCGCTGAACTCGCCCTTGATGCAGTAGCCTGGGCCGCCAACACCTGTTCCCTGAGGGTCACCGCCCTGGATCATGAATCCCGGGATGACTCTGTGGAAGATGAGGCCGTTGTAAAAGCCCTTGGATGCGAGGTCGATAAAGTTCTGGACGGTGATGGGCGCGATATCGGGATAGAGCTCTGCCTTCATTACGCCGCCGTCTTTCATCTGGATTGTGACAATAGGATTAGCCATGTTTTTTACTCCTTATCTTCTTCTGTAAGATCTCAAGATGTCGTCCTTGATCTTCCAAAGCTTAGGTGACAGGTCGACATAATAGTTGTGAGGATTCTCGAATCTCTTAACGGAATCCCAGAGTGAGTCGAGCTCGGTTGTGCAGTAAGCTCTGATCTCAGCGATAGTAGGCTTGTTGTAAACGAGCTTGCCGTCCTTAAAGATCTGGACCATGATCTCTCTGGTTCTGTAATTCTCGAGCACCTTGGACTTCCATGTGTTCTCAGGATCGAAGATCTCGTAAGGTTCGCCGTTCGGGATCTCCTCGTCAGCCATCATTACAACGTCAGCTAATGCCTTGCCCGTAGCGTTGTCGTAGAATCTTACGATCTTCTTTGAGCAGGGATTTGTAACCTTGCCTACGGAATCGGAGATCTTCATCTTCGGAATGATAGTGCCGTCATCAGCTTCAACAGCAGCGATCTTGTATACGCCGCCGAAAACAGGCTCAGCCTTGGAAGTTATAAGTCTCTCACCGACACCGAAGGAATCGATGCATGCGCCCTGGCTGATCAGGTCTCTGATGAGATATTCGTCAAGAGCGTTGGAAACAGTGATCTTACAGTCTGTAAGACCTGCCTCGTCGAGCATCTTACGTGCACTCTGAGTCATGTATGTGAGGTCTCCGGAGTCGATCCTTATGCCCTTGAGTCTCTTGCCCATAGGCTCTAAGACTTCCTTGGCACACTTGATCGCATTCGGAATACCTGAACGGAGAACGTCGTATGTATCCACGAGCAGAAGTGCTCCGTCAGGATATGCGAGTGAATATGCCTTGAATGCTTCGAACTCGTTGTCGAAAAGCATTACCCAGGAGTGAGCCATTGTTCCGGAAAGCGGAATGTCGAACTGCTGTCCGCAGATCGTGCAGGA
>CADCJM010000082.1 GCA_902801755.1 Oscillospiraceae bacterium
TCAGGCCTGAGTATCTCCAGGGTTTCTTTGCCGAGAAATACGACGAGCAGCCTCTGGACATGACAGACAGGATCTACAAGCGTCTGGACAGATATGCATTGAGAGTCTGCGACGAGATCAATTTCGGATATGATAAATTCGTTCCTGACACCAATGCGAGCATTACAAGATACAACAACCAGAACATCAAGTATGCTCTGCTTCCATGCTGGTTCTTAAGCTTCGATTACGACGGAAGGAACTACCAGTACATCGTAAACGGCCAGACAGGCAAAGTCTCCGGCGAGTTCCCTTATGCAAAGGGCTGGGAGACTATTGAGAGAACAGGCCGTAAAGCAAAGATGGAAGCTATCAGCTTCAATACAGGCCTCAGGGCAGGCCTTTACCTGCTCCCTGCTCTGCTGCTTGCATCCGTGCGTCTCTTCCGCTTCGGCGACACCTTCAAGTGGATGAAGTTCTTATACAACAATCCCGGCGAGATCCTTCTGGTCCTTGTTACCATGGGTCTTGTCACGTATTTCCTTGCTGAGATCCTTCCCAAACTCCTTCACAGCAAGGAGAAAAAGGACATCGAATCACTTGCCCAGGCAAGCAGCCACGATATAGCTGACGAACAGGGCGTAGAAGCATATTACGATACGAGCTTCCCTATCACCGCCTACGAGACCACGAAGGACTTTGTTTCCCTCGAAGAAGGCTGGAAATACGGCGACCAGGAGCAGTATGACTTCAAGACAGCTATGCCTGAGATCGAAGAGGAAGCTTCAGACGAAGACGCTACCGAATTCGAGAAGCAGGGTCACGGCCGCCGCATGATGCAGTAAGATCAGATCTTTTTCGCTTTGACTAAAAGGAAGTCCGGTCTGTGATAAAGGTCATAGTAGTCCGGATACTTTTTTATGAGCTCTTCCGTGGGCAAGGGCTCGGTCAGCTTTTCGATCACGAATCCGGCATCGATAAGATCATTTATCACTGTTGAGAACATCCTGTGATACTTCTTTACGTTGTCGACAAACCACGTGCTCTCGCGCTCGCCTTCTATGCCGTAATTTGCGAGATTGCTGTAGATCTTGGTCCCATTCTCATCCTTTGTCCATCTTTCTCCGCCGCCATAGCACGAATTGACGGGGTGCTCCTGCGAGAAGATGAACTCTCCGCCCTTTTTAAGGAGCCTGTTAACTTCCTTTAAAACGCCTTTGTAGTCCTCGACATAATGAATTGCAAGAGAGCTTACAACGAGGTCAAACTCACCTTCAAGCTCATTAAGGTCCTCCATGGGCATTCTTATATATGTGATATTTGGATCCGAATTCTTCTCTTTTGCAGCATTGAGCATCTTCTCGGAAATGTCTGCGCCCACGACTTCTTTCGTCGCCCATCCCGCATCCGAGATCTAAGACCCTCAAGCCCTTAAGATCCGGCAGCAGAGCAAATCTCGCCGGTATCTCAAACAGATTATTGGCATTAACTTCGCGTTCCCTGAGCTTCTGGTAGCCTTCGAAAAAGGTCTCGTTGTCGTATATATTCTGCTTCACCATCCTTATTACCCCCTAAATAGCTGTGGGAGTTATTGTACTACAAAAAACAGACGGTGCCTCTTTGAAGACACCGCCTGAAGCTTTCTGTTTTTCTTCAGTATTAGAGCTGAGGTGTATCGTTGTGCTGTGTTCTCGGGCTCTTTCTTACATGGATGAACATGTTGTGCAGGAGGTTAACACTCGTAAGGATAACTTCACCCTGATTGAGCTTTCTTACGTGCTTGATAGCATAATCGTCAAGGTGGCTCTCTACTGCACGGATCTCATCGTTGAGCATGAGTCTGTGGATGAGCATCGTACCGATCTGACCGAAGAGGATCGGAGATACATCCTTAGGGTTCTGTGTTGTCAGGTAAAGGAAGATACCCTTCTTACGTCCTTCTCTTGCAAGGAGTGTAAGACCGCCGTGATATTCCTTGTCGGAGTATCTGGACTTGGCATATCTGTGTACCTCTCATGCCGCCGATACCTTCGGAAGCACCAAGTTGTGAAGTATCGATATAAAGGCTCTCTTCAGGAATGTGGATGAAGTCTTCGATAACGTCAAGGAGGTTATACATTCCGGGATCATTCGAGAAGAATGAGAGGAACTTTGTATTTGTCATCTGATACTGGATCTTCTGGACGAGTGAAGAGTTGAGGTTTGCTCTCAATGTATCGTAACGGTATTTGAAGTTGTAGTCGCTGTCTCTGTCAGGCTCGCATACGGACTCAGCCTGGATCTGCTCAGGAAGAAGCTCAATGTTGAAATCAACGTCATCCTTACCTACGGAAGCGATATTCTCCTGAACTTCCTCGATATCCTCACCGACCTTAGGATAATAAGTATTCTCACCGATCTTCTTCATGTAACGCAGAGATGTGATAGCCTCTGAAAGGACCGCGCCCTGTGAGCTGTTCTCGGTCTCGAAAAGCTTTTCCCACTGCTCCATTGAGATCTTACCGGGAGATACTGTGGTATCAACGCCAAGAGTAAGCTTTGTGATCTCATCATTTGTAAATGCGTTTCTGTATTCGCCTGTAGGGTCAATGATAAGAGCCTTTCTTCTTGTGGAAACGACCTTATCAAGGATAGCGAGAGCTGTTGTGGACTTACCGCTGTTCGTAGCACCGATGCACATAAGGTGACGGTTGAAGAGCGTGCTGGGCTTGAGGCACACCTCAGCCTGTGACTTATTAAGATATGTAGCAAATGAAGGAAGGGGTTCCTCGTTCTCGCCTGTGAATTCGAGGGAAGCAAGGAAGAGCTTATAAACGTCATCAGTAGCAAGGTAAACCTTATCTGTAATACCGAGTGTGTTGAAGCCTGCGAGCTGGAACTTGTCGGAATCTGCAGGCATGAGAGAGATCGTGTCGATGCAGATTTCCTGATAGTCGTTGGACTTAACATCACCGGTCTTCATCTCATAGATGCTCTTTCTGGAAGCCTTATTTTCGAAAACCTCACCAAGGAACAGACCAACTACCGAGTCGATGATTACGAAGTTGTTGATCGTATTAGGCAAAAAGGATTTGTTAAATTTTGATCTGTCAGACATAAGATCGAAGTTCTCGACCTGGGCAACGCAGTTACTTCTGTATACCTGTGTAACTTTGCCGATGTAAAAGTCCTGGGGATTCTTTCCTGCAAAAAGAGCTTCAATAGTCATGTAAAGCCTCCTGAATTGTTATGTGATTGGACAAGGTGTCCAAAAAGCACTGTATATATTATATCTCCCTTAATGCAAAATTGGTAAAAAATCTTTCTTTTCTGATATTATATATTTGATTATTACGGGCAAAGGTAAAGAAGGTTATATGGCTATCGTAAAAAGCAACATCTGTAATATGTGCGGCGGTCTTCTCGATATCGATATCGACCGTCAGGTCTACATCTGCCCTTTCTGCGGTGTTACTTTCGATTACGAATACTTCAGGAAAGACAATGTCCTTGATATCGCCAAGAAATCTGTAACCAGAAATGAATTCGGCGCCGCAAAGGACGCTTTCGATTACATGCTCAAGAAAGACCCTCATAACTTTGAAGCATTAAGAGGGCTTATCCTCTGCAGGTGCAAATGGACGTCATTCAGACCTATGCTTAGAGAGAGGGAAGTCTTACTTCAGTCTAACGATCCTGCCCTGATGAACGCAATCGAGAACTGTCAGCCGGAACACAAGGATTACTTCAACTTGATCAAGGAGTCTCTGGATGTGCTCAATACCTTCAGAAAGAGAAGATCCGACCTGGCAAAGCTCTCAGATGATCTGTCTGTAGCCAGGAATCGGTTTTCAGACCTGGTAAGAGCGCAGTCGATCAACAATAGACGTTTTACCCAAGGCGTTTCCGAGTTTATGGGTTCACTGTACTATGATGACGGAAAATCTTTCATCCCGTTAATAATCTATGGTTCTTTGCTGCTTCTGTTTGGTCTTGGATATGCCACTATAGTCAACGAACAATACTGGATACCTGTAATGGTCGCTTTTACGATCGTGCTTATCACAGTAATCTACAACGTAGAAAAGGCATTTACGAACAAAGCAATAGAAGCTGCAAAAAAGCCCCTCAAAGACAAAATAGACATGCTCACCAATAAAATAGACGAATTGAGTGGTGAGAACAGAGAGTGTCTAAGGACCTATACGACAATGGCCACCAAGATAGTAAACACCTATCCTATCGCCGATGCGGAAGAGAGCCAGGACGGGATCGACACCGGGTCCAAGCCGAAATCACCCCGGATATCTTCGGACTTCCCTTCTCCATCAAGAATGAGCTGATAATTAAAGCACTGCCGTTTTCAAGCAGTGCTTTTTTAGTTTTATTTACTCATCATCAAGTTTAAGTACGCTCATGAAGGCTTCCTGAGGAACTTCGACAGAACCTACCTGTCTCATTCTCTTCTTACCTTCCTTTTGCTTCTCAAGGAGCTTCTTCTTACGCGAGATATCGCCGCCGTAGCACTTGGAAGTAACGTCCTTGCGGAAAGCCTTGATGGTCTCTCTTGCAATGATCTTTCCTCCGATAGCTGCCTGTACGGGGATCTCGAACTGCTGCCTCGGGATGTTCTCCTTGAGCTTCTCGCACATTCTTCTTCCTCTCGCGTAAGCCTTGTCCGCATGAACGATGAAAGACAAAGCGTCGACCGCATCACCGTTTAAGAGGATATCGAGCTTAACGAGCTTGGATCTCTGGTATCCTGCGGGCTCATAGTCGAGCGAAGCATAGCCTCTCGTGCGTGATTTCAAAGCATCGAAAAAGTCGTAGATGATCTCATTTAAAGGCATCTTGTAGTGGAGCATTACACGCTTCTCATCAAGATACTTCATGTCGGTATATTCGCCGCGCCTCTCCTGGCAGAGCTCCATGATGTTGCCGACATATTCCTTCGGGAGCATTATCGTAGCCTTTACGATGGGCTCTTCCATATAATCGATTGATGCCGGATCAGGCATGTTCGTAGGATTCGAGCAGTCCACAACGGAGCCGTCAGTAAGATAGATCTTATAGATAACGGACGGAGCGGTGCTGATAAGGTCGAGATTAAACTCTCTTTCAAGTCTTTCCTGGATTACCTCATAGTGAAGGAGGCCTAAGAATCCGCATCTGAAGCCGAAGCCTAATGCTGCAGATGTCTCAGCGTCGAAAGAAAGCGCCGCGTCGTTAAGCCTTAACTTCTCCAGTGCATCCTTAAGGTCGCCGTATCTTGCGCCGTCAACAGGATAGATTCCGCAGAATACCATCTGCTGGATACCCTTATAGCCGATAAGGGGCTCTTCAGCGGCATTGTCAGCAAGTGTTACGGTATCGCCGGGGGCGGTATCTCTGACGTTCTTGATCGAAGCGCAGATATAACCTACCTCGCCTGCCTTAAGGCTCTCTGTAGGTACGAGTTCACCGGGATGGAACATACCGAGTTCTGTTACAGTGAACTCTTTGCCGGAGTGCATCATCCTTATGCGGTCACCTGTCTTAACGGTGCCGTTCTTAACTCTTACGCTTACGATAACGCCCTTGTATGAATCGTATTTGGAGTCGAAAACAAGAGCCTGCAGAGGGAGATTCTCATCTCCTTCAGGAGCAGGAAGATACTCGACGACCTTTTCGAGAACTTCATCGATATTGATATCGCTTTTAGCAGAGATCAAAGGCGCATAGGAAGCGTCGATTCCGATATCATCTTCGATCTCCTGGCGTACCTCTTCCGGTCTTGCGGAAGGAAGATCGATCTTGTTGATTACCGGAAGGACTTCCAGGTCGGCATCGACTGCAAGATAGACGTTTGCAAGAGTCTGGGCCTCAACACCCTGAGAACTGTCAACAACGAGGATAGCGCCGTCGCATGCAGCCAAAGATCTTGAGACCTCGTAGTTAAAGTCCACGTGGCCGGGAGTGTCGATGAGGTTAAGCAGATATGTATTGCCGTCAGAGGCTTCATAAGGAAGTCTTACGGCCTGGGATTTAATGGTAATACCGCGTTCACGCTCGATATCCATGTTATCGAGGATCTGGTCCTGCATCTCACGCTTTTCCCTTACGTGAGTATGCTCGATAAGACGGTCAGCCAAAGTGGACTTGCCGTGATCGATATGCGCGATAATGCAGAAGTTCCTTATGTATTTACGGTAATTTTCGCTCATTTGGTATTTAGCCTTTAACTGATTATTTTGATCTCATTGAGAGGATAGACTCTGACCAAAGCTACCGCCTTGATTCTCTTTGCGGTGAACGGGCCCAGGTTGCGTGAATCGTTGCTTACAGGCCTGTTGTCACCAAGACAGTAGTATTCGTCTTCGCCGAGAGTCACCTCGTTATAGCCTCTCTTCATTCCGTCATCCATCATGGTAGTCTTTGTTCCGGTGGGAAGATAATTCTCTACCAGCTGATAGAATTCAGAACCGCCGGCGGGCTTGATATAGACATTGCCGTTTTCGATCT
The DNA here is from genome assembly GCA_902801755.1 of Oscillospiraceae bacterium. GTDB lineage: Bacteria > Bacillota > Clostridia > Saccharofermentanales > Saccharofermentanaceae > Saccharofermentans. The sequence goes on from CADCJM010000082.1 coordinate 6,460, forward strand.
TGACCGTCTCGCCGGGAAGAGCCACTACTCTTTTTACAAGGTATTCCTTGTTGTAATAGCCTTCCATATTGCTGCCATCCAGGATAACGATGTCGCCTCTCTTGAACGTCTTGAAATATGTGGACAGTTTCTGTGTGAAGATAACATCACCGGAGTTTAGGGTGGGCATCATGGAATCGCCGTGGACATCGTCTCTCTGGGCGAGGAAAACGACAATAAAGATTCCTGCGAGGATACCGATGCAGATCGTACGGAGCCAGTCAAAGATCTCGTACGCAGCGGTTCCCTTTTCGAGCTTTCCGCCCTTTGCGAAAGGCTTCTTCTCGGCAAGTGCAGTCTCGTCCTGCAGCACTTCCTGAACAGATACTTCCTTTTCTTCAGCAACAGAGATATCTGATGCGGTCTCAGTATCCTTGATCTCCTTATCCCCGGCAACCGCGAGTTCTTTCTTCTCAGGCTCATCCCCGAAGGATATTCCGGTATTTGTATTCTTCAATTCATCACTCATCTATTCTATTATCTCCACTTTTTTATTCTTCAGATGATTCCGTCTTTGTAATGCTGATATGAAGCTCTTCAAGCTGCTTGTCTGTTACATATCCGGGCGCATCCATCATGATGTCCTGTGCGTTCTTGTTCATCGGGAAAGGGATTACCTCACGGATAGTCTCCTCACCTGAAAGAAGCATTACCATACGGTCGACGCCGGGAGCGATTCCTGCATGCGGCGGAGCGCCATAGCAGAAAGCGTTGTACATAGCAGGGAACTTCTTCTTAACGTCCTCTTCACCGAGTCTTACGAGCTCAAATGCCTTGATCATGATCTCCGGATCGTGGTTACGTACAGCGCCGGATGAGAGCTCAATACCGTTAACAACGAGGTCATACTGGTCAGCCATGATCGTAAGAGGATCGATCTCGCCGCGCTCTGCCTTAAGGAGGACATCAAGTCCGCCGGAAGGCATTGAGAAAGGGTTGTGGCAGAACTCGAGTTCGCCGGACTCCTCACCGATCTCATACATCGGGAAATCAACGATCCAGCAGAATGCATACTGTTCTTTATCCATGTGTCCCGGAACTGCAGCGCCGAATGTCTTAACAAGAACGCCTGCCATCTTCTGTGCCTGACCATTGGGGCCTGCTGACAATACAACGAGTGTATCGGGCTTTAAGCCAAGCTTTGCAACAACTTCGTCCTTCTTGGGAGCTACGAACTTGGAGATGCCGCCGACGATCTCGCCGTTCTCATCCATTCTGAACCAGTAGCCCTTGCTGCCGGACTGGATCTCGCAGTCTGACATTGTCTTGTCGATGAACTTGCGGCTCTCATGGAAGTCAGAAATAACAACTGCCTTGATCTCGCCTTCTGCAAAAGGTGCAAACTCTTCTGTTCTTAAGAGTTCTGTCGCATCCGTAACAGTCAGGTCAATACGGAGGTCAGGCTTATCAGAGCCGTACTTCTCCATAGCTTCAAGGTAAGGAATGCGTGTGAAAGGAGAACCTGATGCTCTGTTGTACTTACCGTACTTTGCGAAAACAGGAGGCAATACATCTTCGATGATCTCGAAAACGTCATCCTGGCTTGCAAAAGCCATCTCCATGTCGAGCTGGTAGAACTCACCCGGGCACCTGTCGCCTCTTGCATCCTCATCTCTGAAGCAGGGTGCGATCTGGAAATATCTGTCGATTCCTGAGACCATCAAAAGCTGCTTGAACTGCTGGGGTGCCTGCGGCAGAGCATAGAACTTGCCGGGATGCTTTCTTGCAGGAACAAGATAGTCCCTGGCGCCCTCAGGTGAAGATACTGTAAGGATAGGTGTCGTGATCTCCATGAAATTATGTGCGATCATTGCATTTCGAAGTGCTGCGATAACGTTGCTTCTTAAGATGAGATTCTTCTTAACTTCAGGATTACGGATGTCGAGATATCTGTACTTAAGTCTTGCTGACTCATCTGCTTCCCTGCTGTGGTTGATCTCGAAAGGAAGTTCATTGTAGCGGCAGCGTCCGAGCACTGTAACCTTCTCGGGAACGACCTCGATGTCGCCTGTATCCTGCTTGGGATTCTTGGAGCTCCTCTCCCTTACGGTGCCTGTGAAGTTCTCCATCCAGCCTGCGAGCACAACCTTCTTGCCCGCATCTGTGATCCTTAATTCTCCACATGTATGTGTACGTGACTGCATTATATGTTCCTCCAAAATGGTTTGCTTATTTATCTGCAAGATACGCTGTGAGCTCATTAAGCTTTACGGGCGTCTCATTACCGTCAGCCATGCACTTGACCTTGACTTCACCGGAAGCGAGCTCATCGTCGCCGATTACTGCAAGGTAAGGGATCCCCTTCTTGCCGGCATACTTCATCTGTGCCTTGAAAGACCTGCCTGCCATATCTGTCTCGCAGCCGATTCCTTCATTTCGCAATGCATAACAAAGCTTCAAAGCTTCGATCTTTGCGGCTTCAGACATAGAAGCGATATAAAGCTTTACATAAGAAGGTGCTTCCTTGAGCGCGCCCTGGGCCTCAGCCTCCAGAAGGAGTCTCTCAACGCCCATAGCAAAACCGATACCGGGAGTTGATGTGCCGCCGCAGTCCTCAACAAGTCCGTCATATCTTCCGCCGCCGCAGATAGTGCCCTGCGTTCCGACGTTCTCTGAAACGAACTCGAAAACCGTTCTTGTATAGTAATCCAGACCTCTTACAATATTCGGGTCGATAGTGTATGCAATGCCTAAAGCCTCAAGTCTCGCCTTAAGGCCCTCAAAATGAGCCTTGCAGTCATCGCAAAGGTGATCGATGAGCCTCGGCGCATTCTTAACGATATCCCTGCCGCCGTCGATCTTGCAGTCGATCATGCGGAGAGGGTTCTTTTCGAATCTTGCCTGGCAGTCCTCACACATTGTACCGACGTGAGGTCTGAAATAGTCCTTGAGCAACTTATTGTACTCACCGCGGCAGTTAGGACAGCCTATGGAATTGATGTGGAGTGCGATGTTCTTAAGGCCCATCTTTCTGAAGAAGACATCAACAACAGAGATGATCTCTGCATCGATATCAGGTCCCTGTGCACCGAAAGATTCAAGGCCGAACTGGTGGAACTCACGCATTCTGCCCTTCTGCATCTTCTCATAACGGAAAGCCGTGATGTTGTAGAACATCCTTACCGGAGTAGCAAGGCTCGACATACCGTTCTCGATATAACTTCTGACGACGCCGGCCGTACCCTCAGGTCTCAAAGTGATGCTTCTGCCGCCCTTGTCCTCAAAGGTGTACATCTCTTTGGTTACAACGTCTGTGGTATCACCAACGCCCCTCTGGAACAGATCAGTCTGCTCAAATGTCGGGATCCTTATCTCCTCATAGCCGAAGGAATGGCATACATCCGCAAAAATCTTCTCAGCGCGCTGCCAATTGTGTATCTCTGAAGGAAGAATGTCCCTCGTGCCCTTCTGTGCTGCGTATCTCATCATAGTACTCCTAGTCTAATAAATAACACGCGCTATTATAATATTAAAAAGGGCAATAAACAACCAGAAAGGCGTGGTTTTGAGCGGCGTTATTCCAGGAGCCGTGATTTTTGTGGTGTTGCAGATTTAATTCCGGTTCCAGGCGGAATTCCAGGCGGCGCCTGAAGTTTTGCCTGAAGTTTGGGGGTTTTGGCCCGTTTTCCGGGCGGAATTCCAGGCGGCGCCTGAAGTTTAGCCTGATGTTTGGGGGTCTTTGGCCCGTTTTCCGGGCGGAATTCCAGGCGGCGCCTGAAGTTTTGCCTGATGTTT
>CADCJM010000083.1 GCA_902801755.1 Oscillospiraceae bacterium
ATAAGGCATTGGCAAAATATATAGAACGAAAAGACCGCGAATTCACCACAGAAGGAGGCTTTGCAGGCGGCTTCCAATACACAGCCAAAGTGTATCAGGATGCCATGGGTTACCACCTCTACTACAAAGACCGGAATAACTACGAGAGGACCTTTACCCTTACAAAGCTCGAATATCTCCAGGCCACTGCCATAAGTCAGGAAGATATCGATGCAATGATGTCTTTTAAGGGACAGCAGATCTTTGACGCGTACAGGATAACCGTAAAGATCAAGTTCAAGGACAAAGCTGAGACTGAGATCCCCGAAAAGATCTACGATGCCTCCAGATACAACTACCCGATGCAGAACGTCCTGCAGCTCGTCACGATCAAGAAAGAAGGGCAAGACAACGATCACATGGCAAGGATCAACAAGCGCTTATACAGCTACTATCTGAAAAAACCGGCCGATAACTACGTCTTGAGATACAGCAGAAAAACATATAAAAGAGGCGACTGGGACAGCTGGATGTTCTTCTCAAAGGGGCTCTTAACGGCTAATCAGGAACTGCTCGACTTCGAGGACGACGCAAAAAGGAATTATAAGACTGACTGCACCGTCATCAACTATGACGGCCGTCGGGCTTTCGTAAAAGCCAAACTTGTTAACGGCAAAGTCTGCTTTTGCATAACCTTGGCGAAGTCCGGTTCGAAATATTATGACTATATGATCTTATATTCGCCCCTGCCTGAAGGAGTATCTTTCGAAGAATACAAGAAGGAAGTCTGCGTGATACTGACAAGCACCTCCAATGAGAACACCCGTAACAAGGCCGTCCTTATCGAAGTGATCACTTTCTTTACTGCAACATTTATAACCGTAGGAACACTGATCCTTGCAGAAAAAGCCAAAAGAAAGACGGGGACAAAGAGCTCCTCGAATACGCGAAGTCAGTGAGCTGAACTAGCCATATATTAAGCGGGGCATCCTCTGGCTCACCGGGCAGGGTGCCCCGTTTTTTTAAATTCTTTTCTTATGATTAACATTTCCGCAACACTATCAAATCCATAGTTGGTATAATAAGAATTATCAAAAATATTTAAAGGAAACGTGATGGAATCCTCCAAGAGCCTGAAAAGATTCATAATAATATTCATCAATGTGGTCATCATGACCGGAATCCTTGTCTTCGTTGTTCTTTATTCCGGTTTCAAAAACAGGGATTCTTACCGCAGGCAGATAGAGCACTTTGAGAACACAACGGTCACCATGGAACAGGTGACCGCAAACTATCTTGAAGGCGAGCAGCGTATCTGCGACGTCTGGGCGCGTTATATCAACGGGAAGAAGATGACGGTGAATGAGGCGGCCGAATACATCCGCGCGTCTCATGTTCTTGAGAACACTTCCGCGCACGTGGTCCTGCTCGATTCTTTAACAGGCCTTTCCACGCGCCCGAAACTTGGCACTGCCGATGAATATGCCGTTTCCTATGACAGGCTGAATCTTTTAAACGACGTGAAGTGGGTCAATGAGATAGGAAAGTCGATCAACATCACACGTGCTTATACCAATCCGATGAACGGAGAACAGTCGCTTGCTTTCTGCAACAAGATCACTCTGATCGATAAGGAAAGCGGCAGTGAGAAGGCTGCGGTCCTGCTGCGTGTCATCCCGATTTCGGAGCTTGAGAAGAAATGGGTCTTCCCGCAGACGGAGCTCGTAAATGCCGAGCTGTCCATGATCGATTCCAACGGAGATTACATCCTCAAGGGGTACGGATTTAAGAATTCGAGCTTTTTTGAGTTCTATAAATCTTATAATCCGACAGACCCCGAATCCTCAAACAAACTCTTCGAAAAGATTACTTCATCCACCGGCTCGGTCACGATGACCGATTCGCACGAACAGGAATGCATACTTGCCTTTACCCCGGTATCTGCAACGGACGGCTGGACGATGTTAGGTCTCGTTCCTGCAAAAGATCTTAATGTGAAGAGCGGAGACAGAGCGCTGGTCGCAGTCATTTCAACAGGCCTTCTTATCCTGTTCTTGAGCGACCTCGTTTATGTGCTTTACTTTAACAAGCGTCTTAAGATCGCGGCCAGAAGGGCCGAGTCCGCAAACAAGGCCAAGACCGATTTTCTTTCCACGATGTCTCATGACATCAGAACTCCGATGAATGCGATAATAGGCCTTACCGCGATAGCGGAGAAGAATACCGCCGATGAGGAATCGACGAAGGAAAGCTTAAGGAAGATCAGTCTTGCGGGCAATCATCTGCTTACGCTGATCAACGACATCCTTGATATCTCTAAGGTCGAAAGCGGTAAGCTTAAGCTCAGCCCCCTGACGTTCTCGATAGTTGAAACGGTGGAGAATCTCGTAAACATTTCGCAGCCCATGATCAAGGAAAAGAACATCGAGTTTTCTTTCCACATTAATCAGATAGAAACGGAATACCTTTACACGGATCAGCTCCGTCTCAACCAGATCTATATCAACATCCTGTCCAATGCGATCAAATACACCGAGCCGGGAGGAAAGGTCAGCGTGGATCTTCGTGAGGAAAAGAGCGACGTACCGGGCTGCGTCAGGCTGACTTATGTTGTTTCAGATACCGGCATCGGAATGACGCCTGAATTCATGGAGAACATGTATAAGCCATTCTCAAGGCAGGTGGACAGCCGCGTAAACAGCATCCAGGGAACCGGTCTGGGCCTTGCCATTACAAAGCAGATGGTTGAGCTGATCGGAGGCACGATCGACTGTCAGAGTGAGCAGGGAAAGGGAACGACATTTACCGTCGTGCTCGACATAACGGCTGCCGACAGGCAGAGGGATGACATGCAGCTTGACCCCGTTGACGTCCTTGTCGTCGATGACGATGAGACAATGCTCGCGACCGCAGCAGATACGCTCTCTTCGCTCGGCGCAACAGTGGAGCAGGCAAGAGGCGGCCTCGAAGCCCTCGGCATGATCGAGCACAGACATCAGTCCGGAAGGGACTACAACGTCATCATAATCGATTGGAAGATGCCTGACATAGACGGACTTGAGACTATCAGGAGGATCCGTTCCGAGATAGAGACAAAGATCCCTATCCTTCTGGTCTCTGCATACGACTGGTCCGACATAGAGGACAAGGCGAAAGCGGCAGGTGCAAACGGCTTTGTAAGCAAGCCGCTCTTTAAGTCCACGCTCTACGACAAGATCAACGCTCTGATAGGAAAAGAGTCCGCGTCCGTTGAGCCTGAAGACGATTATTCCGACCTCAAGGGACTTAACATCCTTGTTGCAGAGGATAACGATATCAACTGGGAGATCATATCCGCAATGCTCTCGATGTTTGGCATAACCACCGAACGCGCGGAGAACGGAAGGATCTGCGTTGATATGATGAAAGCGGCTGAAAAGGGCAGCTATGCGCTCATCTTCATGGACGTGCAGATGCCTGAAATGAACGGACTCGACGCAACGAGAGCGATAAGGAAACTGGAAGACCCGTGGGCGTCATCCATCCCGATCGTTGCCATGACGGCAGACGCTTTTTCGGAGAACGTCATGGCATGCTTGGACGCCGGAATGAACGGACATATAGCAAAACCTGTGGATATTAAGCTGGTAATCAAGGAGATACGCAGGATCAAGGAGGATAGAGTATGAAGATGAAAAAGGCAATCAGTTTGATCTTATCGGCGGCAATGGTGCTCGGCATGGCTTCCTGCAGCCCGGCGAAACAGAAGACGGAAGATAAGGCTTTCAAGCCCGCTCTGGATACTTCTACAAGCTGCGACATAAAGATCGCAGGCGGCTATGACAATTTTGAGGCTCTCGAGACCGAATTTGAGCGCTTTAACGCATATTATCCGAACGCGAAACTGGTCTATACAAAGATCGATGACTACAACAACATGATCGGAACGGTACTGAACGGAAACGATGCCCCCGACATCTATTTCAATTACTCCTGGATGTACGGCCGTGATAAGTACAAGTCTTCGATCGACCATGCCGAGAACCTGGCAGATCCCGCGCTGAAGCTTGATCTGAATTGCATCCGCAGCAACATCATCCTCAAGACAAGCGACGGTACGCTGCCGATGGTACCTGTCTTTTCCAACACGTACGGCATGCTCGTCAATCAGAACCTTTTCGAGAAGGAAGGCCTGAAAGTTCCCACGACCTATCAGGAACTCGTTAAAGTGTGCAATGCTTTCCGCGAAAAGGGTTATGAGAATCCGATCATGGGATTCACCAAAAAGGAAACGACTTCACTCTTCACTCTGACGATCTACCCATACTTTTTCAGCACGATCGCGAAGGATGCGGGAGCTGTCGAAAAACTCAATTCAATGGATGCTTCGGCCGGCGAATACATGCGTCCTTCTCTCGAGAAGATAAAGCAGTTCACGACTGACTGCTCGGTGGATCTTAAATCCTGCGATGAGATAAAGAACAACTACGAGGCCGTTATCCTTCGCTTTTTCAAGGGTGACGTGCCTATGATGACCTGCTCCGGCGACACAGTTTCGGGTACCAAGAAGCGTGAGAGCCGTTCGGAGGAATTCATCGCCAATTCCTTTAAATACACCTTTGTCCCAGTTCCTATGTCTGATGACGGCGCTGTCTTTGCTGACATGGCAAATCTCCAGTTCTCGGTAAACAAGGACAGCAAGAACCTCAAGATGGCCAATGAATTCATGCGTTTCCTCATCACACAGCGTGAACTCAGCGAGATGGCGCAGAACAAGGGACTCATGTCTCCTACAAAGGACCTGTCTTTCAACAGCATGTATGCCGCATTCGGAAAGGTCCCTGAATCACGCATCCTGTCACCCGAAGTAATAGGCGTGAGCGATGACGCGGTCGTGCAGTTAAGGCAGGCAGGATTCCGCGTCGGCACGGGTAAGATGACCGTGGATGAGGCAGTTGCCTCCTATGGCAAGCTTGAGCAATGATCTTTTCGGGGTGAAAGGCAGTTCCGAAACATCCTATTCAACTAATTTCATTCTGTTTTCAGTGATAGAGATGACGAGATATGCGAATAAATATTTTGTGGCAAAGAGGAGGATATTCATATGGTAATAAGATATTGGAAATCAAATGATAAGATGGAGGAAATTGTGAGGATTGATAACTCGCCATATGCAGAATATAGAAAATGCTATTACGAGGTGAGAAAATTTATTGAAGCAGTGCCTCAGGAAAAACTTTTTATGGAAATCACTGATGATTTAAAGGCGGTTATTTATGTTGGAAAAGAGTATGTAGATGCTTTGTACGAGGTCCTTAAAATAGATTATCTTAGGAAATATACTCTTGAAGAATTTAGTTATTCTGATGTGGAATACCCGGAGTCTGTGAAGAAGAATATCGATTATGTATTAAGTTATCTTCCGTATTATGATTTTCAGGAGCATCGTGCAAAAGATATAGAAGACAATCCTTCAGAAAAAGCTGTTATGGATGCATTTGATGACTTAGGCAGAATCATAGGCATAGATTTTATTCTAAAATGAGATAAGAAGAATAGCCAGTGTGCCACCCCAAATAACAATAGTCGGCAAAGGATACTGGTATAACGATTAATCGTCAGCATAATACAACAAAAATCCCTGAAATAAACTCCTGTGACAATGCTAGAATTGTCCTCTTAAAATTCGAAGAACAGGAGTCAGAGAAAGAGAACAGCTATTATTTATGACCTTGACGGAACACTTTGGGATGCTACAGGGTGTTCCTTGATATATGGAACAGGGTATTAGTATGGGAGATAAACAGGTTTGATAGACAAATCAAGATTTGAAGGGATGATAGGAGTAAAGAAGAGTGCTTGAGATTTCTTTTATGCAATTGCTTGTGATCATTACAATCCTCTGGGTGCTTGTAAGAGGTTTTGCTGCTTTCAGGAAAAAGGGCATAGATTGGAAGCGAGAGTGTTTGTTGTTGACCGTATATATATGCATCGTTGTAGTTTCAAGAATTGTCTATTTTCCCTGGCATCTCGTGGATGGGCATATTGGAATTCTTAGATTTGATGCAGAAAAAATACTGCCTTTTTGGATTAATTTCAGACCATTGACTTTCCTGAATGAAAGATATCACGGATGGGCACTCAATACATATGGAAATATCGCCATGTTCATTCCTGTTGGGATATTCTGGGGATTATGTTTTAAGCGGCTTGATAATATTTTTAAAGTTACGCTTGCAGGTTTTGCCTATTCTTTTTTGATTGAAGTGTCTCAATTGTTATTCTATGAGAGATCTAGTGACATAGATGATTTAATACTTAATACAACAGGTGCTTTTATCGGTGCTCTGATATACTTTAGTGCAGTTGCTCTTATTAAGAGATCAAAGAAAAACACTGTTAAAGTATGATGTAAAATTGCAAATCATTATATATGGCCTGTAGTCGATATGACTCAGGCCTTGGAGGGTGTTTGAGAAGGATTAGGGTATCAACAGTTAATTTCCGGGGGATTAGATAAAAATCAAGA
>CADCJM010000084.1 GCA_902801755.1 Oscillospiraceae bacterium
GACTGACTCCTTGCCAGGCAAGGAATCAGTCCTTATACTCATTTTAATTGTTCAACTTTAGGGGTTCACTTCAAACAGGTCAGCCTTTTTAAATGTCTTTTAATAATTCTTTTTTCTCGGCGGATGTAAGATAGCGCCATTTGCCGGTCTCCAGGTCTCCTAACATAATGTTCATGAACCTGATCCTCTTAAGCTTTGTTACCTTGTAGCCCAGGTATTCACACATTCTTCGGATCTGCCTGTTTAAGCCCTGATGAAGGATTATCTTAAATGATCTGTCACCTGCAGGCTTAATCCTGCAGGGCAGAGTAAGCTGTCCCAGCACGGGAACGCCTGATTCCATAGATTTAATGAAATTCTTGTCATACGGGCGGTTCACGGTTACAAGATATTCCTTCTCGTGGCCGTTCTCGGCGCGTAGGAGCTTATTTACGATAGAACCGTCATTGGTGAGAAGGATAAGACCTGATGAGTTCTTATCAAGACGTCCGACGGGGAAGATGCGTTCATCAAAGCCAATGTAATCAATTATATTAGAAGGATCTCTTGTATCTGTTGTGCATGTGATCCCCAAGGGCTTATTGAAAGCAATATAGACCATGTCATCTTCAGGTGTGACTTTCCGACCGTTTACCTCAACAACATCTCCGTCAAGAACTTTGCTGCCCTGTACAGCAACAATACCATTGATCGTAACTTTTCCTGATTCAATGAGAGTATCAGCTTCGCGTCTGGAGCAAAGACCTGATGAAGCTATATATTTGTTCAGCCTTATGCCTTCGGAATCAGTCCCAGACATCAGGAACCTCTGCCTTTGTCAAAGTGAATGTGAATGTGGAGCCTTCCTCATACTTACTGTTAACTGTAATAGTCTCACCCATGTAAGTAAGAAGCTCTTTTGCGATCGAAAGACCAAGTCCGGAACCCTTCTTACCGCGGGCTCTGTCTGCCTTAAAGAATCTGTCGAAGATATGGCCGATATCATATTCGTGGATGCCCTGGCCGGTATCAGCTACAGAGATATATACCTTTTTCTCAGCTTCGATATAGTCGGTAAGGATAGTGATGCTCTTGCCGCTGGGTGTGTACTTTTTAGCATTATCCAGGAGGATAACGAGGATCTGCTCAACGCGGTCAGGGTTACCCATGACTGTAGGGAGTTCGCCGGAGTTATTCTGAACTGAGAACTTGATGCCGGCTTCCTTCATGATCGGCTTGAATCTGATCTCGATATTGGAGATAAGGTTATTCAGGTTGAAAGGGAACATCTTAAATGCAAGCGTTCTCGACTGGAGCTTTGAGAGCTCTAACATGTCGTCGATAAGACGGGAAAGTCTCATTGTCTCGTTTAAGATGATCTGATAGTAACGCTGACGGTCTGACTCCTTCTTTACCATTCCGTCAGACAACGGTTCGATAAGACCTCTTAAGGTCTGCAGAGGCGTACGGAGCTCGTGAGAAATGTTCGCTACGTAGTCCTGACGGAATCTCTCGTTTTTCTGTTCTTCGAAAATATCACGGATGAAGCCCGTAGCACCGATAACCTTGGTATTGTCTGTAGAATCGTATTTAGGAATGATAGTGCACTGGTAAGCGTAGTCTCTTGTATCGATCTGTCTTGTCTTTGTCTCGCCTGTTGCGATGCAGTCTTCAAAGTCTGTCCAGACATCATCGAAAGGAATGAGCTGGAGTCTTTCGGTGAACATATTGTTCTTTTCGGCACGGTCAAAGATCTTGTGGATAGCTTTGTTTGTTGTGACAGGAACAGCTTTGCTGTCGACTACCACGATACCGTCTGAAATAACGTCGAAGATATCCTGCAGCTGGTTACGTTCAGCCGTAAGGTCACTGATGGATTTGGAGAGCCTGTCGGCGAGGAAGTTAAATGACTGACCGAGCTCACCGATCTCGCCTTTATGTGATTCGTCGGCTCTGATGCTGAAGTTGCCCTTACCGTATTCCATAGCGACTTCGTTGATCTTCTGGAGAGGGAGGACCATTCTGCTTACAAAGGCATAGGCAGGAACGAGCATCGCACACGCAGCCATTAAAGTCGAGAGAAGAAGGATATTCAGATATTTATTGATCAATCCCTCGTACTTATCGAGCATTGTGAATGAATACATATAGTAGGTGTTCTCATAGATAACTACAGGGAACCTTGAAATAACTACATTGTTGTAATCGTCGATATAAAACTGAAGACCGTTCAGATCATCGTAAGCATATGAATTAAGCGAAGGGAAGATCAATGCGGTAGTGGTTGGTCCTATGCTCCTGTGCTCAAGGCTCGTGGCATTTACGATCTCGTTGTTTGAATTTATCAGATAGTAATCATGCCCGTTCGAATAGGTCGAGTCAAAGAAGAAAAGCCTGAAATCCGTGCTCTCGAGATATTCAGGGTGATTTGTGAAGATCTCTTTGTACCTTAAGTCGATCTGGGTGGCATTATCCACCTCTGTAGACATCGTAGACAGTCTTCCGGCAACAACGAAAGCTATTGTCGCAAGAATGGCGGAAGCCACGAGTGACAATACGACAAGAGACATTGTTCGCTTAAGAAGCGTACTTTGGAACATTTACGAGACCTCGAATTTGTAACCGATACCGTATATTGTCTGGATTGACCAGCGGGCATTATCGTAAGTGATCTTCTGTCTGATCCTCTTGATATGCGTATCTACTGTTCTGGAGTCACCGTTATAATCTACACCCCAGACGGATTCCAATATCTGGTCTCTTCCGAAAACCTGACCCGGATGTGAAGCGAGGAGATAAAGGATCTCAACTTCCTTAGGGGTGCAGGGGACATTCTCACCGTTTGACTTAACAGAATAATTGTTGAGGTTTATCTCAAGACCGTCAAAAGTAAGAAGCGAAGAAGGCTTCGGAGTATCACCGAAGCGGCGGAGAACGGCCTTAACACGTGCAATAACCTCACGGGGAGAGAAAGGCTTAACGATATAGTCGTCGGCACCAAGCTCAAGACCTACGATCTTATCGATCTCTTCGCCCTTTGCTGTGAGCATGATGATGGGTGTAGCCATAGTCTTTCTGATCTCGCGGCATACATCCAGTCCGCTCATCTCGGGCATCATGACATCAAGAAGGATAAGATCAGGCTTGGTAGCCTGAGCCATTTCAAGTGACTCTCTGCCGTCATAGGCATCAGAGTGAGTGAAATTATCATTGTCGAGATATAAGCCTAAAGATTCGTGTACGACCGGATCGTCGTCACAAATTAGAATATTAGGTGCAACAGCCATAGTAGATTCCCCCGTTAATATAGTAAATATTATATTATTCTTCAGGAAAAAAGTGCAATCAGTTTTGAAAAATCAAATAGAATTATAGTTTTTATTGTCATTTAACTGAATTCAATATAGAATTTACTGAATACCTGCTTAAGGGAGGGTACATAAGTGAAAACATATTTTTATAAGAAAGCTGTTTCCGTTATTCTTACCGGTGCGGTTTTGTTGAGCCTTACGGGATGTCTTGATTTTGGCGGCGGAAAGAAGGCCGTTCTTGAGGCAGCCGGAGTATTTGCTGAGAATGTTGCTGCAGCTGATGCTTCTGCACTCATTAAGGCATCAAGCCTTGATAAGAAGAGCAAGGATGCCACAGCATTAAATGACATCCTCTCACTTGACGGCAAGTCTGATGAAGAAAAGGCTTTCTATGAAGCAGTCGAAAAGACGATCGAATATGAGATCGACGAGGAATCCTTCGAATCCAAGAAGGGCCAGGCTTCTGTCGACATCGTTTTCACGATGGCTGACTATGAATCTGTCCTCAAAGAGAAATATACAAAGATCGAGGACCTCACAGCAGCAGTTAAGAAGGCTGATACCAAAGAGATCAAGTTCACTGCAGAGTTTGTTAAGGAAGACAAGGAATGGGTTGCTGACAATGTGGGCAGCAAGAAGTTCTTAAAGCTTTACGATTACAGAACGGCTAAAGTCGATCTTGCTCTCACAGCTGAAATGGTAAAGGGATTCATCGACAGGAATATGAGCTCTTTCTGGCTTGCTGAAGGCGGCAAGTATGTTGATACGATCTTTATCGAGTACTCATACTATTTTGATTCTGCTGTTGTTGACTATAAAGACCGCGGAGTTAAGCTCTTCTTTAAGCTTTCAAAGGACGGCAACGAGGTGTTCACAGGCGAGGATCAGATCCTCGGTGATTCCACTATCGTTACATGCAAGGTATCCAATGAGCAGCTTGGTCTTAGTAAGACAGCTTTCCTTGATGCCGGAAGCTATAAGATCGACCTTTACATGAAGGGTGATGCAGGCGACGAGCTTATCGATACAGTATCTATTAATGTCGAGAAGACGCCTCCGAAGACAACGGGCGGTAATAATTCCGGTGCTCTCCCTGGCGAAGGCAGCTATTTCACCTTCAGAAATGCTGAGTTCAGACAGCATGTCAAGGCTTGCGGATGGCTTAATAACGACAACTGCAAGACCAGTGCCAATACATACAAAAAGGAAGTAAAGAAGCTTACATTCTCCTTCCAGGTTGATGATCTGAATATGGCAGAGGTCGATTATAAGTACTACTATTCTGAAAAGACAGATTCAGATTCCCTGAAGAATGCAATGAAGGATCCTATTTTCTCCGGCAGCGCAAAGCCCAAGAAGTTCACTGAAGGAATCTTCTATGATTTCGATTACCAGGTAGATCAGGCTAAGCTCGGTATTTATCTTGTAGCTATCTACGAGAAGGGTACAAATAATCTTATCTGTCTGGCATATGTCGGCGTTTCTTAAGATTCTGCCTAATTGTATTAAACTGTTTTTGATATAATGAGCTAAATAAGGTGGCGCCTTCATAAAAGAGGGCGCCACTTAAATGTGAGGTAAAGTGCTTTAATGCGTAGTTTTAAAAGGATATTAGCGGTTTTGCTTATCGTATGTTCCGTATTATCGTTTGCAGGCTGCGGAGCTAAAGAACCCGCAGATTATGGAACGGAGCTTTGCAAGACTTTTTGCGATGACGTTTCAACCGGCGATGCTTCAAAGCTCATATCTTATTTCGATGATGCTTCTGTTACCGTAGAACAGTTAAACGGGATAATCTGTCCGTCTGACAGGAACATCGCCCAGCAGGAATATCTTAATGCTGTGAAAAAGACTATCACTTACAGCATCCAGGAGCCTGTTTATGACGCAAATACCAAGCAGTCCACCATATTTCTGTCCTGGCAGATTGCAGATCTTGAAGACAAATCTCTAAAATCCGCAGCATCACTTTCCGAACTCGAGACGGCTCTTGATTCAGCTCCCAGAAAGATGATCTCTTCAAGTGTTAATGTCGATCTTAGCGGTGAGACACCCAGGATCACTAATCCGAAGGATGTAATAGATGCTGTCTATGAATTTGCTTCAGGTGATTACGGAGTAATGCCGGGAACGTTATCTGACTTCTTCATCAGCGGAGACTGGCTGCTTGCACCCAGAGATGTCTATATCAATACTGACAAGATCAGCCTGAATATCAGTTTCAAGTCCGAACTCTTTGACTATAAATTCATTCCGGGAATCAGATATGTTGTAAGCAGAGGAGAGGAAGAACTCTATTCTTCCGATATTATCCATCTGACTGAATCAAGCGCAAAGCTCGGTTTTACTGCAAAGAACAATGAAGCTTCTTTTAACGGGAACGGTAATCTTAATGACGGTACTTATGAGATCCGCATAGAGGATGAATACGGAAACGAGATCAGATCCTATAAATGCAAGGTCGAGACCAAGACTTACGAGAAGGAAGCGATCTCTTTTAAGAACAATAAGAATGATTTCTATCTGACAAACCTTGTCTATGAGATCAAGGATGATGACTTAAAATCACTTTCTTATCCTACAAAGACCGGCTGGTGGGATTACGACGTAACATCAGTAGGCAAGAGCGCTTTTGCATCTAATACAAAGACTCTGGCATTCTCTTTGTCGGTAAACGCTGACATTGAGAAGGAGCTTTATTACGATTACTATTACAGCAAGGATTCTGACTTTAAGGACATAAACAAGGCAAAGCCTGTATATTCAGGTTCCTGCAAGCCCACTGTATATGAAGACCAGTCCTGCTACGATCTGGATTATTCAGCTGAGAAGTTCGAACCCGGATTCTATGGACTTGTTGTATACAGCGATGCTTCAAAGACACACATCGTACTTACTGCCGCATGCATCGTCGTAAAGGAGACGAGTCAGGCTGTAAACGGTCAATAATTGATATGAGGTCTTATGGTTAAGCGCAAACCACAGATTATCAGGAGATTATCAGCGGCAGTAATGTCGCTTTCTCTGCTTTTGGGGATCACTTCGTGCACTGTGCTTTTAGAGGAACTTTATGAGGCTTACGAGAGCAATAATACCGGTGCTTCAGGCGTTCCCAGGGATACAGAAGAGACTTTTGATGATGATATAGA
>CADCJM010000085.1 GCA_902801755.1 Oscillospiraceae bacterium
CCGTCACGGTCGACGATGAAGCTACTGCGGTAAATATCTGCAAAAAGTGGAGAAATGCCGCTTCCAAGGCATCCGGCGAGCTTATAAAGCTTATCCTTGGAGAATAAGCCTTATCCCCTTGTAATTATCTCAACTATCAGGAATTCACCCGGCTGAAGGATGTGACGCAGGTGGCTTGATCTGAGCTTGCGCTCATCTATGAATCTGCCCTTGTCATCGTAACGTCTGATAACGCTGTCAGTACGGCCGAGCCTGCTGTCGCTGATAAGGAAGTTCTGCTGTGTATCCGACGAATTGGCAACAACGAGATATACGTTATTGCCTTTTACAAAGCATGCTGAAGTGACATTGGACATGAACTGCTCGACACTTACCGGAACAGACTTGTCTACAGGCTCTGTGACCTCTGTGTAAAGCTCGTCAAAGCCCGTAAATGCCGTTGTAAGACCAGATACGGTCATCTTGTTGATAAATTCATCCTTGCCGACGAACATCTCGCTGGACGCGTATTTCGAAGGCACAAAGTTTACGGAGGCATCGAAAAGGAACATGTCGGCAAAGTCAGCTTCTGACGTCATTATCGCCGAGAGGACTTTTCCGCAGTTGCTGCCGCTGGTATTGAGAACATTAATGTATTCGCCGCTCTTGTTGCCTGAAACGATATGAGGTGTCTCATACTGCGCGAGGATATAGCTCGTGTTGATGTTGTCGTTATAAGAAGCGGTGTTGTCATTGGCAGTAAGGCTTACATCCATCGTGTGGTTGTCGGCATTGGAGATCATGGTTCCGCCGCTGTATTCCATGCCGTCGAGGAAGACCGTCTTATCCTTGATATCGCTGAAATACTCAGAACGCGAGAACATGGACATTACATAGTTGACGTAAGCTGCCCTCTGGATATCACTCTTAAAGACCTTTCCGCTGTCATTGATCTCAATATAAAGCCTCGAGAACTGCCTGCTCCAGGGCAAAGCCGTGCCGTTGTCGGTCCTTCGTCCGCCGTATTCCGATGTCAGGGAACCGCACAGATACTCCATGAGCTTGTCGATATCGCTCTGGTCGACATAAGGTCCGATTACGAACCATGGTGTTGATGAACACTGTTTTACAAGCCTTAAACTGTCCTCAAGCGAAGCTGTTACGGACTGTCTG
Organism: Oscillospiraceae bacterium; assembly: GCA_902801755.1. GTDB lineage: Bacteria > Bacillota > Clostridia > Saccharofermentanales > Saccharofermentanaceae > Saccharofermentans. The sequence continues at coordinate 1,153 of CADCJM010000085.1, forward strand.
GGGAAATCCGCGGCAAGCGCTTCATCGTCATAAAAGTTCCTGCTCGAAGTTCCGTTTACGGTACGTGAGACTGAATTGATCGAAGAGAGATAGAGCGATGTCTCGGCAAAGCCGTCGCCTCCGATATTAAGGTTGTTGAGCCTTACAGCAGAGGGCTTTCCGGATACCAGTGTCTCTGCATAGTACTGAGGGACACCTGCTGTACCGGCACTGTCGGGACCTAAATAGACATCATCGACAAGGATGAATCCCGGACCTTCAAAACCTATTGAGATCCTTATCTCACCTGCATCTGCCATCTGGTCCGTAACAGCGAAAACATAGCTGTAGCGCTTATAGTTGCTGCCAAGGCCTGTAAGCTCGATTCCGTATCTTCCGAAGTCCTCGCCCTCGATCCAGCAATAAGCCTTTTCGGGCGCTTTGTCAGACATGGCATAAAGGCTTAAGCGGTAGAAAGTGTTGGGGATAAAGTTGTCCTTGGCCTTGCCGGGGAAAACCTGTGTCACAGCATGAACATCGCTGCCGCTTCCTGTGATCCTTGCGCCGTATCTTCCGGTGTAAGATCTGTCTGTGGCAATAACGTTAGTTCCTTTGCCGTAAACGTTCCAGCAGGAATCCTCAGAGATATCCCACGGGAATTCCCTGTCGTCTGATGCGCTGACCGCACCGCCTGCAGCCTTGTCGACGTGGCCGGCGATCAGGATATCGTCAGCAATGATGTCGACGCCTTCGAGATTGCCTTCGATAGAAAGCTCTGAAAGGATCTGGGACCTGTAGATCTCCCTGCCTGAATCGTAGAAGACCTTGTCGCCTGACACGCCCATGATGTTCTCGATCACGACATTCTCGGAAGTAAGGGTTACGGCCTTTCCTGTATCCAGATTGACCGCGAAAGCCTTCTTGTCTCTTGTTCCGGCAATTATGAGACCGGAATCAGTAAGATAGACTGAATCAACAAGAGCACCGGTAAGCTTGGATAACTCGATAACTTCTATATCAGTTCCGTCTGTTCCGGTCCTGACCAGGACAGCTCTGGAATTGTCAGCGACAAAGCAGAAAACTCCGTTAGTGGCGTCAGATAACAGTCTTGCATTCTCTGCAAGGACCTCCGACTGGCCGGCCTTCTCGAAAACCATGCCGTTGGAAGACGAATATATATTGCCCCAGCTGTCTGTGGCCATAAAGGTCTTGCCGTCAGATATAAATGAAGTCGCATCAGAGCTCGGAAGACTCGTAACAGCTACGATGCCGTTCGCAATGGTAATGATCGTTCCGTTCTTATAGCATACGGAAGTCGTTGTGCCTGAGCTTCCGATGCCGCAGACGGTATTTTCCATGCTCGGAAGATAAGATTCATAGACAGCCGAATAATTCTTGCCGTCCTGTGAGAAATAAACCGAACCGTCCAGAGCAACGGCTACTACGCCTGCTTCGTTGGAATCGATCAGTGTAAATCTGTCTTTGGCATTTACGACGCCCATGAGCTGCTTGTTGGTTATATCATAGATAAGCCTGCCGCTGTCGGTTAACGCAAGGACCATGCTGCTATAGAAAGCCATAGACTTGATGCGGTCTTCAGCCCAGAGGGATTTCTCATCCTTGATCACGGTGACGACGCCAAGTCTTGCGGGCTTAAAGCCCGTGATGGTACCCGTGAACTTCTCGCTCATGATACCTTCGCTGTCGATCGATATTATCCGTGCCGTATCACCGGTGCAGACAGAAGTGTCATAGCCTGCAGATGCAGCGGCATCGGGTGATATAAACACGCTGTTCTCGGAAGCGCCTGCCAGGAGCATGCTTGAAAAATCTGTAGAACTCTCGAAAGAAGCATCTCTTACAAGATTAGTATTGGGGATCAGGTCACAGTTGATACCTGTGCCGCCATAAGTATCCTCGGTCTTATCAGTCCTGATCGAGATCTCGCACAGCTCTGTCCTTGAGCTGAACACGCCGATATAACCGAGTATCAGGATGGCCAGGACAAGAACGACCGCAACGACTACCATAGCCGCTGCAAAACGTGTCTTTCTGGTTATTCCGAATATCGGCCGGCCGTGCTTTTTCATTCCTTAGCCTCGATTCCGCTGCAGGAGACGTCTGTTTCCGTGTTTTCCAAGTTTTCTCCGGATAATTCTACTTGAACATTGCTTGATTCTTCAAGGGCTGCGCGCGCTTTATCGTACTTTCTTTTCGCATTTACAAGATATGCAAAAGCCAGTACGGCAGCAGGCATCATGAACATAGATGTCGTGTTAATGCCGACCATAAGCGAATTAGTGTATTCAGACGGGATGCCGAAGGCTTCAACATTCATGAAATTGGCTATTCCCGACCCGAAGATATTGAACACCGCATGAAGCAGTATAGGAGCCGCAAGGCTGTCAGTCAGATGGTAGCAGGAGGCAATGATAAGTCCGCAGGCGATCGCATAGCCTATGTGAACAGAGATACCGTGCATAAGACCGAACAGGACCGCACTTAAAACAACGGATACCCAGGGGCCGAAGCCTCTTCTGAGCTGTCCGAAAATAACGCCTCTGAACGTCACTTCTTCCGTCACCGGAACGATAAAGCAGAGCGTGATCACATAAAGGACCGAATCCCATATGGGAACTGCTGTCTGTGGTGTGTCAGAGAATCTGTCAACGCTCTCGCGGTAATCTTCCATGGCATTTCTCATCGAATCAATGAATGCCGCGATCTTGTCAGCAATAATGATATAAGTCGTTACGACTCCGAGCATGCCAAGAGCGATGACCACCAGGCAGATGGCCTGGTCGGGCATAAGCTTGTTCATCTTGATCAGGGGTTCTTGCTTTAACGAAAGGAGTCTTGCAATGATCAGCATCACGGCCAGAACCGCAAGAGTTGCGCAGAGATTAAAGGTCCCCTTGTAGATCTTCCTGTCGATCTTAAGGAGCTCGAAAGCCAGATAAACAGCATAATCAGCGCAAATGAAATACAGAAGCCATACAACGGCTTTTCCGAGTGCGCCTAATCTGATGCGGGCTTTTTCCCAAAAACTCATTGTTATTTCTGATCTCCGGAGGATACTCCGTTCTTGGCTCTGGACTCAGGTGCCTGTGCTCCGTAATACCTTCTCATAAAGTAGACAAAAGCCTTCTCGAGCTCGTCCGGATCCTTGATGGAATAATAGACTCGCTCGCCGTTCTCGGCTACCGCAGTGCGCATGATGACGAGCTCAGGCTTGGAGTGGCTTCCGTCATCAGGCACATAGTTATACATAACCACATATTCGGTCTTCATGAGAGTGAAAGCGTCGATGCGCGACATATAGTAATCCTTCTTTGCATAAGGATCACGCATGACCAGGAGCTCGTCGCTCCTGCTCTCCTTAAGATGCTCGCCCGCGAGCTTGGCCTTGCGGTCCTTCTCGAGAGCGATCTTCTTCTTAAGACCTGTCGGTTTGTTATTAGTCTTCTGATTCTTCATCGTCGCCGTAAAGCTCGTCGCAGAGCTTATCGTAATAATCGTAGATCACGTCTTCCTCTTTCTCGGGAAGGTTCTCCAAAAGGACTTCGCCGTCCTTGTCGACAAAGCGCATGATGACATAAGCACTGATAAGTTCGTCATCCTCATCCTTCTCGTCTGTATCAACGATAAGAACTACATATGTGCTGCCGTTGAAGAGGAATGTGCTCTCTACAACTGCCTTAGTAACCTCGCCTGTCTCCTCGTCCTTAAGTTCGATGACTCTGTCGCCCTCGTCATCAAGCTGTGCGATTGCATCGATAAGCTCGTCCTTAGGTCCGATCTCTTCAAAATTGTTATTATCTGCCATATTCATGTCTCCTTTGTCCATATAATTATAATATAAAGCTCAGATGGCTCATTATATCAAATTTGCGGTAATCTTGCTCACAGGGTATTGATGTAGTCCTGAAGGATTATCTCCGCTGCCACCTGGTCTATGACCTTCTTCTGCTTCTTGGCCTTTATATTGCTCTCGTGAAGGTATCTTGAAGCCAGGACCGTCGTATAACGTTCATCCTTAAAGACAGGCTCAATGCCGCAGCGTTCAGCCAGGGATGCGCCAAATGCCTCTGCCTTGTCCTGTGTCTCAGATCTCGTGCCGTCAGTCCTTGCAGGACGCCCTATGACGATGGCATTGACCTCCATCTCCTTAATGATCTCGCAGATGCGGTTCAAAGCCCATTCCGGATCTTCCCCGTTCCAGTTGACGGTCTCAATGCCCTTGGCGATAACCCTCAATTCATCAGATACTGCAACGCCTATATGCCTTGTACCGAAGTCTATGCCCATTACCCTGCCGGCTGCTTTGCCCATTAATATTCCCCTTTCGAAAACAAAAAATAAGGCGGCATAAGCCGCCACTACCGCTTAATACCGGTATCTTAAACCCTTTTACAGTCTTGAGCAATAATCGTTGATGATTACCTCCAAAAGCTCATCACGGTCAATACGCTTGATGAGACCTCTGGCGCCCTTGTAATTGGTGATATATGTAGGATCGCCGGAAATAAAGTATCCGACAAGCTGATTGATCGGGTTGTAGCCCTTCTCCTTAAGCGCGCTCAAAACATACGACATGAGTGCGTGTACATCAGCCGTTCTATCACCTGATAAGTCGAATTTTGCTGTGTTGCTGTCCACAGAAACCTCCAAACGAAGTATTCCTCGATGTTTTCATTCTAACACACATCTTAGCAAAAATAATTAAGATTTAATTAATATCTCACTAAAATGTCCTATTACAGGGCTCGGGCTGCGTGAATCCCCGGTTAAGGATTTGTTGCCTTCCGGGCGGACAGAAAGAGCAACATAGAGAGCAACAATGCCAATGTTGCCTTCTAAGCGGACAGAAGAAGCAACATGTCAGCAACAATCCTTAACTGACATTAAAGGTGGGTATAAACATTCCAAGTTCTCGAAAAAGACCTCCCCGGAAAATATCCGGGGAGGCCTCTAAATCGTACTTAACTCTGATTTATGTAATCCTGTTATCACGCGATCGGTGTCTCGAAGTCACCTGTTGGATCAGGGCTTGTAACGATTACATCCTGGCACTTACGTGCGAAATCATAGTAAGCTTCAACAAGCTTTAACAGAATATTATTAGTGTCTCCATGATACTTATACTCAACTAACTGCAAATAAGTATTAATTGAATACTCGCCTGATGTAGTTCCAACAGAGAAACTAAACGGTACATCAAATAATGTAGCGGCAAATCCGTCTCCTGAAGGACCCTTAACAGTATAAACATAGTAGCTGCCGTTTTCAGTAGCACTGATTGTCTCTGTCGAGCTATCTGAATATGTAACAGTCATCGTAGGAGCTGTAGCACCAAGAACTGACTTCTTGAAGTACATATTAACTTCTGTCTTGGAAAGGAAGTTAACACTCGCACCATAGAAAGCACCATCAGGGTCATTCGCAGGTGTATAAGCAGCACCTTCTCCAATCAGGTATTTGTTATATATAACAGTCTGAGGATCGTAAAGACTGGCATTTATTTCCTCATTTGCAGGACGCAGCGCAGGATCATTCATGTTGATGTTGAACTGCATCATAGCAAAAGAACCAAAGGTCCTGAGTGAATATGCTACAGCCTTAACCTTATCGGTATAGTTACCATTCATGATTGCTGATATATATCTGTCAATCGTTACAGGATCATCTGTTACCGTTTCATTTGAACCGTAATTGATAGTTACTGTAATAGGTGATGTCATGCATGCAGATTCGATCGGAATTTCAGTGCCCTTCAGATAGTAATAAGCATAATCCACAGTAGTATCGCTGTTAGCATAATCAGCAAGGCTTACAGCAACTCTGAGCTTGATCTCACCGCCAACAACCAGCTGATATCCTTCGATCTTGGGATCATTATCGGGCTTTAATTTGATCAAAGAACTGCCGTTGTAATATGCCTTCTTAGAAGGAATATCACTGTGAATACTGTTAATATCAAAAGACTGATTATTGGTCTTAATAATTTCAACCTCATTAGCGGTGCTTTGAGTACCAACATAAAGAGTTGCAGCCGTGTACAGGTCACCTGTTAACTTCATTACTACGCCTGAACCGAGGAAGATATTAGCTTTATTAACATTAGTTTGACCATTAAAGGTATTTCCGCAGACTTGGGGAGAACCCTTCAGTTCAAAAACGTTTCCGTGGGGCCCCTGAACAAAGGCGATACCGCCGCCATTGCTCTTAGCGTTGTTATCTAAGACGTGACCGCCATAAAGTAATAATTTTCCTCTGTTGATAAAGATTCCTCCGCCGGCCGCACTCGCTTCATTATTCTCTATAGTACCGCCGTTAATAGTTATTAATGAGCAAATATTCTCGCCTCCGGGACCTGCAGTCTTTGAAGAAGCCTGACCGGAAACAGCACCGCCATTTTTTGAAGAACAATTAGAGATCGTTCCGCCGTTCATAATGAACTCAGAACCATTTGAAGCGCAGACAGCTCCGCCTTCATCTTTTGCTTCAAAACCGGTGATCGTACCACCATTAAGGATAAACTTGCATCCGTATTCGATAAGGACACATCCGCCTCTGTTAAGTTTGCCGTCAACACCGACACCGGAACCATTTATCCAATAATCAGAAGAACCGTGTCCTGTTGTGCCTGCGCCGGTAATCGTACCTGTGCCCTGGATAGTCAGGACTACGCCTGTAGCGCAGTCTTCCCAATTGATAGGGGTAGTAGCCATTTCAGCATTATCGCCTGCCGTTCCTCTGATCCTTCCTAATACATACATACTCTCAGTTCCGGTATAAGTAATCGTATGTCCATTAAGATCGATCGTAATGGCAGTATCATTTGTCTCGACATTAGCGCCCTTTGAAACTGTGACGTCTTCAGTAAGTGTGTAGCTGCCCGGAGCCGTAGGCATCATACCGTCATTAGCATTAATTTCGTCCTGGGTGATATTTCCGTCAGCAAAAGGCGGGGTAGCAGATCTCACATTTCTGAGCAAGGGACGTTCAGGCTCAGGCTCTGTACCGTCAGCAATATCAGGTTTCTGAGCATCCTCATCAGTCCCGGTAACATCAGCCGGATCTCCCTGGCCATCTTCTGAAGCGGTGTCTGCATCAGTCTCACCATCAGCATCTTTATTTGCATCATCAGAAACACTGCCATCAGTATTGGATCCCTGATCCTCATTCTGATTATCATTCAGATTCTGATCCTTATCCTGATCATCATCCTGATTTTCATCCTGATTCTCGTTCAGATTCTGGTCCTTATCCTGTTTCTCACTGCCGTTCTCTTCTGCAGCTTCAACAGTCGGTTCTGTCTGAGGTTCAATCTCCTCAGCAAAAACAGAAGCAGAGAAAGCGCTGAAGATCATAGCCATTGCACAGAACGATGCAAGAACTTTTGTATATTTCTTCACTCTAGTGTCCTCCCTTTCCGAATTTCACTAAATATTTATAGACAAAATATTACAAATTAATTATACAACAATATTTTTTTAGAAAATAATTCCCGATTGAGTTCTTTTGCAAATAAACGAAAAGTTGCGAAAAAAATCATATTTCAATAAAGAAAACTCCCCGGAAAGTATCCGGGGAGGTCTCTAAATCGTACTTAACTCTGATTTATGTAATCCTGTTATCACGCGATCGGTGTCTCGAAGTCACCTGTTGGATCAGGGCTTGTAACGATTACATCCTGAAGTCACCTGTTGGATCAGGGCTTGTAACGATTACATCCTGTGCATCGAATGCAATTACTTCAATCTCGCATTCTTCATACTTTGATCTTTCCATAATTACCCCCTCTCCTTATAACTGCTGGCACTTCTTTGCGAAGTCATAGTACTTCTCGACAAGTAACAACAATACATTATTGCTCTGTCCGTGGTACTTGTATTCAATAACTTGCAGATATGTATCAACTGAATACTCTCCCGATACATTTCCGACTGAGAAGCTGAACGGTACATCGAACAATGATGCCGCAAATCCGTCACCGGTAGGTCCCTTGACTGTATAGACATAATAACTGCCGTTTACAGTAGCACTGACCGTCTCAGTCTCATTTCCTGCATAAGTTACAGTCATTGAAGGAGCTGTATCTCCTAAAACCGACTTCTTGAAGTACAGGTT
>CADCJM010000086.1:0-543 GCA_902801755.1 Oscillospiraceae bacterium
GAAGGGCGCTAAGGAAGAAGAACCTGCACCTGCACCCGAGCCTTCTGATGAAGTTAAACTCCTCACAGAGATCAAGGATCTCCTCAAGGCACAGAACAGTAAGTAAACTGTTATTTAAATTGTATTTGAAAGGGGCTGCATTCATTGCAGCCTCTTTATTATCTTTTGAATATTATCTCGTAACTGTAGTTTGGTCCGTCATCCATATGTGATAAGGAATCAAGTGTCATAGGAACTCCGTAAGTCCTCGTCATGGTACCGGTTCTGGTCGTTACCTCTACGCCTTCGTCAGTGATCTCTCCTATCCTCATTACCCATGCGTTTTCGGCTGCACCCTTGTCTTTGGCTATTTCAAAATCGCTGCCCAAAAATCCTCCGGTGATGACATCGCCTTCTTTTATATTCTTTACCTCATATTCCCTGTATCCGGAAAAATCCTGCCCAGTTATTCCAAAGCCGCTTCTGTATTCCTTCACGAGCATCTTTACTTTTGTTTTCCTGCAGCCACATAAAGATAAGGTCATTGCAAAAATCAGGATTACT
>CADCJM010000086.1:604-7159 GCA_902801755.1 Oscillospiraceae bacterium
ACCGCCACACGATCTTGTGCGACGGTCCTTCCAATCAGTCTTTTTTCTTTTTCTTGTTCTTGTCTTTCTTCTTCTTTTTCTTGCTCTTTTTGATCTTCTCCAAGTCATCTGATTCGGGAGTTTTTGCTTTGGATGACTTTTTCGGGCCGGTCTTAAGAGATTCTATTCCGGAAGATATAAGATCGATTGTGTCTTTGTTTACCGAGTAGTAAGCAAATCGACCTTTGCGCACCACATTTACGAGGCCCGCGTCAACGAGGCATGCCATGTGGTGGGATAATGTCGGCTGCGTAAATTCGAATTCAGCGAGGATGTCCTTTGCGGGAAGCTCACCTTTCGATGCAAGAAGAGAGAGGATCTTATATCTGGCGCCTTCTGCAAGAACGCCTAATACTTCGATGAATTGTTCTTCTTTTGCAGCCATGTTTATTTCTTATCAGGCAATAAGCTGATCCTTCAGTGCTTCTTCGAATTCGCCGAGGTTAGCACATGCGATTACTTCTGCGTTGTCTTCGAGCAGGATCTCATCTTCGCCTCTTACGAGAACTGTCATCGGAACGCCCATCTTGCGGAGAAGAATGAGCTGGTATTCCTCATCGGAACGCCCATCTTGCGGAGAAGAATGAGCTGGTATTCCTTGGAAGCCTCAGCGGAGAGATACTTGCAAAGAAGTCTTAATACCTGCTTTGCATCCTCAAGATAGATTCCGGAAAGCTTCATTAAGTGATCTACGACATACATTCCGAAAACATCGTTGAAATCGAGGAGATCCTTCATAGGGAAAACAGAAGTGAAAGCGGTAATGGACATTCTGCCTACGATCTCGAGATCCTTGAAATCCTGCAAAGGGATCTTGAAGCTCTCTACGTTTGCAGAGAAGAGCTCCTGCATCTGGTCAACGGAAAGCTCGCTCTTGAGATCCTTGATGCGTGCGATCCTGGCTGTGATCTTCTCTTCAGGGAAGAATGTTGCCTGACCGATCTCTGTAGCCTTGTGAATGAACCAGCTCTCGGGAATAAGGCCCTGACGCTTCCAGCGGTAGAGTGTTCCGTAGGAGATTCCTTCCTTTGTGAGCAGGTCTTTTTTTGAGATAAGTTTGTCTTCCATAATTGCCGATTACCCTCTTTCATAACTTTGTTACTCCGATTGTAAAATAACAATGTTACAGACATAAGACATCAGGATAAAAAGAAGGCAACAAAAAGCCCCCGCCATGCAGGCAGGGGCAGCATTTTAAGTATGTAACAAACCTTAGCCGATGCTTATAGAACCAGCCATTGTCCTGATAGCTTCGATGACATTCTCTCTTATTTCTGAAGGCAGGCAGATTCCGACTACGATCAGGCCGATAAGAGCGATAACGATAGCAATGATGTAATAAGCGAGGATCGCTCTCTCGAAGTTCTTAACATTCCTGTTGCGTCCTGCAATGGAAAGGATAAATGTTGCGATAAAACCGATTACGGGAACACAGCTTAAAAATGCAAGCCAGAAATACTTGGATGTGGAAACAGGTCTGTACTGCGGAGGGCAGGCATCGATAAGAGCCTGTTCTGCGGCCTTCTTCTGTCTCTTCTTCTCGAGCTTTGCCTCAGCCTTTTCCTTGGCGAGTCTTTCCTTCTCGGCCTGCTTCTCAGCCTGGGCCTGACGTTTTGCAGCTTCTTTTGCAGCCTGTTCTTCAGCCTTCTTGGCTTCCTTGGCTGCCTGCTCTTCGGCCTTCTTTGCTGCCTTGGCTGCTGCTTCGGCTTCTTTTGCGGCGGTCGCTGTCACTGCAGTTGCTGCAGCTGCGGTTGCTTCGGCGGTTTCCTTTGCTGCCTCAGCTACTTTCTCGGCTGCCTTCTCTTCTGCAGCAGTTACTTCTTCCTTAATGACTTCTGCTGCCTTGTCAGCGGCTTCGCTGATCTCGGGTTCCATTTTCTTCTCTAAATCTTCTGCCATATGAAAGCTCCCTCCTTGTTCTGAATATTCTGATTATAGCACAAGCGGTACTTCTAATCACCGCTTGGAAAGGGTATCTGACTTAAGAAATGCGGTTATTTCACGTACCAGCGGTGTCTTATCCTGTATGCCTTCAGAACTCTTATAAGACCGTCGATGATAGCAAGGATACCGACGATGATCATGTATACGGAAAGTGTGTTTTCGGGCGCGAAAAGAATATAGATTCCGCTCACTGCCCAGACAGCGCTCATTATGATCAGCGTTACAACGAATGGCCTGTTATGTGTCTTTTTGGCTCTCGCAAAACAGTTATATGCACAGGCAAAAAGGAGCGCTGCGAAAATACCGCTTGCCATGACAAAAAGCGCGCCTTCTTTTACGAATGTAATTACGGTCGTCGCAAGGAGCGCGGATGCCACTGTCGCATCGACCAGGTGAAGCTGGAAATTCCAGTTGTCCTTCTTCATCTTCTTTATGCAAAGCACGATAGATATTACCGTTGCGGCAAACAGAAGGATAGATACAAACAGGAACAGGAATGATTCCGGAATAAGGAAGATAACTAGTCCACCAAGGATCATGGCAAGTCCTTTGGCAAGATCTGATCTACGGAACTGCCTTACAATGCCTGATTTTGCTACCTTCTTGCCGGCACCGTCCAGAAGCAGGTTATCAGGAAGCGATGCTGCGGCGATCCTGAAGCCTTCGTCATCTCCCATGACAACTCCAAGGACTCTTTCCCACGCCTTTGTGCCCTGCGCGGAAAACTGCTCTACTGTAAGCGTGTTATCTTCGCTCATGGCATCGAAAAGCGCATTGATAAATCTTTTTCTCTCTTCAATATCAACGGAATAGATCCACTTATCGAATCCGCTGTTGATCTTTATTGCCAGAGGGTCCATGCCGTCAGGCGCGAGCATCAGGTCGCCGTGATCGATGAGCCATGAACAGAGTTCGTGCTGGTCTCCGCCCTGCTTGTCGCTCCTTATGACATAACTGTCATCGACCTTAGGGGCAAAGACATTTCCTACAACGGAGAACTGCGGAATGATCCTTGTGGTCTTCGGATTTGCCCTCTTTATAAGGTCTTCTTTCAATACTTCAGGACAGAAACCCGGACCGTCGTTTGTGTAGATATGCTCTACCCTGTCGAAAAGTTCGTCAGGAAGTACAGCGGCCGAATAAATAGCCAGATTGCCTCCCTTGGAATGACCGCCTGTCATGACCGTATCAAAGATATTAAGACTTTTTCTTACATAGTCTGCGGCCATCTTCTGGGAGGACGTCAGCATGAAGCTCATCATGAAATCTTCCTTCCAGCCGGCTATCGTGCTGTCGGTTCCCCTGAAGCCGATAAATGCCCATCCTCCCTTTGGATCAGGTGAGAATGTCATTGCTGCAAACTGTATCGAATCTCCCTCGTCGAAAACATCCACGAATGAAGATATATAAAGGGTTCCGAATCTTTTTGAAGCGGCAGCTGCTTTGACCAGGTTAGTAAACCTGATGCTGTCATCGGGTGCCATTTTCCTGATCGAGATGCCCTCGCCCGTGAGGTAATTCACGGCATCCTTCAGCATCATTGAACCGCCGCCGGTATAAAGCTCAGGGATATCCTTGAGGTCAAGGTAAGACAACTGACTGAGCACGATATTATCGACTCTTGTAAAAGGTCTTCCTTCAAAGCCGATCGCGCCGTACCAGCGGACGTAGTCAGTTATATTATCCATATATGCTGCGAACCTTATTTCTTTTCGATTGAGTAGTAGACCACGCCGTTCTCGAGGCCGCCGCGCTTAAGAAGGCCCATCTCCTCAACAGTTACAAGCTGGAAGCCTGCATTGACGAGCGCGGGAACGATCCTCTTTGTCGCATCGGCCGTTGCCTGGTAAAGATCATGCATGAGAACGATATCGCCGTCTTTGACCTTGCCGATGACACGTCCACAGATCTTGTCAGCGTTTCTGCTCTCCCAGTCTCTGGAATCAATACTCCAGAGAATAATAGGAAGTTCGACAGACTCTCTTACTGTCTTGTTGCAGCTTCCTCCCGGAGGTCTTAAGCAGGTGGTTTTCCTTCCTGTGACCCTGATAAGCTCGTCATCAGTCTTCTGGATCTTCTCCTGTATCTGTTCCTTTTTAAGCTTTGTAAGCGTGTTGTGGCTGTATGTGTGATTGCCAAGCTCATAGTTCAGTTCGCCTTCGCGCTTTGCAGGATCCTCATTCCAGGATACTCTGTCGCCGACGATAAAGAACGTCGCTTTGCCGCCATACTTTTCGAGTGTGTCAATGATCGAATTGGTATATTGCGACGGACCGTCATCGTAAGTCAGTGCGACCATAGGCTTGCTGCCGTCGACCTCACGTGTGACTTTGCCGTCATCACCAAAATAGTAGAGGTGGTTGTCAGCCATGGCTCTTTTGTTCCTGATCATCAGGCCGCCGATAAAGCCGTATTTGCCGTCTTCCTTTTCGACTATGCCGTCAAGGCCTTCGCCTGTATCTTCATTGAAGAAATACTTCTCATCGTTGTAGTCGATCCAGCCGGTCTTCATAAGACCTGTTTCCTCATCGAAGAAATACTGCTTGCCGTCGATTACCTTAAGGCCTGCTGCGACAACGCAGTTCTCCGGATCGGCATAATAAGATCCGTCATCTATCTTGAAAAGTCCCTTCGCGGACTTTCCGCTTGCAGGATCGAAATAATACTTTTTGCCGTCTATTTCTGTCCAGCCTGATGCCATCTCGCCCGTTTCCTTATCGAAATAATAAGTGTCCGCATTGTCATCAAGCCAGCCCTTCTTCATAACGCCTGTCTGGGGACTGTAGTATCTGGTCTTGTCTCCGGTTTTCTGGAAACCTGTAAGCATTACGCCTTCATTGCTGAAAAGGTACATGTTGCCTGAGATCTCAGTCTCGCCCTTGGCCATTATGTGCGTCTCTTCATCGAAGTATTTGGTAGTGCCGTCTTCGGGCATCACTTTAAACCCGGCGTACTCTTCACCAAGATCGTCGTAATAGTAGGTTGCGTCACCAGACTGGACATAACCTCTGTTCGCACCCGATCTGACTTCGCAGAGGGTAGCAATAAAGCTCAAGACACCCGTAATCACGGTCAGAACAAATAATGTCGTGAACGTCTTGCGCATAAACACTCTCCTTTTCGAGGTCTTAAAAAAAAATCTCAAAATAAGTTTATCACTATGAAAAGACTATATGTGAAACAATTGTGTTACAGAAAGAATAAAGGAATTTAAGCTCCGCGGACGCCCTTCAAAAGGCTCTTTAAGAGAAGGTATCTGTTGTACTTCTCTTCCTTTCTGAAGTGGACCTCTCTGAGCTGGGGATTTGTGTTGTCGTAAACAAGGCTCTTGGCTTCATCACCAAACTGCTCGATCGTAAGATCGTACTGCTTCCCGTCAATAACATTGTAGCAGTGGAAATTGCCGTCAGGTCTCTTGATGCCGTAGACCTCGCCTCCGAAAATATCCTGGATAAGGAATGCTGTAATAGAACACTGTCCGTATGTCTTGTTCTCTGAAGTCCAGTTAGCCTGCATTCTCGGAGCGCATGTAGCGGCTCTCCAGACCCCGTCTGCCAAAACATCATAAAGATCAAGAAGCGAATCCAGTTTATAACCGCAGCCTTCCTTAGGCTTTACCTCTGAAGCAGTCTCATGTCCCAAAAATTTATAATCCATAATACTTATCCCCTTTTTGCAACCGATTTATGATCTCACTTACGGACCTGTCTGAAAAGCCTAAGCATAAATGTCATATTGCGTATTCCGGTCAAATGACGGTAAATCCTGCTGATATTATCCCCATAATTCAAAAAGCAGGCCGTCAGATATCGTTAATGCATTTTAGAAAGAAAAATGTAAAAAAATCCCGTCAAATGTTAGGCAATTCTTTGATAGAGCCTTTATTCTAAGCATTCCTGACAAAATCTTTACAAAAAAAGAGGCTGCCATAAAAGGCAGCCTCCGTTATATCAGTTGTAATAGATCAATATTCAGGTTCAAGGAGGCCATAGCCGCCGTCATATCTCTTATAAACAACGCAGACAGAATTTGTATCGCTGTCAAGGTATACGAAGAAGTCATGTCCCAACATCTCGAGCTGGAGAATAGCATCCTCAGATGTCATAGGTCTTAATGCGAACTGCTTACGCTTTGTGATCTTCTCATCCTTCTCGTCAACGAAGTCGAAATCAGCTCCGCCATCATCCTCAAGATAATTAACGATTCCCGGGAAGTCCTTCTTTCTCTTAAGGAATTTGGTCTTCTGTCTTCTGATCTGAGATTCGAGCTTATCAACTGTTCTGTCAACTGCTGTCAGGATATCCTCATCAACTGCCTCAGCTCTTAAGATCCTGCCGTCGAACTTCATTGTGATCTCGACTACCATATCGGATCCTTCAGGTCTGATGCGGACATTGAGTGTTCCTTCATCACCGAAGTACTTGTCGAACTTCGACATCTTAGAAGCGATCTTTTCCTCAAGTCTCGTACCGATGCGAATTCCGTTACCCTGTGTAGTGATCTTCATAAAATCACTCCCTTCCGTTGAAAGTTTCAAAAGGCTTTGACCTTTGATTTTATTATAAACGAAGT
>CADCJM010000087.1 GCA_902801755.1 Oscillospiraceae bacterium
TTGGAGCCAATCACGGATGGAAACAGGAAGTACACATGGGAAACATAACAAACCAAAACTTTGTATCCATACCATATAAGACTCTTACTGACATGATCGCATACAAGGCAAAGCTTGAAGGGATAGAGGTCAGGATTGTAAGCGAGAGTTATACGAGCGGAACGAGTTATCTTGACGGAGAAAAGCCCACGAGAGAATACTACGACAAAGAACGAAGAGAGGAACGCGGTCTGTTCAGGAGCAACAACGGGATACTGATAAACGCAGACATAAATGCTGCATATCAGATGATTAAACTGGGTAGTACAAGAGCAATTCCCATCAAGACAGGAGAACAGATAACCAAGATAAAAGCAGCCTGAATTAGATCAGGTAGAGGCATTAGGCTAGTGCCATTAAAGAGCCGGTATGATACTATTCATTTCGGAGATTTAAAAATATCAGTCACAAGCTGGTAAATAGCCAATTTCCTTTAGATTTCAGCAAAGAGCTTTTCGAAGTATTCCCCGTATCTTTTAATGTGATCCTTCATGGAGAGATCTGCCCTCATATATTCCTTGAAGCCCTCCACATCGACCCATTTATATTCAGTTGTCTCGCCTTCCTGAAGGACAACAGAATCCTTGTCAGAACTTACGGTTGCCACATATGAATAGTAGAGGCTGTGATAGTACTCACTTACATGCCGGCCCACAAGCTCCATGCTGTCGGCCTTAAGACCCGTCTCTTCGAAAAGTTCCCTTACGGCACACTCATAGGGATCTTCGCCCTGCTGTGCAGCGCCGCCGGCACCGGGTTCCCAGTATCCGGGCAGGAAATCTTTACGGGGGTCCCTTTTGGTCAGCAGAAATGTGCCGTCCTTATGAATAACGAGGATATCGGCTACCAGATGATAACGCCCGTCAGGAATATCCACATAGTTTCCGGGCTTTCTTTCCCATGTCTCACCTGTCTTATTGCCGTTTATGTCATAAAGGTCCCAAAGTTCCATAGTTGTCTCCTTAAAAATCCAAAAGATCTCAGATGCCCCAGATATTAACGAGTTCAAGCATAAGCATCATGGCGATGGCTGCGCCGTTTCCTAAGATGCTCATTATGTACTTCCACTTAGGCGCGCATTCTTCATTTTTCGAGAAAAGCCAGAAGGCTGAAGATATAAGCGTTGCAGCAAATACCGCCATGCAGGCAGCTTCCACTCCGAATACAACATAGCCCTGTGATCTGGTAATTCCGTAGAGCGTGGCATTAGATGTAAGGAGAGCAATTATGGGTATGAAGACCGCAGGTCTGATAAACTGCGTGACCGCAATAAGGAGCATGCCCTTATAAGGTTCAAGACGCCTTCCGATAAGGCTTATGAACTTGGATAACAGCATAAAGCCGCCGACGACAGTCATTAAGATGAAGACTGCAATAAGAACGAGCGTCGGAACTATCGTATTATCAAGCGCAAAGCTCTGTGATCCGAGCGAGAATATCCTGGTGCCGTCCGATGTCTTATAAACGTATGCAGGATATGACGCGCTCTGATCCAATATGCAGATATTATCGGATATCTGGCGGATAGTAGCGACTCCTGCCGCATCGTAAGTGTTGTCACCCTTATAGATTGCAGGAAGCATGCTGAGCATTCCGTAGATCTTATAGAATCCGCGGCGGACAGATCTGCAGCCGGCATAGACGCCTGCAAGGCCGCCGGGATCAGAAATTGTGCCTTCATGAGCACTCAAGTCAGGTACGGCAGGCTCTCCGAAGATGAGTTTTTTAAGGTCTGCTTTGCCGCCTGAAGAAGTCATGAAGACAAAGCCAAGACCTGTTTTGGGATCGAACTTGAGATTTGAGCTGCAGCAGTTCGTTCCGCCGTCATGGCCTATCAGAGTGCAGTTCTTCATACTGTCTACCCAGAGTCCGTGGCAGCAGTTAACAATATCGGTGTCACCAAGATATGACGAAGGTGAAAGCAAAAGATCTAATGTCTCCTGCTTCTGGAACAGTGGATGGTCTTCCCTTACAAAGCTCTGGGCAAATCTGGCCATGTCGCCAATAGTTCCGGTCGCAGCGCCTGCCGGATAGACATTTATATAGAGAAGCTGCTGACCGTTGTTATTCCATTTCGAGCCATCAAAATTATAAGCATGAAGATCAATTCGCCTCTCCTTGACCCATGCATTGTCGCTGTGGTCAGGAAGGATCGCGGTATGCTCCATTCCCAAGGGCTCGAAAATATTCTTATGCACATAATCAGCAAAAGACTCGCCCGTAATGCACTCCACGACATAGCCTGCGAGAGCCGCACCCCAGTTGGAATAGGAGCACACTTCGCCCGGACGGTACATCTGAGGCGGTTCGGTGGCTCTCAAAGCCTCTCCCAAGGGAACGACCTCAGAAGCATCCTCTACCTGAAGATTCCAGGTGCATTCGCCCCATCCGGCATCGTGATTCATGAGATTTAACATTGTTACAGGGTCATCATATTTGAGTTTTTGGAAGAATCCGTCAGGCAGATAGCCCCTGACATCGGCATTCAGGTCGATCCTGCCCTGCTCATAGAGCTGCATGACACTGACCCAGACAGTCAGCTTGGAAACGCTTCCCCATTCAAAGACGGAATCTGTGGTGCATTCCACTTTATTCTCGCGGTCGGTCTCACCAAAGGCACCCTCATAAAGCAGTTCATCCTTATTGAAGACCGCGGTTACGAAGGAAACATAATCGTCAGGGTTCTCCTTTGCCCACTTCTCGATAGTGCCTCCGACATCATCGTATCGGACGCCCGATGGAGTCTTCCTGTCATCTGCCGCGAAGACTGTAACTCCGCCCAACAGTATTGATACAGTGCAAAATGCACCAGTTAGTGTTTTTAGAAATCTGTTCATTAATTAAACCTCAGTATGGGATCGCTATGTGACCGTACGTCTCTTTAAGCCATGTGCCGCTCGCATTATCTTCCGAAGGATATACGATCGTATCGGGATCACCGTCAGAGATATATCTCTTGCCGTTATTGAGCTGCTTAAAGTTGTCTTCGATATCCCAGTAGACGCCGCCGTTGTCGTATGCACGGATACGTCTTATCGCAGTCTTGTTGTAGTCTCTTACGAAAGGCGAATAAGACCTTGTCCATGCGCAGAGGAGCGTGGCCTTCGTCGTGTAATTAAAGCCCTCATAGGATCCTTCCAGGATCTTCTTGTAGTCAGCATTGTCTTCACTGATCTTCTCAGGTGAACCGTAAGGCAGAGCTACTATATTTACGTATTGTCCCGGAATAATGCTGTCTAAAAGCTTGTACATCGAGCCAACCTGCTTTTCGATGGCATCACCTTTCATGCCTCCGAGCTTAACGTGATCGTATGTGTGGTTGCCGATATCGTAGCCGTTATCGACCATCCACTTTAAGATCTTCTTATCATCCTCTTCGCTGTTGCAGAAAAGCTTGTAGTTAAGAAAGAACGTCGCAGTAACGTTGTAATCAGGGAACTCTGCCTTGATCTTCTCCAGGATGGCAATGGCGCAGCCCGGATCGAATTTGGGCGAACCGTCGTCATTCCAGCCCTCAATGACAACATCTCTTATGCCGTCATCAAATGTAAGGATAAGCGGGCTGTAACCAAACGGCACATCGATATTGCCGTCTACAAAATCAGTCAGCCTCATCATGCGGTAGCCCTGCTCATAGAAGCTCCTGAGGTCCGCCTCGAAAGCCTCGGACGTCCTGTTATAGCCGTCCTTGTCAACATTGCCGCCCTTATACTGGGTCTCGGAATTCTTCATCCCGTAGATCCTGTGATACATTAGGATCGGAACGGAATTGAGCTCATTTATTCCCGCCTGCTTATATTCTTCAGCCGTGCGTGTGACCTTCGCCGTAGTCTCAGGCGTAGTCTCGGAAGACTCCGTCGTGGTCGTTGCAACGGTAGATTCTGTCGTGGGGACGGTCTCGGCCGCCGGCTCCTTTTTGCAGCCCGTGAAAAGCGTGGCCGTCATTGATGCAATAAGCAGATAAGCTGTAAATTTTCTCCAATTCATAACTAAATAATATCTCCAAATCAGATTTCTTCAATCACCGATGTGCCCTCTTCGCCCATCGTCCACTTCCATCTCTCGTTGAACCTGAGCTTGCCGTTTTCGAGCGCCGGCGCAGAATCGCATGAGCCGGTCCTCAAATTGCCGTCAGTATTCATGTGCTGGTAATTAAAATGCAGGTTGTGGTCCTCATCCATTGTACCTATCAGGAATCCCTTAACGATGCTGCCGCCCGAATATTCGGCCCAGATGACATTGCCCTTCTGGTGATAGCAGAATACCGTCTGGTCCGACACCTCGCCCGATTCCGAATTCTCCACTGCGGTGAAGATCTTATCGTCGACCGTAAACACTTCCTCAGCCTTATCAAAGAACGTCCTGCCCTTCTCATAAGCCTTTTCGAGGTTACTATTCCAGTTGCCTTCGCGCGTCTCCTTCTCTCTCGATGTGCCGT
This sequence comes from Oscillospiraceae bacterium, assembly GCA_902801755.1. Lineage (GTDB taxonomy): Bacteria > Bacillota > Clostridia > Saccharofermentanales > Saccharofermentanaceae > Saccharofermentans. The sequence continues at coordinate 4,478 of CADCJM010000087.1, forward strand.
CGAAAACAACGAATTCCATCTGTCTTGCACGGTTAAAAAGCCTGTCGCCGAACATGACTTTCTTCATGCTGCTAAGAAGCCCGAACTGCTCCAATCTCTCAATCGGATTGCCTGCAGAGCAAAGGACCATGGCCTTATCCATCATCTTCATCTTCTTATCGCCATAAGCGAACCCGTAGGTCCACACCCTGTCAAACCAGCCGACCAGCTTTGCCGGAGCCTCTGTCCAGAAGACCGGATATATAAAAGCAATGGCATCAGCCGAATTGATCTTCTCATGCTCAGCGAGAACATCCTCTTCAGTAAAAGGCGTGTTCTCATAGTTTGCGTCTCTTAAATACTGCTGCTCGGTAATGTCAGCCTTAAAATCCATCCTGTAAAGATCCGAGATAATATATTCATTCCCGCTGTCAGTGATGCCCCTGATAAATGCATCGCGGATATTCCTCGTAAACGAATCCTCAGACGGATGGCAATAGACAATAAATACTTTCATAACAACTCTTCCTATTATATTTGCCTCACATTATACCATCTTAAATATTTAGCAATAACACTGCGGGGCACCGCCGTTTGCACGATGCGTTTTGCCTCTGAGAGCGCGAAAATGGCCTTCCAGAGGCAAAATTTGGATTTTTTTGCCCCTGAGAGCGCGGAAATGGCCTTCCAGAGGCAAAATTCGGAGTTCCTTGCCCCTGAGGCCGCGAAAAAGCACCTGGCAACCGCCCGTGATTTTGTAAGGTATTCTTCTAGACTATTTCCCTTTTCCTGCATATACAAATCCCTTATACTTATTAGAAGTAATGCATGCACTTCGGTGTCAGAAAGGATATTGTTATGAATTCGTTCTCTGAAAAGCTCATCGGAAATGTAGACAAGGTCATCGTCGGCAAGGATAAGCAGATCGAACTCCTGCTCGTATCGCTCCTCGTCGGAGGCCACGTTCTGTTAGAAGACGTGCCCGGCACGGGCAAGACAAAGACAGCCAAGGCTCTGGCGCAGTCTCTGGATCTTGATTTTAAGCGCGTGCAGTTTACGATTGACCTTTTGCCGTCAGATCTTACGGGCATCAACTTTTTCGACCGCGAGGCAAACAGATTCGTATTCCGCAAGGGACCTCTCTTTACAAATATCCTTCTTGCCGACGAGATCAACAGCAGGTCACAGTAGACGGTGATACAAGGAAGCTGGACCTTCCTTTCCTCGTAATCGCTACACAGAACCCGGTTGAGTCACAGGGCACATTCCCGCTTCCTGAAGCTCAGCTCGACCGTTTCCTCATGATGCTTAAGATGGACTATCCCACGCATGACGAGAGCATCTCGATCTTAAAGAGATTTGCCACTGAAGACCCGCTCGAAAATCTCACGCCCGTAACCACCAGGGACGAGATCTTCTCGATGCAGGAAAAGGTTAAGAATATATACGTATCAGACCTCCTCTACGACTATGCCGTAAAGATCGTCGAAGCTACAAGAGAATCCGGTGATATCGATGTAGGAGCAAGCCCGCGTGCGCTCCTGGCATACGTTGCGGCTGCCAAGGCCCTGGCTTTTGTACGCGGCCGTGAGAACTGCAT
>CADCJM010000088.1 GCA_902801755.1 Oscillospiraceae bacterium
TTAACAATTTACGAAGCTCTGTACTGTTATAACAATCGTGAAATACTGGGGCATAAAAAAATAGCCTTCATCCACGGCGAAAAAACAAGCGTCACGGTCAACAGGCTTTCGGGGTTCTACCGCTCCTGCGAAAAACACGGGATTAAGATCCCGGACGAATATGTCAGGGAAGGAGTCTTCAAGGGCGCCGTATCGCTTGGTATGACGATTACTTTATCGATCCTTACGGCGATAATCTATTACATTGGAATGAGCTTGCTGTACTTCGAATTCGAAGAGCTTCCTTTCCAGGGACACCTGTACTTCACACTGGCAGCTTTGGTCCCTGCCATAGCAGCTGTTGTCATAAGATTCTTCAAGGAAGATGTAAGGATCTTTACGGCAGGCCTGGTAATGAATGTCATCGCACCTGTTGCAGCTTTTATCTCGTGCTTCTCGCTGTCTTCAAGAAGCATATTGTATTACCGCGACGATGTCTGTGCCGGCTTATTGACATTATCTGTTATGGTGGTGTGCTTATTCTTTATGCTCAGGTCATTTAAGGATAAGAGATTCAATTACGGCACGGCTTTCTGGTCAACGTTATTTATCAATTCACCGTCTCTGGCAGTATATGTTCTGGTCGGATATCTTGAAGAATACAGTGTCCTTGACCTTATTGACGCTGATCTAACGTATACACTTATAAGGCAGATCGTACCCGTATTCTTCCTGGTACTTAACATGGCAGTTCTTACTGTGGCATTCATCGTTAACAAGAGGAAAGAAGGGTTCGCTAAGGAACTTGCTTCCGGCATCTATTATTTCCTCATTGCCGCAGCATGCATCTGGTTCACGGTCTCATGGTCATTTATAGGATCGAACTGGCAGATGATCATTATCTCTGTGATCTTCGCAGTTCTGCTTGCCGTATTTAGATCTGAGTTCTTCTCAATCCTTCCCGTACTCGCGGCAGAGATCTCCATCATCGCTGAATTCGGAAAGATCGAAAATACGGATTTCAGGAATATATTGGCCGCTGTAGCCTGCGTTGCTTTGGCAGGTATCGGAAGACTTATATTCCGCAAATATATCTTCTCGAATAAAGCGATTGACTATCTGTCACTTACATCTGTCATACTCCTTTTCGGACTGGCAGAGGCAGATTATGTGGCAATGCTGGTATTTGTTGTCCTTGCAGTGCTTGTCTTAAATCTTACAGGCAGGGTAAAGATACCCTTGAGGGTCATATTCGGTATTGTTGCAGCGCTCTTGTGCCTGGCAGTATTAGTACAGCCGTTCATTGAGTTCCCGAGTCTGTTCAGGCTTGAGATATATCTGGCCATAATACTCGGAACCCTGTTCCTGGTATGCAAGATCATCAAGCCTTTCCCGGCAAATGCAGCAAAATACATATGGTTTACGGGTGTGGCGGTTGCTCTTGTGGCAGAAGGAATATCAGCTGCTCATACAGGCGAAGCTCTCGACCTGATCATTGTCGGAACTGCTTCAATTGGCATATTCATTTTCGCTTTTATCAGACGGACAAGACTGTGGTTCATCCTTGGTATCGTTGCGATGATATCCGTTGCGATCTACCTGTCGGTTGAATTCTGGTCCACTCTCGTATGGCTCGTTTATCTTCTCGTCTCAGGAAGCATCCTTATCGTTATGGCATCCATCAACGAGTGGGGCAAGAGACATAATAAAGACGGAAAGAAAAAGAGGTTTTTCGAAGAGTGGAAGTGGTAATTGTCACAGATCTTAGTTATTGCTTTGTCACGAAAAGGTCTTACATGAAACCTTAAATTTGATTTACATGTCACTTTTGCCTTGCTAAAATTACCACGGGGAAAAGCGAGGTTTAATGGGTGTAAAAGACATCAAAAGAATTGCTGTCAAAGCAATTGCTATACTGGCAATGGCCGCTGTTGTTGCGGGCATCGGCAGTGCATATGCTGAACCCGTCGGTGTAGAGGCCGACACCAAATACGCGACCCTTTACGATGTTTTCAAGGAAAGAAGCGGAAAGGGCGATGGTTTTGTATCGCAGGAAGATTTCCGCAAACAGGTCCTTAACAACTGCAAAAGACTTGATAAGATCGCATATACCTCAGGCAATCAGGAAAACTGCCTCGCGTGTGACGGTTATGTAAGCCTTGTGTTCAGGCTTACATTCGGCACGGTTCACGAATTCAAGAAATACTACGAGTATAAGACCAAGAAGTTTAAATACCGCTGCAAGTTCAACCGCAAGGAAGAGCATAAGAAATGCGACAGTTATGTCGACAAATATGAGGTCTACAGACCGGGCGGAACGTCGGTAACGTGGCTCTACAACAATTACGTCGACAAGATCGTAAAGCCCAGGGGTTCCAAGAGGAAGAATGTTGAGGGTTTTACCAATAAGCAGTGGGTCTCCTATCTTCAGAGCATCAATGCGCAGCCCGGAGACATAATCATCTGGGATAACGATTACAATTACACATACTGGACTCACATCGGTATTTTCGCCGGCATCGAAAACGGCGTTGCCAAGATGTGGCATTCCTCTTCAGTCAAGAAAAAGGCATGCAAGCAGAGCATGTCAGAGATAACTGAAGATGTTAAGTTCCTTAAGTTCGCGTGCGTTATCCCTCTTACGGATGTTCCTGCGAAGGTTGGTTTTTGCGTCGACAGTGACGGGATCGAAAAGGATTTCTCATACTCGGTATATGGGGATGCGAACTGCAAGAACAAGATCGGAAGGATCGCAAGCAGCTGTGTCCTGAAGGATCAGTCCAATCTCGACAGCATCCTGATCTATCCTAATTCCGATAAGAGCGCTTTCGAAAAGACTCTATATGTCAGAAGGGATCTGGCACCATATCAGACGGCAGCCTCCAATCTGTCCGAAGCCGATCAGACAGTATATATGCTGGTCATAAGGATAGAGCCGGGAGAAGGCAACAAAGGCGTCCTGAAGTATTCGATCTATGGAGCTAAGGATACCAGGTATTATGACGGCAAGACCATAGACGATTACGATTACCGGTCCGGCGGACAGGTGATATCGATCACGGATTACAGATAACCCCCAAAGCACTCCCAAACCTTACAGCGGAGTGCTTTTTTAATTATTTTGTAAATTTGCGCTCGTGAGTTTTTATAATATAATAGTCTAGTGTTTAGCTGAATATTAAAGTCGGGTTTTGTGCGCGGCTTTATGGAAGGGGTGCTCTATGGATTTTCTCGCAAAGACTACTGATGCGATGACAGAACTGGAAATAAGGCATGCAAATACCGTAAGAGAACTTGCGGGTGAGTGTCTTGTTTTGCTCGAGAATGACGGCACTTTACCTTTGAGAAGTATCGGCCGTATCGCTCTTTACGGCAACGGCGCCAGACACACCGTAAGAGGCGGCGGCGGATCCGGAGAGGTCAACACAAGATATGAAGTATCGATCTGCGACGGTCTTGCCGAAGCAGGTTTTGAGATAGCATCCACAGGCTGGCTTGACAGATACGATGAGATCTACGATTCAACTGTCAAAGCTTATATGGATAAGGTCGAGACCACCGCAAAGGAGCGTGGTGTTCCCGCTACAAGCGTTTATTTCGAGATGGCATTGGAAGCACCTGCCATGCCGCTCATTACAGAGGAAGATGTTGCTGAGGCTTCATGCGATACGGCGATCTTCGTAATCTCAAGAGATTCCACAGAAGGAAGAGACAGAAAGCCTGAGAAGGGCGACTATTATCTGACTGACGAAGAGGAATACAATCTTAATTTCATCACAGACAATTTCAGCAAGGTAATCGTTCTCCTTAACATCGGAGGCGTTATCGATATGAACCGCCTTAAGCACCGTCCGGGTGTAAGCTCGATCCTGTTCGTGGGCCAGGTAGGCAACCAGACAGGCTACATTGTAGCAGATGCTCTTACAGGCGTTACCAATCCTTCAGGCAAGCTCGTTGATACATGGGCAAGATCTTATGAGGATTACCCCTGTGCAAATGAATTCTCCAGCCTCGACGGCGATACGGACGATGAATTCTACAAGGAAGGCATCTATGTGGGCTACAGATATTTCGATTCATTCGGAATCACACCTGCATACTGCTTCGGATTCGGCAGATCCTATACGACATTTACCACTGAGGTATTAAGCGTAACTCAGGAAGGTACGGATATTAAGATCTGGGTCAAGGTCAGAAACACTGGTGACTTCCCCGGAAAAGAAGTTGTACAGGCATATTTCTCCGCACCTGAAGGTTATATCGACAGACCTTATCAGGAACTCGCAGGATTTGCAAAGACCGATCTTATCTATCCCGGCGAGAGCATGAATGTCGAGATCTCATTCCCGATCGATTATTTCGCCTGCTTCGATAACAACTATCCGGCAAGAGTCATTCCTGACGGAGACTACATCATCAGAGTCGGCACAAGTTCACGCGATACAAATATCGAAGCAGTTCTTAATGTTCCTGACTTCGTCGTAAAAGAGAAGTACGACAGGATCCTGGAAGACGACGCAAGATATGTTTTCGAGGACATGACAAATCCCGGAAAAGGCAAGGAACTCCATCAGGCAATAGATAACGCCCAGCTCGCTGCTTGCGAGAGAGTATTCACTCTTGATCTTTCACGCGTCAGAAGAAGCATAATTAGATACAGAGGTGTCTGCGAGACTCACATGGACGAGAGAAGAGACGAGACTCTCACATTGGGATCCGTAATAGGACGCAACGCCGGTGTCGCTGAATTCGTAGCACAGTTCTCTTTAGAGGAACTCTCTGAGCTCTTAGTCGGCAACTACATCAAGGATGGCTTTGAAGATATCGTTTTCTCTTCCGCAATGCATGTGCCGGGCGCAGCTGCTGAGACAACATCAAGATTTGAAGGCAAGAGGAGATTCCCGCCTCTCGTTATGGCTGACGGCCCTGCAGGATTAAGACTCCAGCCTCACTTCAAGGCAACAAAAGCAGGTGATCTCTTAAGAGGCGGTGAGACATTCGGTCTTATCAATAACCCGTTCCCGGAAGACACACCTGAAGATGCCATTGATTACTACCAGTACTGCACCATGATCCCGACAGCAATATCACTTGCTTCGACCTGGAATCTGGACCTCATCGGAACGCTCGGCCGTCTGGTCGGCGAAGAGATGGAGGAGTTCGGTGTAAATCTCTGGCTCGCACCCGGAATGAATATTCACAGGAATCCTTTGTGCGGAAGAAACTTTGAATACTATTCCGAAGACCCGCTGGTTACAGGCCTTTGCGCTGCTTACGACACACTTGGCGTTCAGTCAGTTGACGGTAAGGGTGTAACGATAAAGCACTTTGCCTGCAATAACCAGGAAGACAACAGAATGTTCAGCAACTCTCACGTTTCAGTAAGAGCTCTGCGTGACATATACCTGAGAGGATTTGAA
>CADCJM010000089.1 GCA_902801755.1 Oscillospiraceae bacterium
CCTGCCCGAAATGCGGAAAGGCGGTAAAAAAATCACCCAACGCTCCAATGCTCGGCAGATGCATGTACTGCGGCACAAACGTCCCGTTCTATCCGTCGTTTACGAATACAGAGCAAGCCAATCCGGAAGAAGAACTGTTTGGCGAAAAAGACATTTTTTAATCTTGCACAAACAAACGGCGGTGTCTTCCAAAAGTGAGACACCGCTTTTTTGTTGCTTTTCAACCACTTGTTATTTGGCGTTAATTCTCATGCGACCTAAGCCACTCCTCATGGGCCTGCATCTGCTGCTCATTTGCTTCCCAGATCACAACTCCATCCGGCGTGGTAAGCTTTGTAATCTTGCCTTTTTCGCAAAACCTTACCTCATAGTCTCCGTGACGGTATAAGGGCCAGATGATCCTGTCAAAAGCCGTCTGTGAGAAAGAGATTTCCCATTCGCCGTCAATTACGCTTCCGGCGCTATACAGGATTGCTCCGGTACCGTGATAGTGAATGTAATACCCGTTGTCATGCTCGTCGAGTGTTATGTTGCTTCCGTTATAGGGAATATCCTTTTGGATCTGGCACATAATTAACACTGTGGAGACCATGATCAGGATCACTGCAATGATCGCAAATGCAATAGCCAGCCCCTTATAGCGTGTGACGATCTTTTTCAATCCTTTAAGTGATCTTGTCTCATCCATCCTGAGCTCTTTGTTAACAGGAATGCTCATCTTGCCCGTCATGTTTTCGAGCGTTTTTCTGCAGGCTTCGCATTCACTGATATGCTCTTCGACAAGCTCTCTGGACTCTTTCGAAAGAACATCATCAACGTATAACGGCAACAGATCATTTATAACTGCACATTTAACTTTCATGTTATATCTCTCCTATGTCAGTCATGTAATTCTTTATCTCGTTTTTTGCCCGGTAGAAAGTGACGCGGGCCCAGCTGGCACTCTTACCGAAAATGTTTCCTATTTCCTCAAAATCCAATTCGCCAAATACTCTTAAGTGGAAAACTTCCTTGTATGGCTCTTTCATGCTGTGCAGATATTTGTGAATTAATACTGCGCTTTCCTTATCAGAGATAACTTCCAGAATGTCCTGATCGGCGGCAGGCATCTCCTCCGGAACCTCCCCGTCCGCGATCCATTTTTTCTTCCGGCACTCGCTGTAAAAGGTGTTTTTCGCAATAGTAAAAAGCCATGCCCTGATATCTTTTGAACCATCAAAAGAATCTATCGAAGCTAAAGCCTTAACAAAAGTCTCTTGCGCAAGATCTTCTGCATTTTCTTCATTCTTTGTAAGACTGAAACACAAGCGGCAGACGTCTTTGAAATAGTTCTCATAGATATCTTCGAAAAGCATTTCTATTCCTCCTTTCACCTTAATAACGCACGAGTCCCCAAAACGTTACAAGATTCTTCCCCATATCAAAAAACATGATAACAGACACCAACGAAAAGCTCCTTTAAAATATGCTCCGGAGGATATCCGTCTTTTTAAGCGTGCTTCTTTTTCCTGACAGCGATAACTACAGAAACTATTGCTGCTGCAACAATTGCAGCGCTGATTCCGATCAGGAGATTCCTGTCAGCTGTCTTATACTTCGAGATGGTGATGTCGAGGTTTACGATGTTGCTTGCCGGATCCGTCTTAAAGTCTCCGTTGCACTGTTCGGAAAAGACCAGGAGCTTGTAGTCTCCGGGCGTCAATTCTGCCGGAACATTGATTGTTGTTTTGCCTGAATCTTTTGCGTCAGCAGAGGTGTTGTCTACGATATTTCCGTAGTAAAGAATGTTGCCTTCCATGTCTTCGATCATCGCCGAGACATATTCATTTTCGCCTGCAGAAGCGCCCTTGTATCTGAGCTTTACAGCGCCGTCTTTGAGGATCGTTTTTGAGCCTGAAACGGAAGCTTCGAAAACAGGTCTTGTATCGTCTTTTATAGTGAGCTTCCAGTCGCTCCCGGTATAAAAACCTGCTTCTTTCATTGCATCCGGCCCGGGCGCGCCTGAAGTCTTGCCGCCCTCGGCAGGTGATGTGAAAAGAACTTTTGAAGTGTCGATATTCATCGCAGGACGCACTGCGAAAATGAAGTTATTAACATTGCCGCCCCTTACAAAAACGTTGCCGGCATTAAAAACGTTCGCCGCATTCTTGGCGTCGCCGGGGGTCCTGAGCCACCACGCACCCGACATATCAGGGCCCGTCATGGCACGCTTGCTCTTGGTGTATTCGGTGTTAAGTGCGACGCGCGTGCCGCCCTTGTCCTTCCAGTCTGTGGGGAATCCCAGTTCCGGATCGATCACTTCATAAATGGATAAAAGATAAACCTTGTCATAGGTATCGGCTCCTGCCTCAGAACCCTTCGCGCCGTCCTCATTTACGACGAGGGATTCAAGGACTGCGCCCTGCTCCTGTGCGGTAAATGCCTTATCAAGGAATTTGCTGTTGAGCCACTTTCTCAAGGTGCAATTTTCCCAGGTGACTGTTTCAGCGGATGAATTATATTCGATGCAGTCAAGGTTCTTATCTGACACGACGAAAAGGCTGCCGCCGTTTGCGAGAACTCTCCACTTGACGGGCTCCTTGTTGCTGTCTGCCGCATCTTCACTCTTGACGGACTGCCAGTAGTTTCCGAAATAGATATTACTTTCCATCGCGCCCGTAATATGGGCCGTTCCGCTCCTGATCTCTTTGCCGGAATTGTCATTCATGCCGGACTCTGCGCGGAGAGTTTTTTGAAATGCCGAAAACGGCAGTAATCCTGCCATCAAGACTGCAGCCATTCTCACAAGAGCTTTACGCATGCGCTTTCTCCGTTAATCCCCACAAGGTGTCCCAAACTTACCGGACCATTATAACACCTGCGCGGCTTCCCTTAAGCACGCCAAGTAAAAAGACCTTTGCAACTAGTTAATTTGCCGAAGGCTTCCTTCTTCTACGTCAACAAGAAAACACCTTGATGCTAGTTCCGCATGGCTTCCCTTAAGCACGCCAATAGAAAAGCTTCCTTCAACTAGTTAATTTGCCGAAGGCAAATTACTGTTCGTACGTTGAAGGAAGCTTTTCCTCATTGGCGCTCCAAGCAGGAGTCGAACCCGCATCTACGGTACCGGAAACCGCTATTCTATCCGTTAGACTATTGGAGCATTTTTCGCGCTTATTATACTTTATCTTCTTCAGGCTTGTCAGCAGGTGTCCGGTTGTCATTGAGGATCTTGAGAAGTGCCACGATCTCTGATACCGTCTTTTCCTGCTTTACCGATGAGGGCTTGAAAAGCATGTATGGCATTGATCCCGTGGCATTGATGTTGACCCGGGCGCCGTAGAACTTGTCCCGCATCAGTGCGCCGAATGCCTGCATATCGATCTGAAGATTCTGGTTGAGGTAAAGCCTTACGCCTGCGTTCTTTATCGATGCCTTTGTAAAGCCCAGAGAGCCGGCTGTAGAGCGTATCAGGGAGATGCCGGAGAGGATATATACCTCTGAAGGAGCATCGCCGTAACGGTCTGTGACTTCATCGATAAAGTCGCTGTAGGAATCGTAATCGGAGATGTCGCCGATACGTCTGTAACAGCTCATCCTGGCAGCCTCGTCCTGGATATAGGAAGCAGGAATATATGCGTCGTAGTCGACTTCAACAGAGAACCCGTCTGTTGAAGAATCTGCGTGGCCCGTGATAAGGTCGGTATCAAGTACTTCGTCCTTGCCGGACTTGAGAAGACGGACTTCCTCATCCAATAATCTGCAGTAAAGTTCATAACCGATAACATCCATCTGGCCGTGCTGTTCAGCACCTAAGAGACTTCCCGCGCCGCGCACTTCAAGGTCACGCATGGCAATGCGGACACCGGAACCTAATTCGGTGAATTCACGGAGCGCGTTGAGTCTTTTCGAAGCCTCCTCGTTAAGAGGCGCATCAGCATTATATGTGATGTAGGCATATGCCTGCCTGTCGGATCTTCCGACACGTCCCTTGATCTGATAGAGCTGCGAGAGGCCGAAGCGGTCGGCATTCTCGACGATCAGGGTATTAACATTAGGCATGTCGACGCCGTTTTCGATGATGGTCGTGCAGACGAGGATATCGTACTTGCCTTCGATGAAGTCTGTAACCACGGCTTCGAGGCCGTTCTCAGGCATCTGGCCGTGAGCATATGTGACGCGGACGCCGGGCATTGACTTTGCAAGCGCATCTGCGACTTTATCGATGTCTGAAGTGCGGTTATAAAGATAGAAGATCTGGCCGCCGCGGGCGATCTCACGCATGCACGCCTGAATTATTATCTGCTCATCGTAACCTAAGACGTATGTCTGTACAGCACGCCTGTTGAAAGGCGCTTCCTCCAGAACAGATATATCCCTGATGCCTGAAAGCGACATATGAAGCGTTCTCGGGATAGGCGTTGCGGAGAGCGAGAGAACATCGACATCTGTCTTCATGGACTTGATCTTCTCTTTGTGATTTACACCGAAGCGCTGCTCCTCGTCGACGACAAGAAGGCCTAAATGAGGCGGTTTTACGTCGTTGGAAAGCACTCTATGCGTGCCTATAATGACATCGATCTTGCCGTTCTTTATGTCCATGAGATTCTGCTTGATCTGCGAAGGTGAGACGAATCTGGAGAGCATGCAGACATTTACCGGGAAGTCCTTTACCCTGGCTGAGAAATTCTCATAGTGCTGCTGCGCAAGAAGCGTTGTAGGCGCGAGCATTATTACCTGCCTGCCGTTCATTACGGCTTTGAACATTGCCCTGAACGCTACTTCGGTCTTGCCGAATCCGACGTCGCCGCAAAGGAGCCTGTCCATCGGCTTCTCGGATTCCATGTCAGCCTTTATCTCCTGTACTGCGCGGAGCTGGTCTTCGGTCTCAACGTATGGGAACCTGCCTTCGAAAAGCTTTTGCTGCTCTTCGTCGGGAGCGCACGCAAAGCCTTTGTTTACGCTTCTTGCAGCGTAGATCTTAAGGAGGTCGTAAGCAACCTTCTTGATGGCTTCCCTGGCGCGCGATACGGACTTCTTCCACTCGTCGCCGCCAAGTCTTGAGAGCTTAGGCTCCTTCTCGCCGGGGCCTAC
>CADCJM010000090.1 GCA_902801755.1 Oscillospiraceae bacterium
AACAGGTGTCTTCTCAGCGTCGAGCCATACAGCGCCCTTTGCGGTCTTACCCATCTTCTTGCCCTCGCTGTTTGTAAGGAGAGTGAATGTGAGACCGTAAACGGAATCGCCCTTCTTACGGCGTACGAGCTCCATGCCTGCGAGGATGTTGGACCACTGGTCATCACCGCCGAACTCAAGGTCGCAGCCGTACTTCTCGTGGAGGTAATAGAAGTCGTAGCCCTGCATGAGCATATAGTTGAATTCAAGGAAGGAAAGACCCTTCTCAAGACGCTGCTTGTAGCACTCAGCCGTGAGCATCTTGTTAACGGAGAAGTGTGTACCTACTTCTCTTAAGAACTCAATATAGTTGAGGTTTCTGAGCCAGTCGGCGTTGTTTACGATGAGAGCCTTGCCCTCAGAAAAATCAACGACCTTGCCCATCTGCTTCTTGAAGCACTCAACGTTGTGGTCGATCGTCTCTACTGTCATCATCTGACGCATGTCAGTACGGCCCGTAGGGTCGCCGATCATGGCTGTACCGCCGCCCATGAGAGCGATCGGTCTGTGGCCTGCCTTCTGCATGTGGCTCATAACCATCATCTGAACGAAGTGGCCAACGTGAAGTGAATCAGCTGTCGGGTCAAATCCGATGTAGAAAGAAACACCGGGCTTGCTCAAAAGCTCATAGATCTCGTCTCTGTGTGTAGCCTGTGAGAAGTAACCTCTCTCTTCAAGCACATCGAAAACATTTCTGTACATATATTCCTCCAACAAATTGTTATCTCTTTAATATCAAACGCCGAGCTTGATATAGTCGATCGCAGCCAGAGCCGCAACTGCACCGTCAGCGCAGGCAGTCGTAAGCTGTCTTACCTTCTTGACTCTGTTACCTTCTTTACTCTCGCATCGCCTGCAGCGAAGATACCTTCAACATTTGTCTTGCAGTTCTCGCCTGCTTCGATGTATCCGCCCTGCAGTGTGACAAGATCCTTGAAGTCTGCTGTCTTAGGTTCCTGGCCGATAGCAACGAAAAGTCCGTCTAAATCGATTTTCTTACTGCTGCCGTCTTCCTTGTTTATGAGCTCCAGGCTTGAGAGCTTGGGCTCGCCTTCAAGGCTTCCGATCGTATAAGGTGTTACGATCTCAAGGTTCGGAAGCGCTTTTGCCGCATTTACGAGAACCTCGTCAGCTCTGAATTCGTTTCTGCGGTGTATAAGATATACCTTGTCCACGATACCTGCAAGATATATGGCATCCTCAACTGCGGTATTTCCGCCGCCGTTGACTGCAACAGTCTTTCCCTTATAGAATGCGCCGTCACATGTGGCGCAATAGGAAATGCCCTTGCCCAGGAGCTCGTCTTCTCTTGCGATACCCAGATGGCGGTTTGTAGCGCCGACCGCAAGGATGACTGCCTTGGCGGTATTTTTCGCACCTGAATCAAGAGTGACTTCGAAGCCTGAATCAGTCTTTTCGACTGCAGCGACGCGGTCAAATTCAAGCACCGCACCAAGGTTTACCGCCTGGTTATAGAGGTCGTTTGCAAAATCAAAACCGGAGATCTTCGCGATCGCAGGATAGTTCTCGATCTCAGGCGTGTTGACGATCTGACCGCCATACATCTCGCCCTCGTAAAGGACCGTGTCCATTCCTGCGCGTCTTGCATAAATGGCTGCCGAAAGTCCTGCCGGACCTGCTCCTACGATGATGATGTCTGCCATAGTATTAGCCTTTCTTACCGTTGACCAGCTCGTCGAACCTAGCGTGCTCTACGGGCTTCTCCCTCTGCATCGAGATGACCTTGCCCTCTCTGTTGATGAAGCAGTGTTCGCTCGTTCCCGTGCATCTTACCTGCTCGGTCTCCTTGTCGAAGATCGTGTACTTGATGTCGAATCTGACACCTGTATATCTGGTGATCTCAGCCCTTATTACGACTGTATCACAGTACTTTGCCATTGTCTTATACTTAGCCGTAAGACCAACGACCGGGCTTATTATGCCCATTTCTTCCATTCCCTTGTAGCCTAACCCGATCTCTTCGAAAAGCTGGGTTCTGGCTTCCTCGAACCACCTGATATAGTTCGAATGATGGACAACGCCCATCTGATCCGTCTCGTAATACTGTACGAGATGTTCGCAATCTGTCATTGCCGCCATTTTCCTGATTATCTCCATTTCGTGATAGATTGTTTAATTGTATTTAGAGTAGATAAAACTGTCAAATATTATAATAATAAAAGGACAGATATTTCGATCGAAAACATATATAATGTCACCTATGGATACCGGACTTTTCATCTTGATAACAGACATCATCGGCACTGTGGCTTTCGCAGTGTCCGGAGCCATGGCCGGAATCAGAAAAAAGATGGACATCTTCGGCGTCAATATCCTGGCTCTCTTAACAGCTACGGGCGGCGGCATCATCCGTGACCTCGTCATGGGCACCACCCCTCCGATGGCATTCAAGAACCCTTTCTTCGTAATCATCGCGGCTATCTCTGCAAATATCACCTTCATTTTCGTATGGTGGCAGCACAAGAACAAGAAGAACGTCTCCGAGAAGACCCGCGCGATCTACGACAAGATCTTCTTCTGGTTCGACACAGTAGGTCTTGCGGCCTTCACCGCAGACGGCGTCCATACAGGCCTTCTCGGAACTCATGCAAACAACGCCTTCCTCGTTATCTTCTTAGGCGTCGTAACCGGCGTCGGCGGCGGTGTCTTAAGAGATGTCCTCTCACTCGAGATGCCCTATATCTTTGTAAAGCACATCTACGCATGCGCCTCCATCGTCGGCGCGGCAGTCGTTTATACCATGTATATCATCACCGGTTCAGCCGAGGCGGCAATGCTCGCAGGCTTCTTCTTCGTCTGCGTCATCCGTTTCTGCGCCGCCCACTACGGCTGGAACCTGCCAAAAGCATACAAGGACTGAGCCCCGGCTTGCTTCTTCCTTTGCCCCTGAACTCGAAAAAACACCCCTCCAGAGGCAAATTTTTCGAAATTTTGCCCCTGAAGCGCAAAAAACAGGCGCTGAACACCAAAATCACCTGCCCCTCACATAAAAAGCCGCCCGAAGGCGGCCTTAACATTAAAATTCAACTAATCTCAGTTTGAATCCGGGACAGCCCTGATAGCAGCCAGGAGCTCGGAGAACTCCTCAAATGCAGGGATATCAGGGTTATCAGCGATGATCTTCTCCGTGCTCTTGAAAAGGAAGCCCGCCTTGGATGCCTTGATCATGGCGAGGTCATTATAAGAATCGCCGGAAGCGATCGTGTCAAAACCGATGGACTGCAGTGCCTTAACCGTGGACAGCTTGGAATCCTGAATCCTCATCTTGAAGTCTTCGATCATGCCGTCTTCGCCGACTACAAGCGAGTTGCAGAAAAGCGCAGGATAGCCGAGCTTTGCCATCAGAGGCATGGCGAACTGTGTGAATGTGTCGCTGATGATGATGACCTGCATGTCCTTGCGGAGCTCATCTAAGAATTCCCTGGCACCCGGGAGCGGATCGATCTGGGCAATAACGTCCTGTATCTCCTTGAGGCCTAAGCCGTGCTCTCTTAAGATGCCGAGTCTCCAGTGCATGAGCTTGTCGTAATCAGGCTCGTCTCTTGTGGTTCTGGTAAGCTCCGGGATGCCGGTCTTCTTTGAAAACTCGATCCAGATCTCAGGTACCAGAACACCTTCCATATCAAGACAAACTATGTTCATTTTGTTATTTCCCCCTTAGATTCTTGCGTATATGAATGAACCGGAATCATAGCCTAAACCATACATTCCGAATACTAACGTAACTACTACGAGCGCCATGAATGCAGCCCACAATAAAACGATGCCCTTGCTTCTTAAGAATGCGATGGCTGAACGCGGCTGGTCATCCTCACTTGGCTGGTACTTGTAAGCATCAACTGCGCAGACAATAAGTACTGCAACAATGAGAACGATGAGATTTGCAAGGTTCATGCCGGAAGAAGCGAAGTTTTCCCAGTTAAGTTCAACGCCGCCCTTTCTGAAAATGGCCGCATACATATCGATGGCATCGCCGACAGTTGCGGATCTGAAGAATACGAAGCCCGTGAGCATAAGGATAAATGTGCGGACGGACTGGAAGATCCTGAAATAAAGCTTGTCAGCGCCGATCTTGGGTCTGATCTTCTTGAACAGAGGCTCGAAGATCATGCCGAGCACGATATAGATAAAGTGCAGGATGCCTGAGCCGATAACGTAGTTCCAAAGACCGCCGTGCCAGTAACCTACAGCGAACCAGAGGATGAGCAGCGCGATATAAGTAGGAACCTTCTTGCCGTTCTTCTTGCCGAACTTTGCCTTGGACCAGTCGCCGATCTTAATGAGCGGTGTGCTCTTCAGGACAGGATACATGAGGTAATCGCGGAGCCAGGCGCCGAGCGTGATATGCCATCTTCTCCAGTATTCCTTTACGGTCTTTGACAGGAACGGAACGTTGAAGTTCTCAGGCAGTTCGATGCCGAGCATATGGGATACGCCGATAACGACATCCATGCATCCGGAGAAGTCTGTATAGAGCTGGATCGCGAAAAAGAACACTCCGAGCGGGACATACCAGCCGGTATACTTCTGGTGGTTGGCATAGATCATGTTGACGACCATTGCGGCGCGCTCTGCGATCACGAGTTTTTTGAAAAAGCCCCATGCGACTCTGACTGCGCCGTCGGAGATGCGTGAGAAGTCAAACTTGACCTCCTTCGCCTTTTCGAACTCAGCGGAAAGATTGGCATAGGTGTTCATAGGTCCCGACATGAGCTGCGGGAAATAGGTGGAGAACAGCAAGACCTTGAAGAAGTTCTTCTCAGGCGCGATCTTCTCCCATCTGCAGTCTAAGATGTAGCCTGTTGTCTGGAGAACGTAGAAGGACATTCCGACAGGGACTGCGTAAAGGAAGAAGCTGTTTGCGCCGTTTACCGCACCGAACATGAGGTTTAATCTCTCTGCGGCAAGGCCGATAACGTTATAGTATTTGACTGCGCAAAGGAGCGCGATGTTGATAACGACCGTGATGACAGTTGCAGCATTACGCAGGGCATTGCTCTTAGAAGGGCCGGCCAGAAGACCTCCGATATAGCAGAGGACAGCTGATACCAGCACGAACAGGAGCGTATAGAATCCCAGAAATGCCGAAAATGCGAGGCTCGCTGCAAGAACCACCCAGAAGCGGAAGCTCTTGGGCAGGATATAGTACAGCAGTACGACTGCCGCAACGAAAAACAGGAATAACGACGATACCAGCGACATTTAAGATCCCTTAGCCTAAGTGAGCGATGATCCTGTCGACCATCTCACCTACATTCTTAAGCCCTGTCGTCTCGCCCATCGTGAACTTGATGCCGAAGCATCTTTCAACAGCAACAATGAGGTTGATGTGCTCAAGTGAATCCCAGCCGTCAACGTCTGCTGCGACAGTGGAGTCGTTAACAGTGATGTCCTCGTCATCGAAAACATCCTGGAATACTTCATTAAGCTTGCCGTAAATCTCTTCTCTTGTCATTTCCTTATCTCCTTACAGAAGCGGATTAGTTAACCTTGATAGCAACATTGCCGCTCTTATGCGGCTTGTCGAGGTCGAGCAGCCACTCGGAAGTGCCGTCTTCCATCTCTCTTATCTTTTCGAAGCCCTGGAGCCCGTAAAAATCCTTGACCATTTTATTCTTTGCGGTCGGCAAATAATAGCCTTTAATTTTGGT
>CADCJM010000091.1 GCA_902801755.1 Oscillospiraceae bacterium
GTTTACAGTAGCACTGACCGTCTCAGTCTCATTTCCTGCATAAGTTACAGTCATTGAAGGAGCTGTATCTCCTAAAACCGACTTCTTGAAGTACAGGTTAACTTCTGTCTTGGAAAGGAAGTTAACACTTGCTCCATAGAAAGCACCGTCAGGATCATTTGCAGGTGTGTAAGCAGAACCCTCTCCGATCTCATATTTGGGTGCCTGCGCGGGATCATAAAGATTTCCATCAATTTCCCAATTTGCAGGCTTCAGCGCAGGATCATTCCTGTTGATGTTAAACTGTAGCATAGCCACTCCTCCGTAGTACCAGAGCGAATATGCTATATCCTTTACTTTCGTCGGATAATCACCATCAAGAACTGCTTTTATATACTGCTCGATCGTTACAGGGTCACCTGTTACCTGACCGTCTGTATAAGTAATTGTTACAGTAATCGGTGAAGTAATGCATGCAGACTCAACCGGGATATCGAATGAATAGTTGCTGCCGCTTGCTGTAAGCTCGCTGGAAGCAATAGTGTTCGAGACATTAACAGTTTTTGAACCCTTGGTATAAGAATAAGCATAGCCTACAGATGTCTGGCTGTTTGCATATTCTGCAAGACTTACAAATGCTCTGAGCTTGATCTCGCCGCCGATAAGCAGCTGATAACCTTCGATCTTGGGCAATACTCCCTGCTTAAGCTTAATATAGTCGCCTGATACATAAGCAATGTAGCCATCGTGATTGCTGATAAAGCTGTTCATGGAATATGTAGCATTGCTGATATCAAAGAAGTTGTTATTAATTTCAGCACCGGCAAATACTAACTTTGCTGAAGCATCAAGATTGCCGACAACATGGATAGTAGTTTTATCATAGAAGAAAAGGTCTGCTTTCTTGGAATCCTCAGAACAGTTATTGCCATAAATCTGAGGATTGCCGCTCATCTCAATATAAGGGTTTCTCTTGATTTTAGAAATAAAGATTGCACCACCGGCCTCACCAGAGCCACCTGTAGCTGTATTATTCGTGATGACACCACCGGTCATATAGAAATTGCATCTTAAGATTCTGACAGCACTGCCGGCTCTCGCGCTGTTTCCGGAAAGCTCTCCGCCTTCGATCCTGACGGTCGAGACAAGGTTCATTCCATTTACTGTAGTACCGTTAGATGCGGCATGACCTGCGATAGCACCACCGGCTACTTTTGCTGAACAATTAGTGATCTTTCCGCTCTTCATTGTGAAGAAGGAACCATTGGATGCTTGAATTGCGCCACCTTCATCTTCGGCATGGAAGTTGCTGATCGTAACCTTTTCAAGAACAACTTCACTGCTGTTCCTGATCAGGATACAACCGCCTCTGTTAGCATTTGTTCCTGTCGTTAATGCAGTTGCGTTATTATTACAGCTGATCCAAACGTCGGTATTACCCTTTGTAGTATTTGTTGCCGTGATCGTACCAGGTGTGCTGGAAGAATCCGTAATAGTCAGCTTTACAGCTGCTGAAACAGAAGTACCGTTGGTCGCTCCTACAATAAACAAACCTGTTGTACCGGTATATGTAAGGTTATAACCATTAAGATCGAGAGTGATTACAGCACCATCTACATTAAAGATAGTTGTTTCAGAAACAGAGATAGGTTCAACAAGCTTATATGTACCGGATTCTACAGGCAACTTGCCGTTATTATCAATGTAATCCTGATCGATCTCAACGATGCCAGACCTCGTGAGGCCTTTAGAAGGCTCGACATTTTTGTCGTCTTCCTTATCGACTTCATTTTTCGGAGAATCTTTGTCAGCAGACTCTTTTTCAGCAGAATCTTTGTCAACGGAATCCTTGTCATTAGACTTTTTGTCAGCATCATTGACATCGTTCTCCTGACCATCTTCCTGCTGGACAACATCTGGTTGATCATTTACTGGTTGATCATTTACTGGTTGATCATTTACAGTTGGGACATCTTCCGGTTGAGCATCTGTTGCCAGATTATCATCTCCATCATTTCCCGGAACTGAACCTGCAACTGAACCTGCATCCGCAGATGCTCCAGCCTCATCAGATGCATTTCCTGAGACAGGAACGGTGTACTGACTCTGTGATTGAGGTAAACTGCCAGCCGCTTGAGGTTCATCCCCGGCAGCTTCTCCAGCAGCAACTTGTGGAATATCTGTTTCATCTGCAAATACGGTTGCAGAGAAAATGCCGAAGATCATAGCCATTGCACAGAATGCTGCAATTGTTTTTGTAAATCCCTTCACTCTAGTGTCCTCCATAAAAAAGAATTTCACTTTTGGTTAAAATTACACATCTCTAACCATACAATTATACATCAAATATCGTTTAGAGTTCACATTTGAAACACAATTCTTAACAAATCGGAAAAAATTGCTCGATTAAAACAAAGAATCACCCAAAGATGACAAAAATATTTTCGTTTTCTGCCCTTACAGCTGTTCCTTTGAC
Source organism: Oscillospiraceae bacterium (assembly GCA_902801755.1). Lineage (GTDB taxonomy): Bacteria > Bacillota > Clostridia > Saccharofermentanales > Saccharofermentanaceae > Saccharofermentans. The sequence continues at coordinate 2,456 of CADCJM010000091.1, forward strand.
GATATCGCCCCGCGAGAACTTATCCTTTTCGACTTCAGCAAAAGCTCTGACATAGTTCCCGGTATAGCCTTCAGCTATGGTCTTGCCGTCCTTCTCTTCGATCTTCTCTATCAGGATCTCAATTTCTTTGCCGGTCATGGAAGAAGCAAACTCTGAAGCGAGTTCATCAGAGACTTCGATAAGCCTCTTTGCGCGGTTTTTACGGATGCTCATGTCCATCTGGGGCATATCAGCAGCCTTCGTGCCTTCTCTTTCCGAGTATGGGAAAACGTGGATCTTCGCAAATTTAAGCTTTCTAGCGTATTCAATGGTCTCATTGAACTCTGCTTCGGTCTCTCCGGGGAAACCCGTGATTATATCAGTCGTAAGAGACATGTCAGGGAATTCGGCTCTTAAAGCCTTTACCCTGTCCTCATATTCAGCGGTGGTGTATTTCCTGTTCATGCGCTTTAAGACCGTATCAGATCCTGACTGGAGCGAAAGATGGAAATGAGGGCATAAATGCTTAAGTTCCTTAAGACCGCTGATAAATTCAGGAGTCATGGACTTGGGCTCAAGTGAGCCGAGCCTTAATCTCTCAAGGCCTTCTATAGAATCGATCTTCTTAAGGAGCTCCAGAAGAGCTGAGATATCTTTGCCCTGGTCCTTACCGTAGGAACAGAGGTGGATGCCTGATACGATGATCTCCTTAAAACCGCTTGATACAAGGAATTCGGCTTCTTTCAGGCATGACTCTTCGCTCCTGCTCACGACTCTTCCCCTTGCATAAGGGATGACGCAGTAAGTGCAGAAATTATTGCAGCCGTCTTCAATCTTGATAAAGGCCCTTGTGCCCTCAGGCGATAAGACTGTGCCGAAGTCGTGGTACTCGTCGGTCTTGCTGACTTCAGGCCTTACGTGGGACGCGCTGTGAGTAAGTTCCTTTCCGCGGTGCGCGAAAAACTCCTCCACCTTGGTAACCAAAGTGTTCTTGTCTCTGGTACCGATTACGATATCAGCAGGCACTTCACCGTTCTTAAGCTCTGAAGCGCACCCCATCGCAACGATGACGGCATCAGGGTTATTTTTGGCCATTCTCCTTAGCATCTGGGATGACTTACGGTCGGCTTCACCTGTTACCGAACAGGTGTTTACGATACAGACGTCAGCCTCCTCGGGCGAGTCGACATTTTCGTGCCCATTATCAAGAAACAGACGCCTTGCGGCATCTGTCTCATATTGATTGACTCTGCATCCTAATGTAAGGAAATAAACTTTCATTACTGTCTGATCTTGATGTGTGTCTCACGAAGCTGCTGCTCTGTAACTTCGCCAGGAGCGCCGCAGAGGAGATCCTGTGCATTGCCGTTCATAGGGAATGCAATGACTTCTCTGATGTTCTCTTCGCCACGTAAGATCATGATCATACGGTCTACGCCCGGAGCCATTCCTGCGTGCGGCGGAGCGCCGAACTGGAATGCGCTGTAGAGCGCGCCGAACTTGGTCTTAAGCTCTTCTTCGGAGTATCCTGCAATCTCGAAAGCCTTCTTCATGATGTCGAGATCGTGGTTTCTTACAGCGCCGGATGAGAGCTCGATACCGTTGCATACGATGTCGTACTGGTAAGCAAGGATCTCTTCAGGCTTCTTAGTATTAAGTGCTTCGAGGCCGCCCTGAGGCATGGAGAAAGGATTGTGAGTGAAGATGTACTTCTTTGTCTCATTGTCCCATTCATACATAGGGAAGTCGTTGACGAAGCAGAATCTGAATGCGTTCTTCTCGATGAGGTCGAGACGTGCGCCAAGCTCATTTCTGATCTTGCCAGCGCACTCGTTAGCACGTGCCTCGTTGTCAGCAATGAAGAAGATCGTATCACCGGCCTGAAGACCAGCCATATCCTTGAGTTCTGTCTTCATTTCATCAGGGATGAACTTATCGATAGGTCCCTTGTAGCTCATGTCTTCGAGGACTTCGAGGTAGCCTAAGCCGCCCATTCCGAGCTCGTCCTGAGCGAACTTGAGCATCTTCTCGTGCTGACCCTTGGAGAGCTTTGCGTGAACGTTGATAGCTCGTACAGTCTTGCCATGGAATGCCTTGAATGTGCATCTCTCGAAGAATTCTGAGACGTCGATTATTCTTAACGGGTTTCTTAAGTCAGGCTTGTCAGAACCGAATTCGAGCATAGCCTGC
>CADCJM010000092.1:0-668 GCA_902801755.1 Oscillospiraceae bacterium
GACTTTGTACGGCTGGCAATGCAAAGCTCCGTAAAAACGTCATCTGCCTGACAGCACTTTCTGATAGCTACATTGGCAACTCCGCCACATCCGATAACTAATACTCTGCTCATTTTCGTATCTCCTTATTTATTGATTGAAAGAATTAATTCTCTTAATACCTTGCAGGCCACAGCCGTGGATGCACCGCTCTGATCTAACATCGGTGCAAGTTCATTTATATCTGCACCTACAATATTCGTCTTACTGACCGTAAGGATCGCGTTAAGAAGTTCCGTAAAAGTCACTCCGCCTGCCTCAGGTGTGCCTGTTCCGCAGAATAAAGACGGATCCATACAGTCAAGATCGATCGTGAAATAGACCGGCGTATTATTCTTCCTCAATTCCTCACAGACTTCAGCAAGTCCGTCGAAATTGAACTTGTGCATGTCAGTGTGGTCCTTTGCGAAAAGGAATTCATCCCTGTCACCGCTCCTGATGCAGAACTGGTGGATCTTACCGTCACCTACAAGTTCATGACATCTTCTGAGGACACATGCATGGCTGAGCTTCGCGCCGAGATAATCATCACGCAGATCGCAGTGCGCATCGAAGTGAACGATCTGCAGATCCGGATACTTTTCGAAAACAGCCCTTACAGAACCTAATGTAACAAGATGCTCACCGCC
>CADCJM010000092.1:700-5273 GCA_902801755.1 Oscillospiraceae bacterium
CCGAAGCTGAGCTCGAGATCGCCGCAGTCGAAAACCTTCTTATCCAGAAGATCCTTATCCTGGTAAGGGCTGTAAGTCTCAATTCCAAAGCTCTCGTGGCGGATTGCGGCACTTCCGAATCTCGCACCGGGGCGAAAGCTCGTCGTTGAATCAAAAGGTGCACCGAAGAGCACGATGTCTGCTTCGGAATACTCACTGTCACAGCCGATAAAAGTCTCTACGTTTTTATTCATTACTCAACCTCCATCAGCATCTTCTCAAGGTAAGCCGGCAGATAGAATGAACCTATGTGCAGCTTTGTTGTATAGTACTTTGTGCTGAGGTGCAGGGCCTTCCAGCGCTCCTCATCGAAATCATTGATCGGGTGATATTTCTTGCTCGCAAAGCCGAACAGCCAGTATCCTGCCGCATATGTCGGGATGTGTGCCTGATACACACGGCTTATAGGGAAAGTATTTACGATCCTCTTATGGCTTCTCTGCATCGCTTCCGCATCGTGCTTATAGAACGGGCTTCCCTGCTGGTTTACCATGATGCCGTCGCTTCTTAACGCGTTATAGCAGATGCCGTAAAACTCTCTGGTGAAGTAACCTTCGGAAGGACCGAACGGATCGTTGGAATCTACGATGATGAGATCGTATTCATCTGTTGAACGTCTTATGAATCTGAGTGCATTATCAAAGTAGATATGCACACGGGTGTCATCGAGCTTGCATGCATTCTCGGGAAGGTATGTGCGGCATGCTTCGATAACCTGCGGATCCATCTCGACTAAGTCGATACGCTTTACGTTATCGTATCTTGTCAGTTCCTTAACGACACCGCCGTCTCCGGCGCCGATAACGAGTACATCCTGAACATTGGGATGAACAGACATCGGGATGTGAGTGATCATCTCATTGTAGATGAATTCATCACGCTCTGTAAGCATTACATCACCGTCCAGAGCAAGAACTTTTCCGAACTCAGGAGTATCGAAAATATCGATCTGCTGATAGTCGCTCTTGCTTGAATAAAGATGTCTCGTGACGCGGAGACTGTGTCTTACGTCAGGCGCGTGATATTCACTGAACCATAGATTCATTCGCGATATACCTCCTTATACCAGAACGTTAATGTTGTTGATGTCCGGATCCTCGGAACCCGTCATGGAACAACCCTTCGCCTTTGCGTACTGAATGTAATCGATAATGTCTTTTGTGATCCTCTCGCCAGGTGCCAGGATCGGGATTCCCGGCGGATAGCACATAACGAACTCGCTGCAGACAAACCCTGAACTCTCATTGATCGGGATGCTCTTCTTCTGTGAATAGAAAGCTTCCTGCGGGCTGCATACGACTTCAGGATCGATATATTCCTGGCTCAAAAGTCCGTCCGGATCTTTCTTGTATCTTCTCTTGATCTCAGCCAGAGCGCTGACAAGTCTCTCGAGCTCCTGCATCCTGTCGCCGATCGAGAGATAAGCGAGAATGTTTCCGATATCACCGAACTCGATCTGGATGTCGTATTCGTCTCTTAAGATGTCGTAGACTTCGATGCCTGCAAGGCCGATATCTCTTGTATGTACACTCAATTTTGTAGGGTCAAAGTCGAAAATCGAATCGCCGTTGATAAGCTCCCTGCCGTAAGCATAGTATCCTCCGACAGCGTTGATCTCTTCTCTTGCATACTCAGCCATCTCTACGACCTTACGGAAAACTTCCCTTCCTCTGAGCGCCAGGTTACGGCGGCTTATATCAAGGCTGGACATGAGAAGATAGCTTCCTGATGTCGTCTGTGTAAGGTTAATGATCTGTCTGACGTGTCTCTCATTTACATTCTCGCCGATGAGAAGAAGACTTGACTGTGTAAGGCTTCCGCCTGACTTATGCATGGATACGGCTGCCATATCGGCACCTGCGCGCATGGCAGATACCGGCATGTTCTCACCGAAGTAGAAGTGTGTGCCGTGAGCTTCATCTGCAAGGCAGAGCATTCCGGCATCGTGAGCCATCTTTACGATGGCGCGCAGATCGCTGCAGATACCGTAATAAGTCGGATTGTTGACAAGTACTGCAACTGCATCGGGATGCTCAGCAATAGCCTTTCTTACGTGTTCACGGCTCATGCCGAGAGAGATACCAAGGCGGCGGTCAACATCCGGATTAACATATACCGGAATAGCGCCGCAGAGTACCAAAGAGTTGATGACGCTTCTGTGGACGTTTCTGGGCAGGATGATCTTGTCACCCTGCTTGCAGCAGGAAAGCACCATGCTCTGAACGGAGCTCGTCGTGCCACCTACCATGAGGAAAGCATGCTTTGCGCCAAATGCATCAGCTGCCAGAAGCTCAGCGTCACGTATGACCGATACCGGATGGCAGAGGTTATCCAAAGGCTTCATGCTGTTGACGTCAACGCCGACACACTTCTCGCCCAGGAAAGCTGTGAGTTCGGGATTGCCCTTGCCGTGCTTATGTCCGGGCACGTCGAAAGGAACGACCCTCATCTCGCGGAATCTTTCGAGAGCTTCATAGATCGGAGCTCTGGTCTGATCCAATTCTGTTTTTTCCATACACCACCTCAAACAAAAAGCGCAAGCTGTAATTACACAACTTGCGCTTAAATCACTATGTTCTCATCTATCTCCACAAAGGTGTGATTAAACACCCTGATGGCGGATACCCAACATATAGAGTCTATATAGCAATACTACTTTTACTACTCTTATTGACCATTTCACAAGTTTGCGTAAGATTACGCATTTCGGTTATAAAGTAACCAACTTATAAAACTGAGCTTTTAACTCAATCAATAGATCGGAAGAACCGATCATCGGCAGTGGACCCGGCTGTCCGTATGGCCTTAACTCCCGGAAGGAGTGGTCCCGTAAAATCACCTAAGACTCTGATAAACATCGTCTATGCTTGGTATATTATGTTTTATTAAAACAACGGGAATTATACATAATGCAAAGATGTTCGTCAATCAGTTGCAGACACTATCCGGCATTAAATTTCCTTGGCTCTTTTAAACTTCATAGTTGACAAACAATCGTTCTAGTTCTATCATATAAACAGAACATTTGTTTGTTGTTTAGGGAGCCGGAAAGATTTCAGAATTGAATGAAATCATTGCTGCATATAAGAAATTATCCTTCACTGATCATATTGTGTTTTAAACGCCCCTTTCCAACAATGTAAATGTACGCGATGACAATTTAAAGGACTTCCTTATTGAAACACGTATTGCCGATGGTAATGCATGTATCTATTGCGAAGGCTTTTATGTCGTTAAGAACGGAAAGCGTAAAGATGGTGTACGGCGTTTCCTTTGTCGTGATTGCAAGAAGTCATTTATCCCGAGTTCCTGTTCTATCGCGTTAGGCACAAGAAAGAACTTGAGTGTATGGCTCAGTATCTGAAATGCATGTCGGATAAAAAGACTCTTAAGGAAACTGCAAAAGAATGTTTCATATCGGCAAGACCGCAGCTTTCATTCATCACTTAGAGATAAGGGGTATGTAACATGATACTCTCGGAAGAACACAGAATAAAAAAACATAACAATACGAAGCTTCTTCATGAGATAGACAGTTACTGCTATAAAGTGAAGAACCTTTCCAACAGCGTCAACTACCTGATAAAACAATGCTACCGTATCCACACGAAGATAAAGAACGGTAAGACACTAGAAGAATGGGAAGATGAACTTATCAGAGCGATAAACAGCGGCATCACGGAATACAATTTGGGCCGCTCTGAAGTCAAGCGGTTACGTTATATCGATACCGATAACGGATACATAGCCGATGCATATTTCCTCAGCTGGTATCTGAAAGGAACGGAAGTATATAAAGACGTTCCGTATGCGACATGCAGCCAGATATGCATACAGGAGAAATGCAGAGAGTGGAAGTCGTTCTACAGGGCGACAGCAGAATATGGGAAAGATCCGAAGAAGTTTAAGGAACATCCGCATGTACCGGGGTATCTCAACCCAAAAACAGGAAGAGGTTCTCTTGTGATCACCAGTCAGAATTTTAAGGTTGATGAGGCTGGTAATGTTACTATGCCCAAGTTTCTTAGCGGCATACACATCCGTGCAAGACACGGAAACGTAAGGCAAATACGCATAAAGATTTTTAAGAACTCCATACTTATCAGTCTGATGTATGAGAAAGAAGAAAAGCAGATATGCGGGACAAAGGTCATGGGGATAGACTTGGGAGTAAACAATCTCTTAGCAGCCGCATGGGATTCTGAAGACAGGCCCGTGATAATCAATGGGAAACCGCTGAAATCGATAAACCAATACTACAACAAGGCAAAAGCGCATATGCAAAAGGAGGCGAAGAAATATAACGGAAAGAACAGTACCAAAAGAATGAATAAACTTACGGCAAAAAGGAATCGCAAGATAAAAGACTACATGCACAAAGCAAGCAGGAAGATCGTAGACATGGCAGTCTCGTCAGGTGTCGGACTCATAGTGATTGGAGCCAATCACGGATGGAAACAGGAAGTACACATGGGAAACATAACAAACCAAAACTTTGTATCCATACCATATAAGACTCTTACTGACATGATCG
>CADCJM010000093.1:0-560 GCA_902801755.1 Oscillospiraceae bacterium
TCAAGGAGAAGCTCAAGGGCACGGACGATGAGCTCGTGCGCATCTCAGGAAAGCCCTCTGTATACTTAAGACCGCCGGAAGGCAGATATAACGATACAGTCAAGAAGGCCTGCGGATGCCCGATAATACTCTGGAGCGTCGACTCCCGCGACTGGGAGAGCAAGGATTGCGACAAAGTCTGCAATGCAATAATCGGCAAGGTCAAGGACGGCGACATCGTCCTGATGCATGACCTCTACAAGTCGACTGCAGAAGCGACGAAGAAGATCGTTCCCGCCCTTGTAAAAGAAGGCTTCCAGCTCGTAACCGTCGAAGAGATGGCACTTATCAAGACTGACGGCAAGGGCCTCGAAAACGGCGTAGTCTACACAAGGATATCCGGAAACAAGAAATGAATAAAAGACTGATAATATCAGTAGGTACTATAGCCGCCCTCGTAGCATTCACATCATGTTCCCGGGCGGTTAAGCCTATTAATACAAGTAATAATTCAGATGCGATTGCCGCTTCTGTGTCTTCTGAGGCTTCGGAGACTGGGGCATCCGGCGGGGCTTCTGCTG
>CADCJM010000093.1:688-5487 GCA_902801755.1 Oscillospiraceae bacterium
CTACAGGTACTGTGATGCGGTCCTCTCAGGCGCAGAGACCGTAAAGTGCGACAAGAAGGAATGGCTTCCCAAATTCCGCGACCTCTCCAGGATCTATCTTCCCATCGCATTCCGTTACTGCTACTCCATGGACGAAGATATAACATCTGTGGGAAATGGCGAATACAAGCTAAGCTACGGCCTTCCCAAAGACGAGTACCTCAAGAAGGTCGATGAATTCAAGGCAAGGATAGAATCACTTATAGAAGCGGCATGTCAGGAAGGTGATACACCATTCGAGATGACGCTCGCGCTCTACCAGTCAGAGGGCAAAAGGCTCACCTACGATGAAGCTGCTGCGGACACCACGGATCCATCAGACTTAAACCTCTGCCCTTACCGCGCGCTCATGACCGATACGGGCAATCGCCGGAGCTTATGCCTATCTGCTCATGCAGGTCGGCGTTGACGCGACCACTTGCGGCGGCCTTACAAAAGACGTTTCCGAATCGCACGAATGGACCGTCGTAAAGATTGACGGCAAGTACTATCACTGCGATCTGACTTTCCAGCTCAACGAGCGCGCCACTTTAAGGTATTTTGGCATGGACGATAAGCAGCGCGAGATCGAAGGCGACTGGGACATGCAGTATAATAACTTCGGCGACACCAACGATATCTGGTACAAGGACTTAAAGCTTGAAGATAAGCGTTTCGAGCCCTTATGGACCATCACGTCCTATAAGATCGACCGGGAGAACAATAAGCTCTGCTGCTACGATTCCTACGAATGCACGGGCGATCTGATCTGCGAGATACCACTCGGCCAATAAACGACTTAAGGTGCAAACAATGAACAAAAGACTGCTGATCTCATCATTAATAATAGCTGCCCTCATGGCATTTTCTTCATGCTCACAGGCGGTAAAGCCCGCTGATACTACGGCTTCAGAAGTTACTTCCGCTTCTGTGTCTTCGGATTCTTCGGAGTCTGCCGGCGAGACAAACGAGACAACTTCAATCGCGTACGATCACACGTTCAACCCGCACGTCATTTCACAGATGTATGTCGACAAGTACGGCGAACAGTTCAAGGAAGACTACTTCAAATACTGCGACGCAATTCTCGCCGGTGCTGATTCTGTGGAGTGCAGCAAACCTCTGTGGATGAATCTGTTCCAGTCTATATCAAGAGTAAACCTGCCAATCGTATCCGAATACTGCTACAACTCGGATGAATATTTCGGTGCTGTCGGAGACGGCGTATATGAGCTCACATACAGCATTCCCAAGGATGAATACCTTAAGAAGGTCGACGAATTCAAAGCTCGTGTCGAGGATCTGATCGAAAGAGCTGTTCTTGCAGACGACAGCGAGCTCGAGAAAGCTTTGGCACTGTACATCTCTGAATCTGCAAGGATCGACTACGACTATGATGCAATGGGCGATGTCTCTTTCCGTTCGAAAGAAGGCTACGGCATCTCCCCTTACCGCGCGATCATGACAGACAAAGGCATCTGCCAGGAGACCGCCGGCTGTTATGCCTATCTACTTCTTCAGGTCGGCATCGATGCTATAACATGCGGCGCGCTCAACAAGGATTCCACAGAAGCTCACGAATGGACGATCGTAAAGCTGGACGGTAAGTACTACCACTGCGATCCCACATACCAGTGCTCCGAGAAGTTCTCAGTTAATTACTTCGGCATGAACGATGCCGAGCGCGAGAAACAGGGCGACTGGGACATGCCCTATAACAACATCGGCGACACCAACGACCTCTGGGCAAGAGACTATCCTGCTCTTGATGATACCAGATTCGAACAGTTCTGGACGTGCTATAACTGCCTCTTGGACCGTGAGGAGAACAAGATCTTCTGCTACGACAACAGCGGAACAGAAGATGCGAATTATTTCACGCTGGATGTGTAATAAGAGTTTTTAGTTTTTGCTGAAGCCGTAATTTTCGAGTACTGCGCTATAAGGCTTGCGAAGCTTCTTCGATAAATAGATATCTGACTCCGGTATTTTATTGTCTTTAATTAAGCGTCCTAATACAATGCCCGGATCTCTGTCAATTGAATCGGCGAACTTTCTGATAGATGATTCGTCAAAGCTCCGCATCTTTACGAAGCATTTGTATTTATCTTCCGGAACCAATGCATCCAGCGCGAACTGCACCGACGGGTTCCTTTTCTCATCAGGGGTAGATAAACCCATATCGCCGTTCATAATCTGGCCGATTCCACCAAAAAGAGTAAACCAGAAAGCATCCGCATAATGGCTGCGCTCATTTACCATGAGCATTATCTTTCCATCCACTTTCTTGGTAGCTCCATTTATTCCGAAGTTCTTCAATCCGGGCAGCACTATCAGAGCGACGCCGGCTTCCTCAAAGGCACTTCTGATTATCGGATAGAAACTATCATGGTTCTTCGTCTGGGTCAGAGCATACTCCACGGCTTTCTCAAACTTACGCTTGTTATACTTAGGAATATCCATCTTGATCGTCTGATTCATCGCGATCTGGATCATTGCATTGGCATTCACTGTATCGGAACCGCTAAGCTTATTTGAAGCACTCCTGAAGCTGACCGCAAAATCGTCTTCCTTCAAGACCGACAGTGACGCGACAGACAGGAATTCCCTTACACATTTGATCTGCTGGTCAACCTGCCTTGGCAGGTCCGGCAAATTATAATTCTTGCGGAAATACGTGTAGTCAATATACTTGAAGACTTCACGTTCCTTCTCCAGTTCCTTGTCAGATTGAATCTCAGCAAGCTTCTCATCGTAAGCCTGCTGAAGATTCAGCCACATCGAGACAGACGTTCCCATCATCCGCGACAGCTTCAGCGCCATATCTGTAGACAAGCTCTGTTCACCCTTAAGCAGGATACTTAAGTTCTTGGGGGTTGTTCCCAGGCGCTTTGCAAAATCTTCCTGTGTAAGACCGCTCTCATCAACGAGTTCTTTAATGTAGTCCCCGGGATGAAAAGTAATATTATCTTTGTATTCTATATAGTTACTCATAGTGTGGACTAACCTTGCAGTTCAACTTTCTCATTAGCATAGTTTATCTTCACAAAAGCAGCTCCAGATAAAATTACCCGTCGGGTAATTTTATTATAGAACTGCCTTCACTTCTGTCAAGATAGTTTTGTTTAAAAGGTTATTTAGGGACTGTTATTTATGCATTTTCAAGATCGCGGATATTCTTACCCGTTTCTCACAGGCGTTGTTGCGCCGATTTCCTCATTCTCAACAAAGACGAGATTGTCGCCTTCTATCGCGAGCACGCCGTATATTTTCGCATCTTTGCCATACTGAGTCCTGCATACTGCAACAAGATCTTTATCGGCGCCTAAGATCTCATAATCGCAGGTCATGCGCTCATCCAGGATGTATCCCTTATCGTTCTGAACGTCGTATACAACAATGGCGCTCGAAATTATTCCGCTTCCATATACAACGGTTACGCACAGATCAAGATGGCCGTCCTGATTAACATCACTCTCGTAAACCTTCTCCACGATCCTTCCCATTGATGGAGTGTTTGCAGCTATGTAATCGTCAAGCGGCTGATAGATCGTGGACGGGGTAGGTTCGGTCGTGGATTCCGTTGCTTCGGTTTTTATAACTTGTTCAAGTTCAGACAGAGTGCTCTGTTCTGGCAGAGTCTTCAGGCCATTCTTGGCCGCTGTAAGCTTACACTCACCTGTGCCGCAGCCATGAGCTTCCCAGTGTCCGTCGATCGTAAAAGTGCCGGTGTATAACTCATCCTTATCGGCGACGACCGTATAAGAACCCGTGGCTGTAAACAAGATCTGGTAATAATCATTTACCGAAGCATCGCGGGCGTCGATCTTGTCGACAGTTATGCCGGGCGCTTTTCCATATTTTGTATAGACTTCTTGGCGGACGCCCATTTTTACTATCTCTTCGATGTTGGTTTTGAGTTGCGGATCAAGCTCAATAGAGTTCTTTTTCGCGCACCCGAAAACAGATACCAACAAAGCCAAAACCACTGCAATACACGCTATCTTCTTACCCATGACCGCTTACCTCTTTCCTTGATCTTAACCCGTTCCATTTGTATCAGGATACTATAAATACAGATTAATGAGGATAGATGTTGCAGTTTGTTCATAATCTCCCTCTTGACAGTTACGGTATCACGTACCATAATATTAATGGTACAAGTTACCATTAACGGAGGAGAACATGAGAAAGAGCAACCGCATATCCAAAGAAGAGAAGGAATTCCTTGAGCAATACGACGTTACCAAGTTCGAACGCCCGTCTGTTACTGCGGATATCGTTATCTTCACATTGGACGACTCCGATGAACTTAACATCCTTCTGATCAAGCGCGGAGGGTTCCCTTACAAGGACCACTGGGCAATCCCGGGCGGATTCCTTGAGGCAGGCAAAGAATCTATCGATGAGGCTGCAGCGAGGGAACTTAAGACTGAGACGAACGTTGATAATGTTTATCTCAAGCAGCTCTATACTTTCGGAGATTTGGGAAGAGATCCCAGAACGACAGTACTTTCAGTTGCCTACACTGCACTTGTTCCGAAGCATAAACTGAACATCAAGGCCGGTGATGACGCCAAGGAAGCAAAACTTTTCTCTATTAAATATGACGTTAACGGCATCATCTTCACAAATGAGAATAAGGTGATTTTCGAGAGCGATCTCGCGTTCGATCACGCCGAGATCATTAAGATGGCCATCACCAGATTGAGGAATAGGATAGATTACGAAGATGATGCCTTTAACCTCTTAAAAGACAGGAACGAGTTCACCATCTCGGA
>CADCJM010000094.1 GCA_902801755.1 Oscillospiraceae bacterium
GGTGCATTCTTACGGTAAGCAAGGCCTCTCTTGTAGAGCTCGATGAAGAACCACTGGTTCCATCTGTAGTAGTCGGGCATGCATGTCTTTACTTCATAGTCCCAGTCTACTGTTGTGCCCATTGCCTGGAGCTGCTTTTCCATTGTGTCGATATTCTTGAGTGTGGAATCCTGGGGATGGATACCTGTCTTGATCGCATAGTTCTCAGCAGGGAGTCCGAAAGAGTCGAATCCCATGGGGTGGAAAAGGTTATAGCCCTGCATGTGCTTAAACCTTGCCCAGGAGTCGGTAAGTGAATAGTTATACCAGTGACCTAGATGAAGATTAGCTCCGGAAGGATAAGAGAACATCTCAAGGCAATATAGCTTCTTTCCCTCTGCATCGGGATTAAACTTGTAGAGCTCTGTCTCAGCCCATTTTGCCTGCCACTTCTTGTCGGTCTCAATTGAATAACTCATAAAAAGACTCCTTTCTTATATTGAAACAACTAATTATACTCCGTGCGTTAATGAATTTACAGTAATTATGTACGGAACTTGCCCTCGAAAAACGTGGCAATTACCTACAAATCGCCACAAATTGAAATCAGAATGTCACTTAAAATAGGGCATCGCATAATTGATTTTTAGTATACGTGATGTAATAATAAATTGAATTTTTGCGGACTAACACGTCAAAATATGGCGTTTTCTGATATATATGAGGTGAAAAAATGGGTTTAGGCATGGAAATCGGTGTCGATCTCGGCACCAGCAGTGTTCTTGTTTACATCAGAGGTAAGGGTATCGTTCTTAAGGAACCTTCTGTTGTTGCTGTAAACAGCAAGACCGGTAAGGTCCTGGCAGTTGGTGAATCTGCTTCCCTCATGCTCGGCCGTACACCGGGTATCGTTGAGGCTATCCGTCCTTTGAGAGAAGGCGTTATCTCCGACTTCAGAGCTACAGAAGTAATGCTCAAGGCATTTATCGGCCGTGTATGCACAGGCCTTCGTGCCACATATTTCAAGCCCACCATCGTAGTATGCGTTCCTTCGGTAATCACACCCGTTGAGCAGCAGGCCGTTGAGAATGCCTGCCGTCACGCAGGCGCTAAGGATGTATTCCTTATCAGAGAGCCTATCGCAGCTGCAATCGGTGCAGGTATCGATATCACAAAGGCATGCGGTTCAATGGTAGTAGATATCGGCGGCGGTACTACTGATATCTCCGTTATCTCACTTTGCGAGCCTGTTGTTGACGCATCTTTGAAGGTTGCAGGTGACAAGTTCGACGAAGCCATCATCAAGCACGTTCGTAAGAGACATAATATCCTTATCGGTGAGAAGACAGCAGAGAAGCTCAAGATCGAGATCGGCTGCGCTTATCCGAGAGACGAGGAGCTCACATTGGATGTTCAGGGAAGAAACATCATCACGGGTCTTCCTTCAACAGTTACAGTATCTTCCACAGAGATGCTCGAAGCATTGGAAGAGCCTATCACACAGATTTTCGAGGCCGTACATAACGTTCTTGAGAGAACACCTCCGGAACTCATGGCAGATATCTCACAGAGAGGTATCGTAATGACAGGCGGCGGCGCAATGCTCTACGGTCTTGACCACATGCTGTCCAACAGGATCGGTATCGACGTATACCTCGCTCAGGACCCTGTTTCCTGCGTTGTTATCGGTACAGGTAAGGCCCTCGATATGATGGACAAATTTGCGGCACTTTCTGATAATTAAAGCTATTTGATTGACTGAAACATTAACAAATGATATATTATGCGCGTCAGGTGAACACCCTGGCGCGCATTCGTTATATTTAGATATTTTTCCTTTTCGCATTTGAAGATTGATATCCCTTTTTAAGCAGTATTGCGGATAAGTATAATAGGAATTTTGCGACTAAATTTTTTATTCGAAAGGCGTTTATGGACGATTTTGACAATTTGAATTCCAAGACGGATTCTGACTTAAGACAGATAGCCGTTGCATTTGGAGACTTTACACCGGAAGAGGCTGAATCCAAGACCAGAGATGAACTTCTCATGGCAATCACAGGAGCCAAGGATATCGGAGACATCACAGCAGTTGATCTTTCCGAAGAACCTGTTCCCGTTAAGACTGCTTCTATACCGGAACCCATGAAGAGTACTGAGAACCAGAAGTCATTGGACGAGCTGATCGTTGATGTTGGAAGAACTGCAAGGTTCGAGACAAACGAACTGGCTGATGCCATGATCAAGGCAGAGAAAAAGGAGAAAAAAGTGGCTAAGAAAGTAACTGAAGAAGCTGCAAAAGAGCCCAAGGAAGAGAAGAAGACTGAGGCAAAGGCTGAGAAGAAGCCCGCTAAGCGCACTTCCAAAAAGGCTGCCAAGACTGAGGAAGCACCTGCTGAATCTGCTCCCGAGAAGGCACCCGCCGAAGCTGCTCCCGAGAAGGCACCCGCCGCTGAAGCACCGGCTGAAGAGCCTAAGAAGGCTGAGAATAAGCCTGCTGCTAAGACCAGGAAGACAAGAACTTCCAGGAAGAAGGATTCCGCCGAAGCTCCCGCTGAAGAGCCCACACCCGTTGAGGCACTGGCCGCAGCTGCTGAAGCAGAAGTTCCTTCAAAGGCTGAAGTTCCGGCTGAAGCACCCGCATCGGAAGCTCCTGCATCTGCAGCTCCTGCTGAAGAAAAGGCGGAAGAGAAGAAGCCTGAGCAGCCTCAGGTCCAGGGTCAGGGCAAGCATGGCAGATCCAAGAGAAGGAAGATCACTTTCGGTCCCGGCCAGGATACAAAGACAGTTGAGACTGTCGAAGAAGCTCCCGCTGTGACTGAGGAGGAAGTTCCTGAAGTTGTTCTTCCCGTTGAGATCGAGATCGAAGGCGTTCTCGCTATCAACAACAATGAAGGCAATAAGAATGATTTCTGCGGATTCGTTCACAGAAATAACTATCTCCCCGGCGAGGATGACGCTTATGTTCCCGGCCAGATGATAAAGAGAATGGGACTTCGCAGAGGCGACTACATCAAGGGTTTTGCGATCCCGAAGCGCGGCAAGGACAGATATGCTCCGCTCAAGCGCATTACTGAAGTTAACGGCATTCCCGTGATCGAGAATGATTACGATAACATCAGAAGACGTCCCAAGTTCGAGAGCCTCACGGCTATCTATCCTGATGAGAGACTTGATCTTGAGACAGAGAAGGAAGACATTTCAACAAGGATCATCGACCTTTTCTCGCCTATCGGTAAGGGCCAGAGAGGTATGATCGTTTCCCCTCCGAAGGCAGGTAAGACGATCCTCCTCCAGAAGGTCGCAAATTCAATCACAGCTAACAATCCTGACTGCGTACTTATCGTGCTCCTCATCGACGAGCGTCCTGAGGAAGTTACGGACATGCAGAGNNNCCCGAGAACCACGTAAGAGTTACGGAACTCGTTCTCGAGAGAGCAATGAGACTTGTTGAGCTCGGCAAGGACGTAGTAATCCTTTTGGATTCCATGACAAGACTTGCAAGAGCTTACAACCTTACTATCAACCCTACAGGAAGAACCCTGTCAGGCGGTCTCGATCCGGGATCACTCTAC
Organism: Oscillospiraceae bacterium; assembly: GCA_902801755.1. Lineage (GTDB taxonomy): Bacteria > Bacillota > Clostridia > Saccharofermentanales > Saccharofermentanaceae > Saccharofermentans. Next base: position 3,555 of record CADCJM010000094.1, read on the forward strand.
GGACCTAAGAGATTCTTCGGTGCCGCACGTAACATCGAGCATGGCGGATCCCTTACGATCCTTGCCACAGCATTGATCGAGACGGGTTCGAGAATGGACGAAGTTATTTTCGAGGAATTCAAGGGAACGGGCAACATGGAAGTAACTCTCGACAGAAAGCTCGCAGACAGAAGAGTTTTCCCGGCTATCGCAGTCGACAAGTCCGGTACGAGAAGAGAAGACCTCCTGCTCACACCCGAAGAACTCGATGCCGTATGGCTCATCAGAAGAAGGATCGCGGAAGCAGATACGATCACGGCTACAAATGCTGTTATCAGCTTCATGGAGAAGACCACGAGCAACAAGTCGTTCGTACTTTCCGTAAAGAAATCTTTTGCGACCGATTGACAACCGGTTACAGTTCAAGTAATATAGCAAGGCTAACACGAAGAATCCGGTATGACATACGTGAGTTTAGGATTACGCGTCATATCTTTGATTGAGAGGTGAAAGGACATGAAAGAAGGAATTCATCCTAAGACGCAGGTCGTAACAGTTAAGTGCGCATGCGGCAACACATTCGAGACTCTTTCCACAAAGAGTGATCTCAGAGTTGATATCTGCTCCAACTGCCACCCGTTCTATACAGGCAAGCAGAAGCTCGTTGATACAGGCGGACGTGTTGATAAGTTCAAGAAGAGAATGGAAAAAGCTTAATTCTCGTTCAACTAAAGCTAATAAGAGGTTGTCTTGGTTTGAGGCAACCTCTTTTTGTGTTTCAGGATTTTATTATGGATGGACTAACGGCATTGCGGCCGGCTAACATCAGGCTAAACTCCAGGCGCCGCCTGGAATTCCGCCTGAAGAACGGCAAAACCTGCGGCAGTGCCGTTCATTCTGCCGTTCAAAACGCCGTTTTCGGCCCAAATATGCGGCAAAACATGCGGCGGCGCCGTTCATTCCGCCGTTCAAAAGCCCGTTTTTGTGCCAAACATGCGGCAAAACATGCGGCGGCGCCGTTCATTCCGCCGCACAAATACCATTCCCGGCATTGCGGCCGGTTAATTTTCGCAAATTAAGTTAACTTACGCTAATTTGCCTTTAGTCTGTAATATCACACGCGGGTTTAAATGATATAATCCAAGGCATAATGAATAATTATGCCTAGAATGGGGTTACGATATGTCAGAATCAAACGAGAATAACAAATTGATAGATCAGGTGCAGGAAGCTGCGCTTAAGGAAGTTCCCGCAGAGGACATTGATCTTGCAGCGGATATTCCGGAAGTTCCGGTCAAGGCCGCGAAAAAGTCCAAAAAGTCAAAGAGCTACCCTGTTGCCACTAAGAAGACAACGATCGGCGGACAGGCTCTGATCGAGGGCGTAATGATGGTCGGTCCTTCAAGAACTGCAATGGCAGTAAGGAAGGGCGATGGTACTATCTATGTCGAGGAGATCAAGCAGAGCGAGAAGACTTCGTATTTTGAGAAGGTCCCTTTCATCAGAGGATGCATAAGATTTTACAAGATGCTCGTTACGGGTACCGGTGCGCTCATGAAGGCCGCTGATATTTCTGAAGAGGGTAAGCCTGAGGAAAAGACTGAAGGCGGCAAGAAGTCCCGCCTTGACGAGTTTGCAGAGAGGCATTTCAATGCCATGATGACGCTTTCTGCCATCGTGGGTATCCTTTTGTCAGTCGGTCTTTTTATCCTTGCACCAAGACTTATCGTAGAGGTTGCGATCAAGTTCATGCCTGAGAGCCTTATGGAGCTCACATGGGTAAACGCTGTCACCAGCGTGGCAGAAGGCCTTTTAAGACTCATAATCTTCCTTTTGTACCTGATCTTTGCTTCAAAACTCAAGGATATCAAGAGAGTATGGCGCTATCACGGTGCTGAGCATAAGACGATCGCATGCTACGAAGCAGGCCTTCCTCTTACGGTAGAGAATGTTCTGAAGCAGACAAGATTCCATCCCCGCTGCGGAACATCCTTTATGTTCAACGTTCTGGCTATATCGATCATCATATATACGGTTATCGGAATCTTTACAGGCGCTCAGCCGGCATGGGTCAACATCGCGATCAGGATCGTAGCGATACCGATTATCTGCTCGATCTCATATGAGATCTTAAGATTTGTCGGCCGTCACGACAGGAACTGGTTCTGCAGGCTTTTATCCAAACCCGGTCTCTGGCTCCAGAAGTTCACGACAGATGAGCCTGATGCAGCAATCGCTGAAGTAGCTATTGCTTCAATGCAGGCAGTTATCCCGGAGAACAAGGAAGATGACAACTGGTAAGGATCAGCTGCTCGATCTCCTGAAGGAATCAGGTGACGAAGAAGCTATATTGGACCTTAAGATCCTTGAAGAAGAATTCGAAGGCAATGCTTTGGAAGAAGCTGTTAAGAGGCGCGCATCGGGCGAGCCTCTTGCTTATATTCTGGGATACCGTCATTTCTATAAGGAGTGCTACAAGGTGGTGCCGGGTGTCCTTATCCCGAGAGCCGATACCGAGACAGTCGTGGAATCAGCTTTGAAGTTCCTGGGACTTAACGGTATGGCTACAGGAGACCTTTTAAAAATCCCTGAGTACGGTAAAGCGCTTGAAGAGATAAGGTTTGCGGATCTTTGCACCGGTACCGGCTGCATCGGCATCTCGACGGCTAATGAGATCGCAAGGTCCGGCATAAGGGCACGTGCCGCGCTTATCGATATCAGTGATACTGCAATTGCCACGGCCTCTGAAAACGCAAGAACACAGGCCTTAAAGCCTGAAGATATAAGCGTAATAAAGCACGATGTGTTAAGCGGCGCGCCAAAGCTCGAAAAGTTGGACTTCATATTATCCAATCCTCCCTATATAACCAATAAAGAGATGGATGAATTAGACAGCACCGTTAAGGACCATGAGCCTGACCTTGCTTTAAGGGCCGGGGACGACGGACTTGATTTTTATGGCCCTATCCTTAATATTGCTAAGGAGCTTTTAAAAGAAGGCGGCGCGCTCATAGCCGAACACGGGTATGAACAGGGGGATCTTGTAAGGGATATTTTCGAGAATGGCGGACTTAAAAACTGCCTGACGGTCAGAGATTACGGAAATAACCCGAGAGTCACGATAGGTTTTAAAGCCTGAAAGCCAATAAAATCAAGGGTTTTGAGCCCTGCGAAAAATGACTTGAAAAATTTTTCAATTTTCTTGTAACGAATTTGCGATCCGTACGTCTAACAGGTGAGATCACAAAAGAAAGGTTGTTTGATACGTGGATAAGAAAACCGCAGAAAAGCTATATGAAGCCTTTTACATGAAGGTTTTCTCCTACGTAATGACGCTTGCCAAGGATCGCAACGATGCTGAGGAGATAACCCAGGAGACCTTTTTCAGGGCGATATCGACTGATAAGAGCTTCAGGGGAGACAGCGACAGTTACACGTGGCTGTGCGCGATAGCAAAGAATATCTTTATCGACTCCAAGAGGCGTTACGCGAACCAGGAAGATGAGGTCCCGGAAGAGCTTGCAGACGAGAATAAGGGAATAGAAGAAAAGCTCTCAGACAGGGAAACCTCACTTCGGATCCACACGATACTCCATCAGCTGGAGGAACCGTATAAGGAAGTCTTCCAGCTGAGGGTCTTCGGTGAGCTGTCATTCGCGGAGATCGGTTCTATCTTCGGAAAGACCGAGACCTGGGCCCGGGTCACGTATCACAGAGCCAGATTAAAGATCAAGGAAAGGATGGATGAATATGAAATATAATTGTGATTTGATCTCAGATCTTCTGCCGTTATATAAAGACGATATCTGCAGCGAAGCCACAAAGAAGATCGTTGAAGAGCATCTTGCCGAATGCACGGAATGCAGGAAGATGCTTGCTGATATGAGCGACGTTACCATAGACGAGAAGATCGTTAAGGAAAAAGACGAAGTTATAAATTCCCAGGCAAAGTTTTTCAAGAGAAAGAGCGCATTTGCAGGAAGCATTATCGGTTTGATCTTCTCAATCCCGATCCTCGTTTGCCTCATAGTAAACCTTGCGACAGGCGCAGGACTTACATGGTTCTTTATAGTGCTTGCAGGAATCCTTGTAGCAGCATCATTGATCATCGTGCCGCTCATGGTGCCGGAGAATAAGATGTTCACGACGATGGCAGCTTTTACCGGAAGCGTTCTGCTTCTCCTCGGAATCATCGCCATCTACACAAGAGGCAGCTGGTTCTTAGTAGCAGCTTCGTCAACACTATTCGGACTGACTATGCTTTTCGCGCCGTTTATCGCATTCAGAAGACCTGTTAATGCTTATCTTAAGAATCACAAGGGCCTTGCGATCATGAGCGC
>CADCJM010000095.1 GCA_902801755.1 Oscillospiraceae bacterium
TACCGTGAAATGGCTTTTCTTAACAAGGAAGTAACCATTGATCTTACTGATGACAGAGGTGCTGAACCCATCAAAAAGCACCTCCATTATGACGGCGGTATCATCTCCTTCGTTGAGTATCTGAACAGACATAAGGAACCGATTAATACACCTCCTATCTACTTTGCTACAAAGCAGGGAGACAACTTCGTTGAGATCGCTCTCCAGTACAATGATTCATATCAGGAGACTGTATATACATACGCCAACAACATTGCCACACCTGAAGGCGGTACGCATCTTGTAGGTTTCCGTGCAGCTATGACAAGAGCTATCAATGACTATGCAAAGAAGTATAAGTTCATTAAAGATGGTGACGTTAAGCTCCAGGGTGAGGATACAAGAGAAGGTCTTGCTGCGATCATCTCAGTTAAGCTTCCTGATCCTCAGTTCGAAGGACAGACAAAGAGTAAGCTCGGTAATGCTGAGATCAGACCGATGGTTGACAGTGCAGTGTATGAGAAGCTTGAGATCTACCTTGAAGAGCATCCTGATATTGCAAAGCTCATCATGGACAAGTGTCTTTCTGCATCAAGAGCAAGAGATGCGGCCAAGAGAGCAAGAGAACTCACAAGAAGAAAGACAGTATTTGAGAATAACGCTTTGCCCGGCAAGCTTGCTGACTGCCAGAGCGATGAAGCTGAGTTCTGTGAGATTTTCATCGTAGAGGGTGACTCCGCAGGCGGATCTGCTAAGCAGGGCAGAGAGCGTAAGTACCAGGCTATCCTCCCTCTCTGGGGTAAGATGCTCAACGTTGAGAAGGCAAGAATCGATAAGGTATATTCCAATGAGAAGCTCCAGCCGGTTGTAATGGCCCTTGGTGCAGGAATCGGTGATGAATTCGATGAGACAAAGCTCAGATATCACAAGGTAATCATCATGGCCGATGCCGATGTCGACGGTTCCCACATCAGAACACTCCTTCTCACATTCTTCTTCAGATATTTGAAGCCTCTTGTAGAAGGCGGATACGTATACATTGCCTGCCCGCCGCTCTATAAGGTCTATAAGGGCGATGAGGCATATTATGCGTATGATGATAAGGAGATTGAAGAGATCAAGATCGCTCACAAGTGGGAGAATCCTCTTATCCAGCGATTCAAGGGTCTTGGTGAGATGAGCTCTGAGCAGCTCTGGGACACTACAATGAATCCTGTAACAAGAAAGCTCTTGAGAGTAACTCTCAAGGACGCACAGGAAGCTGATGAGACGTTCAACCTCCTGATGGGTGACCAGGTAGAACCCCGTAAGGAATTCATTCAGGAGAACGCAAAGCTTGCTAACATTGATAACTGATAAGTTATATACAGATAAAGCTTATTACGGGTGCTTCGGCACCCGTTTTTATTGATTGTTCCACGTGGAACAATCGGGTTATGAACAAAATCGTCATGGCGACAAAAATGAAATGTTCCACGTGGAACATTTCCGCAAATTTGTATCAAAGTTGACATATATTATGTGATTCTAAAATGATAGAATTAGCATATCTGAATAGGAATATTTATTAAAAGGAGTATATATATGGCGACAGTAATTGCTCTTGTAAACCAGAAAGGCGGAGTCGGTAAGACCACTACCGCAGTAAATCTTGCCGCTTTCCTTGGCAAGAAGAAGAAAAAGGTGCTCTTGGTCGATATGGATCCCCAGGCAAACGCTACGAGCGGCCTTGGAATCGATAAGCGTGAACTTGAACAGACAGTTTACGATGTTCTTATAAATGAAGCACCTATTGCTGATGTTATCTATGAGACAAACGCTGAGAATGTTGATATCTGCCCTACAAACATTAATCTTGCAGGTGCTGAGGTAGAACTCGTTACAGTAATCTCCAGAGAACAGATCCTTAAGAACGCACTGGCACCGATCTCTGATAATTATGACTTCATCGTGCTTGACTGCCCTCCTTCCCTCGGACTTCTTACGATCAATGCGCTTACGGCATCTGACCGTCTGATAATTCCTATCCAGGGGGAGTACTATGCACTCGAAGGACTGTCCCAACTTATGGATACAATTAACATTGTTAAAAAGAAACTCAATCCTGAACTCGAGATCCTGGGTGTTGTTCTTACGATGTTCAACATGAGAACACAGCTTTCCAGACAGGTTAAGGAAGAGACAGATAAGTATTTCGGCGGAAAGGTATTTAAAACTGTAATCCCCAGAAATGTAAGGCTTGCTGAGGCTCCGAGCCACGGTCTTGCTATCTGCGACTACGATAAGAACTCCAAAGGATCCAAGGCTTATGAAGCTTTGGCAAAAGAAGTAATCAAGAGAGCATAAAGGAGAATAGATATGGCTACCACAAAAGGATTAGGAAAAGGACCTAAGGCAGCGCCCAAGAAGAAGGTTATCGCAGCTAAGCCTGCAGCAAAGAAGACAGCAGTAAAGAAGACCGCTGCAAGGCCTGCAGCCAAGCAAGCTCCGGCAAAGAAGGCAGCTCCTGCAAAGAAAACTGTATCGAAGAAAGCGGTTGCTAAAAAGCCTGAAGTAAAGGCAGCTGCTAAGAAGGCACCTGCTAAGGTTGCTGCTAAAGCTCCCGTAAAGACTGTTCCTGCAAAGAAAACAGCCGTAAAGACTGTATCAGAGAGCAGAGCGATGGGAAGAGGCCTTGGTGCATTGCTCTCATCTGACGGCATTCCTGAGAACAAGAGAAATTCAGTAGTTGATCTCAAGATCAATGATATCTCCCCTAACAACGGCCAGCCCAGAAAGAATTTCAATGACGATTCCTTAAATGAGCTCGCTGCATCCATTGAGGAGAACGGAGTTATCCAGCCTATCCTTGTTCAGCGCAAGGGCGAAGGATACATGATCATTGCAGGTGAGCGCCGTTGGAGAGCCGCAAGGATCGCAGGTCTTTCAGTTATCCCTGCAATCGTAAGAGAGCTTTCTGACAGAGAAGTTATGGAGCAGGCTCTTATCGAGAATATCCAGAGAGAAGACCTGAATCCTATTGAAGAAGCTTCTGCAATGCAGAACCTTCTCAAGAACCATAAGCTTACACAGGAGCAGCTCGCTAAAAAGCTCGGTAAGCCGAGAGCTACTATAGCAAATACCCTCCGTATCCTTAATCTTGATGAATCCCTCCAGGAATTCGTAAGCAGAGGAGATCTTTCAGAAGGTCACGCCAAGGTCATCCTTGGATTGAAGGAGAAGGAAGACCAGCGCAAGGTTGCAGATGTCATCATGGCACGCGACATGAGCGTTAGACAGGCTGAAGTTTTCGTTAAGAAGTATATCGATGCCCAGAATAACCCCGGTGCAAAGAAGCAGGTTGAGCTCCCTGATATCAGACTTACTTTAAGCACAAAGGAAGTCGAGACAAAGCTCAAGAAGCAGCTTGGAGCAAAGGTCAGGATCAAAGTCCTCGACAACTCGACAGGAAGAGGCCGTATCGTCATTGATTACAAGGACAATATGGATCTCGACAGGTTGATAGAATTCCTCTGCAACTGATAAACACATAAAATTAAAGGTGCTTGCAAACTCGTTCTGATGTATGTATAATTAAGTGCCTTTAAATGGAGCTGTATCGAAGCGGTCATAACGAGGCGGTCTTGAAAACCGTTTGCCTTCACGGGCACCAGGGTTCGAATCCCTGCGGCTCCGCCAGAAACCTATAACGACGATCGGAAATACCCGGTCGTCGTTTTATTTGTGCATAAGCTGCCATTCTTTAATTCAATATAATTTTCCTATATAATAATCGGCGGAATAAAAATATTGGAGGATCGCTCTATGTCAGACAGAAGAGTTGGTACAGTATCAAGAGGCATCAGATGCCCCAGTTCTTGGCGCTGCAGAAGCAGAGGGTTTTGAGATCAGGGACAGGGATGTCATCTCCATCACAGAGTCCATCGTAGCAAGAGCACAGGGCAATTACTGCTCTGTTCAGGATATTGCAGAGGATGTTAAGGCAAAGCTCGGCGGCGGAACGGTAGGCGTTATTTTCCCCATCCTTTCACGTAACAGATTCGCTATCTGCCTCCGCGGTATCGCAATGGGCTGCAAGAAGATCGTTCTCATGCTCTCTTATCCTTCTGACGAGGTCGGCAACTGCCTGGTAAGCCTCGATAAGATCGATGAGGCAGGAATTAACCCTTACAGCGATGTTCTTTCACTTGAGAAATACCGTGAGCTCTTTGGTGAGAATAAGCACGAGTTCACAGGAGTTGATTATGTTGCTTATTACGGCGACCTTATCAAGGCCTGCGGATGTGAAGTTGAGATCGTATTTGCAAACCAGGCAAAGGCTATCCTCGACTATACAAAGGCAGTTATCAACTGTGACATCCATACAAGGAAGAGAACAAAGAGGATCCTTCTTGCTGCAGGCGCAGAGACGGTTGTAAGCCTCGACGAGATAATGAATGCTCCTGTTAACGGCAGCGGCTGCAACGAGACATACGGACTTCTGGGATCCAATAAAGCTACTGAAGATCAGGTAAAGCTCTTCCCCAGAGAGTGCAAGGACTTAGTTCTCGACATTCAGAAGAAGATCCTGGATAAGACAGGAAAGTGCGTTGAAGTAATGGTCTACGGAGACGGCGCTTTCAAGGATCCCCAGGGCAAGATCTGGGAACTCGCTGACCCGGTCGTTTCTCCTGCTTTTACGGACGGACTTATCGGTACACCTAATGAGCTCAAGCTTAAGTACCTTGCTGATAACGATTTTGCAGACCTTTCCGGAGAAGCTCTGAAGAAGGCTATTTCAGAGAGCATCAAGGCTAAGGATGCCAACCTCGTAGGCAAGATGGCAAGCGAGGGAACAACACCCAGACAGCTCACAGACCTTATCGGTTCTTTGTGCGACCTTACATCAGGTTCAGGCGACAAGGGAACACCTGTCGTACTCGTTCAGGGATATTTCGACAACTACACAAACTGATATTGAAAAGAATGTTATGAGAGGGGTGCTTCCCAAGCACCCCTTTCTTATGCCTGTTTGTGCAAACAAACGTTCTAAAACATGCGAAAACAGCCTTCCTGACCGGCAAAGCCCTCTAAATCAACATTTTTCTTTTATTTGTGGTACAATCTTTAAATTCTGCACAGCGGTTCTGTGCATAAAACTCTAGAGGAGGATTTTTATAATGGAAAAAGAAGAAGTATTGAAGGTGTACCGTCACTCTCTTGCACACGTAATGGCTAAGGCTGTTATCGAGCTTTACGGTAAAGAGGTACAGTACGCGATCGGACCTGAGATCGAAGACGGATGCTACTATGATTTCGTCCTTCCGAGAACGGTCACAGAAGAGGATTTCCCTGCAATTGAAGAAAAGATGCACGAGATCATCAAGAGGAGAGAGGACTGGACACGTAAGGTCATCTCCAAGGATGAGGCATTGGAGCTCTTCAAGGATCAGAAGTTCAAGACAGAACTTATCATCGATCTGCCTGCAGACGAGACTATTTCGATATATTACACAGGTGATGACTATGTCGACCTTTGCCGTGGTCCTCACGTAGATAATTCACAGGAGCTCTTTAGCGCCGCATTCAAGATCAAGAATGTTTCCGGTGCTTACTGGAGAGGTGATGAGAAGAGAGATCAGCTTCAGAGAATCTATCTTTTCGCTTTCCCTTCAAAGGATGAGCTCAAGGCACACCTTGCATGGCTCAAGGAAGCTCAGGAGAGAGACCACAAGAAGATCGGTACTGCTCTTGACCTCTTTATGTTCCGTGAGACAGCTCCGGGTATGGCTTACTGGCTCCCTAGGGGCTGGATCCTTTACCAGGAACTCATGAAGTACTCCCGTGAGATCCAGGGCAAGCACGGATACACAGAGATCTCAGCACCTCTTATCAACAATAAGAAGCTCTGGCTCATTTCCGGACACTGGGCACATTATCAGAACAACATGTTCATCGTTCCCGGTATCACAAAGGGTGTTAACGCTACAGACGCTGTTAAGGGTGAGGAAGCACCTGAGCAGTATTCAGTAGATGCTGAAGACACAATGGCAGCAAAGCCTATGAACTGCCCTAATGCCATGATGTCCTACAAGCGCACTATGCACTCTTATAAGGAACTTCCTATCCGTTACAGCGAGTATGACGTTCTCCACCGCAAGGAGAAGTCAGGCCAGATGAACGGTCTTTTCAGAGTACAGGAATTCCGTCAGGACGATGACCATACATTCGTAACACCTGAGCAGATCAAGGATGAGATCAAGGACGTAATCGCTATTGCAGACGAGATCTACAAGACATTCGGCATCACATACAGAGCTGAGTTCTCAACAAGACCTGACGACTTCATGGGCGACATCGAATCCTGGAACGCTGCTGAGGCTTCCCTCAAAGCTATCCTCGATGAGAAGTATGGTGACGGCAACTATGAGATCAATGAAGGCGACGGCGCGTTCTACGGCCCGAAGATCGACCTTCAGATCAAGGATGCTCTTGGACGTGAGTGGCAGTGCGGTACTGTACAGCTCGACTTCCAGCTCCCTCACAACTTCGAGCTCACATATGTCGACAAGGACGGCGCTCAGAAGATGCCTATCGTTATCCACAGAGCCATCTTCGGTTCTTTCGAGCGTTTCATCGGCATCATCACAGAGCACTTCAAGGGCGCATTCCCGTTCTGGCTCAACCCTTATCAGGTAGCAGTTGTACCGATCAGACCTGAGCACAACGAATATGCACAGAAGGTTGCTGATGCCCTCACAAAAGTTGGCGTAAGAGTCGAATCAGACTTAACAGACGTTAACATGAGAGACAAGATCAAGAGATTCAAGCAGATGAAGGATCCTTATATCCTCGTTGTAGGCGATAAGGAAGCTGCCGAGAATACAGTATCTGTCAACGTAAGAGGCTCAAATAAGCAGCTTCAGGGCGTAGCACTTGATAAGTTCGTTGAACTCTGTGCTAAGCTCAACGCAGAGAGAACATTGGAGCTCCCTCAGGAGATCTGATCCTCTTAAAAGGTAATTAAATAACTGGATAAGGCGGCGCAGGACCAATGGTCTTGTGCCGTTTTTAATAGTTTCAATTATTGCTCTTTGTTCTAAAACAAAGAAATAAGCCGCCCCAGACCAAAGGATGCGGCATATTTTTATAACCCATCACTGAGGACAACCGCCTATATGGTAGTGCCTCATCTATGAATAATTATAGCTAGTCTTGTACATACCGTCAATTCGATTAAAAGGACCAAAAAGCCTTGAAAACCCTGTAAAATCAAGGAAAAACTTTGATTATCAAATTATCAAATTACACTTCCCGAGCATTTTCCGAGTGCAAATTTTAGGTAAAAATCCTAACGAATAATGACTTTATTTGAAAGAGTGTTCTTGTTATCATTCGTATTGCTACAAAGGGGGCTATGAGAATTATGTATAAACAAGAAGGAACTAAAGTCGCCATCATCGGCGCAGGTGCAGTAGGATCAACTACCGCTTTCGCAATTGCAATGCAGCAGCTTTGCTCTGAGCTCGTACTTATTGATGTCAATAAGGAAAAGGCATTAGGTGAAGCTCTCGATATCAGCCACGGACTTCCGTTCATCGGCGATATGTACATTCACTCCGGCGACTACAGTGACGTTAAGGATGCTGACTGCATCATCATCACAGCAGGTATCCCGAGAAAAGAAGGCGAGACAAGACTTGACCTTGCAAAGAAGAACGTCAAGCTCGCTCACACCATCACAGACAGCATCATGGAGCACTACAACAAGGGTGTTATCATGGTAATCTCCAATCCTTGCGACCTCGTTACATATAAGGTTGCTGAATGGTCCGGACTTCCTTCAAACAAGATCATCGGTTCCGGTACAAACCTTGACTCTGCACGTTTCAGAGTCCTCATCTCAAGAAAGCTCGGCGTTGACGTTAGAAACGTTCACGGCTATATCCTCGGTGAGCACGGTGAGACACAGTTCCCTTGCTGGAGCCATACTCACGTTGCCGGTATGGGTATCGACGAGTATGCAGAAGCTATCGGCGTACCTTTCGGCCAGGATGTTAAGGATGAGATCGCTCAGCAGACAAAGTCTTCCGGCGCTCAGATCATTAAGCTCAAGGGTGCAACATTCAACGGTATCGCTGTAAGTGCTGCTACACTTCTTAGATCGATCACAGAAGACGAGCACACGATCAGAACAGTTGCTACAAGACTTAACGGCGAATATGGTATCAGCGGTGTAACACTCGACGTTCCTGCACTAGCGGTGTAACACTCGACGTTCCTGCACTTATCGGTGCTAACGGCGTTGATAAGATCATCGACATGCGTCTTACAGACGAAGAATACCAGCTCCTCAAGAAATCTGAGGCAAATATGCGTGAGGCTATCGCTTCCGTTGAGGGTCTCTGATAACTTAAAAGCCCGATTGTCAGGCTTTTCGAGCTCGAAAACATAAAATCCCAAGTCCCTGCACTTTGTCCCATAAAGTGCAGGGCTTCTTATTTAATAAGGTATTGAGATTTGCTATAATGACAAGGGTAATCCCAAATTAAAATAATAAGAGGTTCTAATATGGAAATCAGTGCGGTTGTTATGGCGGCAGGAAAAAGCACGAGAATGAAGTCCAAGCACTCTAAGGTCGTGTTCCAGGTGTCGGGCAAACCGATTATCCAATGGGTAGCTGATGCTCTTTTCGAGTCAGGCTGCCAGGATCAGGTATATATAGTAGGTGAACAGGAACAGGCCACGCAGTTATGCAGGCAGCGCCTTTCCTTGAAGGCAGAGACGGCCTTACGATCGTTCTTCCCGGTGACTGCCCGATGGTATCTGCAGATACTATCAAGAAGGCTCTGGATGCTTTTGAATCAGCATCTTCGAACTGCGCAGCTATCCTCATTACAGCTGAGGCTGACGATCCGACAGGCTACGGCAGGATCATAAGAGGCAAGGACGGCAATGTTCTTAAGATCGTTGAGCACAAGGACTGCACTCCTGACGAGCTCAAGGTAAGAGAGATCAACTCCTCAATGTACGTATTTAAGACTCCTCTGCTCCTTTCCGCTCTGGGAAGGATCGGCGCTAACAACGCCCAGAAGGAGTATTACCTCACGGATACTATCGGTATCCTTATCAACGACGGCTTTACGGTCGGCGCTGTAATCTGTGATTTCGACGATACAAGGGGAGTCAACGACAGAAAGCAGCTTGCCCAGGTAAGAGACATCATGAATCACAGGATCCTTGACCGCCACATGGCTAACGGTGTTGAGATCGTTGATCCCAATGCAACATGGATCCACTATGCGGTTGAGATCGGCCAGGATACAGTTATCCTTCCCGGCACAACACTTCTCGGCAATACGAATATCGGTGAGGACTGCATCATCGGTGAGAATACCAGAATCGACTGCTCGGATATCGGCGACGGCACAGTTGTTGATAACTCAATCGTTTCTTCCAGCACGATCGGCAAGGACTGCCGTATCGGACCTTATACACACATCAGACCTGAGTCGAAGATCGACGATCACGTTACACTCGGTGCATACGTTGAGGTCAAGGGTTCTGAGATCGGTGAATATACAAGAGCCCGTCACCTTACATACATCGGCGACTCCAAGGTCGGCCGCAACGTTAACTTCGGATGCGGTACCGTTACATGTAACTTCGACGGTCAGGACAAGATCGGCTGTACGATCGAAGACAACGTATTTATCGGAGGCAACTCCAATATCGTATCTTCCGTTGTCTTGGGCAAGGACTGCTACATTGCTGCAGGCTCCACGATCACATCCGACGTTCCTGCGCTGTCACTTGGTATCGGCAGATCCAAGCAGCTTAATAAGGACAACTGGGTTGCAAACAAGAGCCGTATGAGAGGCGAGAACTATATCAGATTGGACGACAGACGTTCAGAGGTCTGATAGCGGAGAAGCACTTTTATGTGGATTGTAGCCGGGCTCGGAAATCCGGGAAAACAGTATCTTTATACATGGCACAACATGGGCTATCTCGCTGTGGATATGCTCGCGGATAAGCATGGCATTTTTCTTGGAAAAGAGAAGTATAAGGGCCTTTGGGGCAAAGGCAAGATCAATGGCCAGGATGTCATCATCATCAAGCCTACGACCTACATGAACAACTCAGGCGAGTGCCTGGTCGAGATCTCAAAGTTCTACAAGGTCCCGCCGAAGAACATCATCACTGTTTACGACGATATAGATATAGCCAAGGGCACGATCAGAGTAAGGCCCAGGGGCAGTGCCGGCACGCATAACGGCATGAGATCCGTTATACAGCTTATGGGCACCGAAGAGTTCCCTCGCGTAAGGATCGGCACAGGGCCGGTTCCTGAGAACTGGGAGCTTGTAAATTACGTTCTTTCCGAAGTCCCGAAGGATGAGCGGCCTATGCTTAACGACGCTTTTGTAAAGGCGTGTGAGGCCATAGAGGAGATCATCGCTAATGGATAAGAAGCTTAATGAGCTTCTAAGCAGGATAGGATCCGACAAAGAGCTCGTATCGAACTTTTCCTTAAGTCTTAAGACAGGGAAGCATCTTAACATCACAGGACTTTGTGCTGAGCAGAAAGTCTATGTTGCCATGGCTCTGGCACAGCTTAATGGCCGGAAGGCAGTCTTTATAGAACCTGACGCTGCAAGGGCAAGAAGCACCGCTTCGTACTGTGCGGCATTCACTGACAGCCCGGTTACCCTTCTTACGCCCTCAGAATTGTCTCTCGTAAGCGCTGAGGCTTCTTCCAGAGAATTAGAGCTGACGAGATCGGCGGCGCTCTCAGAGCTCGTCAGAGGCGGTTACGGGGCTGTCGTAATAACGGCGGCAGCTTTGCTCAACAAGCTTGAGCCTAAGAATGTTTTCGCAAAGAGAATAATCGGTCTTAAAGTAGGCGGCGAGATGGAGCGCGACGCGCTTGTAGCAGCGCTTACCCTTAACGGATATGAGAATGTCCCGCAGGTAATGGAGAAGGGCGAGTTCTCCGTAAGAGGTGACATCGTCGATATCTATTCACCTTCATCGTCAGAGCCTGTCAGAATCAGCTTTTTCGATACCGAGATAGACCAGATAAAGACTTTCGACAGAGAGACGCAGAGATCGACGGGGCAGCTCGAAGAGACTGTAGCTGTTCCTGCATCCATCTATGCTTTCCCGGAAGATAAGCAGGATGAGATCGCAGACATGATCCTTGCCAAGGTCCAGGAAGACCTCTCGAAAATGAACACCGCAACCAGGGAAGTAAGGCGCGCGGCCGAGCTCCTCTCAAGAACCGCCACGGGCGATGCGGAGAAGATCAGGAACGGCATTGAGCCTTCTGGCATCGCAAGATGGCTGGGTCTTATCCTAAAGGAATTTGATACGGCCTTAGATTACGTTAAAAGCAGCAATGTCGTCTTCTTCGTGGACGAGATGGTCGACTGTGATGCGAGACTTAATGCTTATGCAGGCGAATATGCGCAAAGATGCAGGGATTCATTTGAGATCGGTATCGCGCCGACATGCTCACCTTCTGCAATGGTCAATTTATCTAAGCTCATGGTGGCCTTAGACAGCCTGGATAACATTGTTACATTGTCCATGTTCCAGTCTTCGGGCAACGGTTTGCCGGGCGGAGTCACACATACGGTCTCAGGATTCCCTGCAGATAACTTCTCAGGCCGCGCGGAAGAACTCGCGTCGCTTCTTAAGACCAATAAGGATGTTTATCTTGTTGCCCATCACGGCAGACGCTACGAGCAGCTTAAAGAGCGTCTGGCTGACTACGACTGTTTTACTGAGATAATCGACAGCCCGCTTCCTGCAGGTTTTACATATCCGATGCTCGGGATCACGATCCTGGGCGAGCAGGAGCTTTACGGCTCTGAGCAGAAGCAGGCTCCGAAGAAAAAGGGCGGCAACAGGATCAATTTCTTCAGCGAGATCAATCCGGGCGACTATGTAGTTCACGACAAGCACGGTGTCGGCCGCTACGAAGGC
>CADCJM010000096.1 GCA_902801755.1 Oscillospiraceae bacterium
AGCGCTGCAACTGCGATTCCGATACCTGTGTTGCCTGCTGTGGCATCGATTATCGTGCCGCCTTCTTTCAGGATCCCGCGCTTTTTTGCATCGTCGATCATATAGACACCTACACGGTCTTTTACGCTTCCTGCGGGGTTCATCAATTCAAGCTTTGCATAGATATTTACTCCGGGCTTGACGCCCATATGGTTGATCTTAAGGATCGGTGTGTTGCCGATCATGCTTCTGATATCTTCAAATACGTTATTCATGGTGACTGCCTCTTATTACTTTTCTGACTTCTCGATTGCCTGCTTAAGATCTGCGATAAGATCATCAACATCTTCGATGCCTACAGAGAATCTGATGAGCTCATCTACGATGCCGACCTTGCGTCTGATATCTGCGGGGATCGCAGCATGTGTCATCGTGGCGGGGTGGCATACGAGTGATTCGACGCCGCCCAAGCTCTCTGCAAGAGTAATGAGGTTTAAGTTCTCGAAAAATTTCTTATAGTCGTATTTATCCTTAAGCACAAATGAGATCATCGCGCCTGCTCCGTCAGCCTGCTTCTTCTGCACTTCATAGCCCGGATCGTTTTCGAGGCCCGGATAATAGACCTTGCTAACAAAGCCGCTTTCATTAAGCCATCTTGCGATTTTGCCGGCGTTTGCAACATGCCTGTCCATACGGACGCCAAGGGTCTTGATGCCTCTGATGATAAGGAAACTGTCCCAGGGAGCGAGGACGCCGCCGATCGCATTCTGGAGATAGTAAAGGCGGTTAGCCAGTTCCCTGTCATTCACTACTACAAAGCCTGAGATGGTATCTGAATGTCCGCCGAGATACTTTGTGCCGCTGTGGATAACGATATCCGCGCCAAGTGTCAGAGGACGCTGCAGATATGGTGTGAGGAAAGTGTTGTCGACGATAACGAGCTTATTGTGCTTCTTTGCGATCTTCGAGACTGCTTCGATGTCAGTGATCGTGAGAAGCGGATTTGCGGGAGTCTCAATGTAAATAGCTTTTACGTCATCATCAATAGCATTCTCGACAGCTTCAAGATCAGATGTGTTTACGATCTTATATGTGATATTGAAGTTCTTGAAAACGTTATCGAGTATGCGGAATGTACCGCCGTAGATATTGTCTGATACGACGAGCTTATCGCCGCTCTTGAAAAGTGATAATACTGTATTGATCGCAGCAAGGCCTGATGCGAATGCAAGTCCGTATTTGCCCTGCTCCAGATCTGCGATGAGCTTCTCTAACGCTGCTCTTGTAGGGTTGCCTGTTCTGGAATATTCCCATCCTCTGTTCTTGCCGATACCGTCCTGCTTATAAGTTGAAGTCTGGTAGACCGGAACGTTTACTGCACCGGTTATCTCATCGCCGTCGATACCGCCGTGGATAAGAATTGAATTAAGATTAAGTTCAGATATATTAGTCATTTTGTTTTCCTCTTTTCGAATTAGCAGATTTTGAAAAAAAAGCCCGGCGCTATTGATAAAGCTCCGGGCATTTAAGAACGTGATTGCCAGTATGATCCATTCAACATCGAATCAAATTGAGACAGCAACTGTTCATTGCCCGGGTATATGACATACAACAACACATGCACTTCATCATTACTGTCTCCTTCTGTTATAGATTTTGATTATGGCAGTGATTTTACGCCTATTTACCTATTATGTCAATAGGTTTATAAATTCACTTCTTTTCCTGTCTGCTCTCGTAGTCCTTAAGCGCTGATTCAATGGCTTCCTGAGCCAATACGGAGCAGTGCATCTTATAGTCCGGAAGTCCGTCCAATGCCTCTGCAACAGCCTTATTGGTAAGCTGTCTTGCCTCTGATACGGGCTTGCCCTTGATGAGCTCTGTTGCCATAGAGCTTGATGCGATAGCACTGCCGCAGCCGAATGTCTCGAACTTAACGTCTTTTACGATATCGTCTTCGATCTTCAGATACATCTTCATGATATCGCCGCACTTTGCGTTGCCGACTTCACCTATTCCGTTAGCGTCCTCAAGTACGCCAACATTTCTCGGATTTCTGAAATGATCCATTACTTTCTCACTATATAAAGCCATATTAAAACCTCCCTTAAAGAATGAATTCTTTCTTGCCTGCGACAAGGTCACGCCATACGGGCGAGAAGCCTCTTAAGTACTCAACAACTTCCTTGACTGACTTGATGATGTAATCTGCATCTTCTTCCGTAATGTCCTCACCAAGGCTCAAACGGAGCGAGCCGTGTGCAACATCATGGATCCTTCCGATAGCAAGAAGAACGTGTGACGGATCGAGCGAACCAGATGTGCATGCGCTTCCGGAAGATGCGGCGATACCCTTATCGTCAAGAAGGAGGAGCAGCGATTCGCCCTCGATACCTTCGAAGCAGTAATTGATATTGGAAGGGACTCTGCTTAATGCATCACCGTTAAGTGCAGAATGAGGGATCTCGCCTATTCCCCTGATGATCTTATCTCTGATAGGTGTGAGCTTAGCCTTATAGGAGTCAAGTGATGCGACAGACTCCTTAAGCGCCGCAGCCATAGAAGCTATGCCCGGAACATTCTCGGTGCCTGCTCTTCTGTTTCTTTCCTGAGCGCCGCCCTCAATAAGGTTAAATACTTTAATTCCCTTCTTTACATAAAGGAAACCTACGCCCTTGGGACCGTGAAATTTATGGCCTGAGGCAGAGAGCATGTCGATGTTGTCGTCTACGACATTAACCGGGATATGACCTACTGCCTGTACAGCATCTGTATGGAATGTAACATTGTTACTTCTGCAGATTTCACCGATCTCACGGATAGGCTGGATCGTTCCGATCTCATTATTTGCATACATGATGGTAACAAGACATGTATCCTCACGGATCGCGTCAGCTACCTGCTCTGCAGTTACGAGTCCGTTCGAATGAACGTCGAGATAGGTTACTTCGTATCCTTCCTTTTCGAGCTTTCTTAAAGTATGAAGCACTGCGTGATGCTCGAAAGCCGTCGAGATGATATGCTTCTTACCCTTAAGAGCGCCCATCTTAGCTGCTGACAGGATAGCCTGGTTGTCGGCTTCGCTTCCGCCTGATGTAAATATGATCTCATTAGGCTCTGCACCGATTGCGTCTGCGACATCTCTTCTTGCCTGCTCAAGCACTTCCTTGGCCTTCTGACCGAATTCATAAAGGCTTGAAGGATTGCCGTAGGTGTCTTTCAAAAGATCTGTTAATGTTTTTATGGCCGCGTCACTCATCTTCGTGGTGGCGGCATTATCTGCGTATATCAAGGTGATTCTCCTCTCAATTTCATGTCTGGCGATATGGTAATACCTATTTCCTACTGTGTCAATAGGTTTTTGGTATTGATTTACCCTTTTACCTACTGTTATAATGGGTGAAACATGAATTTGAGGGGGGATATAGGTATGATCTCAACTAAAGGAAGATACGGTCTTCGCGTCATGATAGACCTTGCTCAAAACGATAACGGCAGCTATATCCCGCTTAAGGATATAGCCGACAGACAGGAGATCTCCAAGAAATATCTGGAGATAATCGTAAAGCAGATGGTCGAAGGCGGCCTCATCAAGGGCTTAAGCGGCAAAGGCGGCGGATATAAGCTCGTAAAAAAGCCCGAGAAGTATACCGTCGGTGAGATCCTTACCCTTCTCGAAGGAACGATCTGTTCCGTTGCATGCCTTGCCGACAAGAATTACGACTGTCCGAGGCGCAAAAAATGCGAAACTCTTCCCATGTGGAAAGAGTTCGACGGAATCGTTCACGATTATCTGTATAGCAAGAAATTAAGCGATCTTCTCTGATCAGACGTTCTCTGCAAGGCTCTCCTTATATGCCTTGTTAATGAGGATCGCGCCTACGATATCAAGCACAAAGAAGAATTCGAAAATGATGCCTAAAACCATTCCGGGTTTTGGCCGTCTTTTATTCTTTATCGTGTAAATGATCATGTAGATGATATCCGGCCAGCTCGACATAAACATATAAGCATATGTCAGGCAGACACCGATGACCATAACAAGCGGGATAGCCCACATAAGGAACGGATTGAGCATTCCCAAAAACGATAATACATAGAGCGTGATGTTGATCAGAAAGAACGGAATAAAGAGTGCCTTGATTATGACAGTCATCTTTGTCTTAGGCTCTTCCTGCTTTGCAGATCCGATGATCGCGAGTACGAATGATACAAGATCCAATACCAACGCTACAGCCAGAAGGATGCCAACGGCCGAAAGACGTGTATTATCCAGTTCACCCCAGTTTGCTTCCAGGACAAATGCTCCGAAGAGCGGAACTGCTATCAGCATCTGCATCACATAGAGAATAAGTGTA
>CADCJM010000097.1 GCA_902801755.1 Oscillospiraceae bacterium
ATACGCGGTCATCGTTCTGATCACATGGTGTCTGAGGAAGATCCCGGTTATAAGGAAAGTCGTTCCCTGAGGTAATGACATGAACGTAAGACGCGCTGAGATAAAGGATATTCCCGGAATCCTAAACCTCCTTGTACAGGTCGATATGGTCCATCATGAAGGGCGTCCTGATCTTTTCAAAGGTCCTGCAACAAAGTACAACGCAGATGAATTAAAAGAGATAATCGCAAACGGTAAAACTCCTGTTTTCGTATGTGTGGACGATAATGATTTTGTCGCAGGACACGCATTCTGCATTGAGAAACAGGTGCTTAACGACTCAGTCCTCACAGACATTAAAACACTTTACATAGACGATATCTGCGTAGACGAGGAACACCGCAAGATGAATGTAGGAACGATGCTTTTCGAGCACGTGAAAACATATGCAAAAGCAGGCGGTTTCTACAACATCACATTGAATGTCTGGGAGTGCAATCCGGGTGCCAGAAAGTTCTACGAATCACTGGGATTCAAGCCTCAGAAGACAGGCATGGAGACTATTCTCTGATATTACCTGTAGCGCTTCTCGGGATGCTTATCGTAGTATTCCTTCTTGTCGTTATACATCCGCTCATCTGCTGCGCGCATCGCATTGCGGATGTCTTCGCCTTCATGAACGACATATGTTCCGACAGATAAGCTGATATTCGCTTTATCAGCCTGCTGCTCGAGCCTCTCGAGCCTTGCTGCCAGCGTCTCCTCGTCCATGTCAAAAGCGAGGATCATGAACTCATCGCCGCCCGCACGGTATACTTCACCTTCAAAAAATACTCCTGCCAGAGTGCTCGCTGTGGCCTTTAAGAGATGGTCACCTTCAGTATGACCACTCTCATCGTTAACACGCTTAAGGCCGTTAAGATCTGAGAAGATGACAGAATAAGGATACTTTACATCAGTCTTTCCTTCGATTATGTCGCTGATCATGTTATTCATCGCATTACGGTTCTTCGCTCCCGTGAGCATATCAAGAGTGCTCAGCTTTTCGAGCCTTTGCAGGAGCTGGTAATTGGCGATCTCCGAAGCGATAAAGAACGTTGTAAGCTCAAGTGTCTCCTTGATCTTAACGGTGCTTTCCTCGTTGAAGTTCAGGGCCCACATGTAGCCTAAGGTGTTCTCGTTATATATGAGCGGGAACAGAACGATGCTGTCTACGCCGGCTCCTTTGAGAGACTGATACCATAAGGGATTTACGGATTCGAGCCATTCCCTGTCCTGCCGGTTCTTAACGATTACGCAGGTGCTGCCTCCAATCGTCTCATTCCATGTCTGTGTGATATCGAAAAATCCCTCATCGATAAAGTTATCCATAGGCTGGACGCTGCTTCCGGGATTTATCGATTCGCAGAAATTCTTGCATTCGCGAGTCTCTTTATGTACGAGAAGAATGCAGCAGTGATCCGATTCGCATATCTTTCTGATGTCATCTATTACGTCCTTTATCTTCTCACGGATGTTGCCTGACGCACGGAGCTTGATGCATGTCTCAAGGACCTGTGCCGAAATGTCTGCAGAAAGGCTCGCCCTCTGCTCCGCATCGACATGAGGAGTTACTTCATAGGAATATAAACAATATCCGGTGCCCTCTTTGTCAGACTCCAGAGGGAGCAGAAACATATTGAGCCAGAGGTTCAAGAAAGGCAGATTTACATATGTGTGGAGGGGTTGGCCGAGGATCGCGCTTCTGTAGCAGAAGTCCTCGAAATTCTTATCCTCCGGGAAGAATTCCTGATAAGGAGACCCCGGAACGAATTCCTTATGCATAGTCTGGAGCATATCATCACAGTGCGGCTTATTGCCTGCCACGATGCGGATATTCCCGTAGTGATCGTCCGGGAGAACATCGACAGAAATAATACAAGCCTTAGACTTATAACCGGAAAGCAACGCATCAAAATCCATACTGCATCTCCTTACATAAGGTCTTAAATCTAGGATACCACACGAATTATCAAGATATAGTTAGAAACCCTTTCTGTTAATAATTCTTTACAGAAACTGCCATTTTAATTCATTATTTGAAGGACTTCTTCAACATCAATAATAATTGACAAGGTTTTTGAGGTTGCTGTATATTCTATTCGGATAAACAGATAAGAGGGGTAGTTTTATATGGCAATCTGGGACAATCCTGCCGGCAGCAGGTTTGGAGGTTCCGGCACAAAGGTATTTTCCGCGAATGCGACTAAATGTCCTAACTGTGCTTCCAACCTTGTTTTCGATTCGGATCACGGAGCATTGATCTGCAGGAACTGCGGAGCTCTTTTCGACCCTGAGACACTTGATAAAGTGGGCTCATTTGGCATCGTTAATCCTGAGAAGAATTACGACGGAACGATCGAGATAAGCAAAGAGGACGCTGAACGTGTTGAGATCGTATGCAACTCCTGCGGCGCCGAGATCGTAACCGACAAGAATACCGCTTCCACCTTCTGCGCTTTCTGCGGTTCTCCTGCACTCGTAACAAGAAGACTTACGCGTGAATTCAGGCCTGACTACATCATTCCTTTCAAGTTCGACAAGGAAAAGGCCATCTCATATTTTGAAGAACACTGCGCTGCGGTAAGCCACCTTCCAAAGAACTTTAAATCCAAAAAGGTCCTGAACAAGATGACAGCTCTTTATGTGCCTACATGGATCATCTCGACCGAAGTCGAAGTAAATGTTGTAGGCAGGGGCAACAAGGGCAGGATGGTCGACGATGCTTATTCCGAATATCATTCATCTTCTTCCAAGGATTACTCTATGCTCACATACGGCATGGTAAAGTTCAGATTAAAGAACGTACCTTTCGACGGCGAGAAAAAGATCGCAAACCGCCTTATGGCAGCTGCAGAGCCCTTTGATTACAGCGAACTCGTAAAGTTCAGGCCTGAGTATCTCCAGGGCTTCTTCGCAGAGAAATACGATGAGCAGCCTCTGGACATGACAGACAGGATCTACAAGCGTCTGGACAGATATGCATTAAAGGTCTGCGATGCGATCACTTTCGGGTACGACAGCTTCACTCCCGACACTAATGCGAGCATCACAAGATACAACAATCAGAACATTAAGTATGCCCTGCTCCCCTGCTGGTTCTTAAGCATCGATTATGACGGCAGGAACTATCAGTACATCGTAAACGGCCAGACAGGCAAAGTCTCCGGCGAATTCCCTTATGCAAAAGGGTGGGAAACGATCGAGAGAACAGGCAGAAGGGCAAAGATGGAAGCAATCAGCTTCAATACCGGCCTCAGAGCAGGTCTTTATCTGCTCCCTGCTTTAGTGCTGGGGTCTCTCCGTCTGTTCCGCTTCGGTGATTCATTCAAGTGGATGAAGTTCTTATACAGCAATCCCGGTGAGATCTTACTGCTCCTAGTTACCATGGGCCTTGTCACTTATTTTCTTGCGGAGATCCTTCCTAAATTACTTCACAGCAAAGAGAAAAAGGACATCGAATCACTGGCCAAGGCAAGCAGCCACGATATTGCCGATGAACAGGGCGTCGAAGCTTATTATGACACGAGCTTCCCAGTTACGGCTTACGAGACCACAAAGGATTTTGTATCCCTCGAAGAAGGCTGGAAATACGGCGAACAGGCGCAGTATGACTTCAAGACTGCAATGCCTGATATCGAAGAGGAAGCGTCAGACGAAAACGCTACCGAATTCGAGAAGCAGGGTCACGGCCGCC
>CADCJM010000098.1 GCA_902801755.1 Oscillospiraceae bacterium
TACCCTTGATACCGCAGTCACCTGCATCTGTCGTAAGAACATATCCGTCTTTGTTGAGGATCACCTGGTCCTTGCAGCGGAAGCCTTCGCAGACAGTAACGTTCTTGCCGGCGGCGATAAGAGATTCATATGCGAAGTTTATCGGGAAAACTCCGGTGCCGCCTCCTGTGAGGATTATGTTTTCGAAGCCATCGAAGTCAAAGCCGTTGCCAAGAGGACCAAGGCAGTCGACTTCAGTGCCGACTTCAAATGCAGCGATCTGCTCTGTTCCCTTGCCTACGACCTTAACGCCGATGTTGAATGTCCCTTTCGAGCGGTCAACGGACGCGATACCAAAGGGGCGCTTTAAGAACATGGTGCCTGCGGTGATGTTTACAAACTGGCCGGGAATAGCAAAACTTGCTATCTCAGGACATGAGAATCCGAGATAACAAGTATCGCTGTTTAAAAATTCTTTTGTAATTAATTTGATTCTATATTCTTTTCTGGTTGCCATTAAATTATACGTACTTACGGTTCATTAAAGCTGCGTTGAGCTTTTCTTTCATGTCTTCTGCTTCAAATCTTGCTGCCTTGCCGAAATCCTCAGGCTTGAAGAAATCAGCTCTCTTCTGCCATGCGTTCATGATGGATCTTGAAGCATTGACGATACCGCCCTTTCCATATGCTGTGAAGCTTGCGACTGCCTCATCTGCGCCTGCGCCCTGTGCACCGTAGCCCGGGATCAGCATGAATGCGTTAGGCATTCTCTTACGGAGGTCAACTGCCTGCTCAGGCCATGTAGCGCCGATAACTGCGCCAACGGATGAGAAGCCTTCCTCGCCGATCAGGGGCTCGCCCCACTCAGCGACCTTGTCAGCAACTGCTTCGTAGAGCTTTCTGCCGTCGCCTAATTCAAGATCCTGGAAGTCGCCTGCTGAAGGATTGGAAGTCCTTACAAGGCAGAAGATTCCCTTGCCGTCTCTTTCTGCTACATCGATGAAGGGCTTAACGCCGTCGATGCCGAGATAGCAGTTGACTGTTGCAGCATCAAAGCCGCTCATCTCCATTTTCTCGCCCAGGAGGATATCTGTCTTGCCGATGATGCCCTCTGCATAAGCTGTTGCTGTGGAGCCGATATCGTTACGCTTGCAGTCTCCGATTACGAGCATGCCCTTTCTCTGGGCATATCTTGCTGTAAGGAGCATTGTCTTGATGGCGTCAACTCCGTACATCTCGTAGTAAGCGAACTGGAGCTTGATCGCAGGAACGATATCGTATGTATGGTCGATAATCTCTTTGTTGAAGAGCCAGATAGCCTTTGCTGTAGCCTTTGTAGCCTCCTCAGGGAAAAGCTGCTCAGCATAATGCTTGATGTGTTCAGGAACGTAATCAAGCTTGGGGTCAAGACCAATAACTGTAGGATTGTTTACTTCATCGATCTTTCTTACCAGTGAATCAGCAAAGTTTTTCATAAGTGACTTTTCCTCCCATTACTGTCAATAATGTTTCGCCGTAGAGCTTCCAGCCGTCGTAAGGAGTGTTCCTGGACTTCGAAAGCATCTTTTCCTTGTCGAATGTAAACTCATTCTCAAGGTCGAAGACCGCCAGATCCGCGTCGTCACCTATGTTCATGCCGCCTCTGCCAAGCTTTAAGATATTGGACGGGCCGTAGCACATAAGGTCGATGAGCTTTGCCATGGAGATCTCACCTGTCTTAACAAGATAAGTGTACCCCAAAGCGAAGGCAGTCTCAAACCCTAATATACCATTCAAAGCGACAGAAAACTCACACACTTTCTCGTCAGCATGATGAGGAGCATTGTCTGTGGCGATCGCATCGATCGTTCCGTCCTTGATGCCTTCGATGATAGCCTGCTTGTGTTCTTCAGTACGGAGCGGCGGATGCATCTTGAAGTTCGTGTCATATGTCTCGCAGCAATCGTCTGTCAGAGTGAAGTAATGAGGGCATGTCTCACATGTGACCTTTACTCCCCTTGCCTTAGCGTCACGGATCATGCGCACGCCGCCCTTTGTGGATACGTGGCAGATATGTACAGGGATATTAAGGTATTCCGAAAGGATGATGTCTCTTGCGATCATGATATCCTCAGCTGCCGTGGGGATTCCCCTGATGCCGATCGTTGTGGATACGGTGCCTTCGTTCATTGCACCTTCCGAAAGGCTCTTGTCTTCGCAGTGATTTAATACCGGAAGATCAAAGTCTGAAGCGTACTCCATGACTTTTCTCATAATGCCTGCATTCTTGATCGGGTGGCCGTCGTCAGATACTGCGACGATGCCTGCTTCCTTCATGAGGCCCATCTCAGAGATGAGCTCACCGTCGATGCCCTTTGTAGCAGCACCGATCGGATAGACTCTGCAGTTGTCAGCTTCCTTGGCCTTCTTCATGATGCCGCTTATTACTGCCGCATTGTCTGCAACAGGATTTGTGTTAGGCATCGGGCAGATAGATGTGTAGCCGCCCTTTGCAGCAGATGCAGTGCCTGTCTTGATGGTCTCTTTGTACTCGCCGCCGGGTTCTCTTAAGTGGCAGTGCATGTCAACAAGGCCCGGTGTAACGCACGCGCCCTTAAGGTCGATCACTCTGTCAGCCTGGTCTTCAGCAAATTCAGCTGCGAACTTGCCGTCAGCGATATAGATGTTTGATGTCTTGTCTTCATTGAATTTCTTAGCGTTCTTTAAGATTAATTTCACAGCTGGTTCCTCCTTGCCATGAGCAGGTATAGCACAGCCATTCTGACTGCTACACCGTTTGTTACCTGTTCATTTATTACCGACTGGTCGCAGTCGTAGACTGCTGTCGGGAGTTCAACACCGTGATTGCAGGGGCCGGGGTGCATCAGGAATGCATCGGGCTTGGCAAGTGCCAGCATCTCAGGTGTGATTGCATAGAATTTTGCGTACTCTGCGATTGAGGGAAAAAGAGACTTCTGCTGTCTTTCGAGCTGTACACGAAGACCCATAACAGCATCAGCATCCTTGATGCAGTCTGCAACTGAGTCAGCGATCCTGACGCCCATGTTCTCGATGCCAATGGGCATCATGGTCTTAGGTCCGTAGACCGAGACGTTAGCGCCGAGCTTTTTAAGCCCTATCGCGTTGGATCTTACAACTCTTGAGTGATAGATATCGCCGCAGATCGCGATATTCTTGCCCTCGAAAGTATCGAATCTCTCATACATTGTGAGCATGTCGAGCAAAGCCTGTGTCGGGTGCTCATTCATGCCGTCGCCTGCATTAACAACGGAAGCCTTAAGATAAGGCGCGATGAAGTGCGGCGCACCACTCTGATTATGTCTCATGATGATGATATCTGTACCCATCATGTCTATTGTTCTGGCGGTATCAAGGAGCGATTCGCCCTTATTAACGGAGCTTCCCGAAGTTGAGATGTTCGCGGAAGCTGAGCCCATATACTTGGATGCAAGCTCGAAAGAAAGCCTCGTTCTTGTAGAATTCTCATAGAAAAGCGTTACTACCGACTTGCCCTGGCTGCTTCATACCGAGGAGATCTTTACTCTTAAGTCCCATTATCCTTCCTCCTCTTTAAGCAGTATTACTCTGTCCTGGCCGTCGACTTCCTTTACTTCGACGTCGATGTGCTCAGTGATTGCCGTAGGAACGTTCTTGCCGACATAGTCAGCTCTGAACGGCAGCTGCCTGTGGCCTCTGTCTATAAGTATCGCGAGCTGGATGTTTGCAGGTCTTCCCATGTCGAAAATATTCTCGATCGCTGCTCTCGTCGTTCTTCCTGTAAAGAGCACGTCGTCAACCAGGATGATCTTCTTATCATTTACATCAAAGGGAATGTCCGTGCCGTTGACCACGGGGTGAGCAGAGAGCATCGAGAGGTCATCTCTGTAGAAAGTGATGTCTAAGATACCCATCGGCACCTTAACGCCTTCTATCTCCTCTAAAAGCTTTCTGATTCTTGTTGCAAGAGGCACGCCTCTTTTCTGGATGCCGATGATGGCTACATTATCAAGGCCGTCATTGTGCTCAACGATCTCATGAGAGATCCTTATAAGCGCCCTTGACATAGCCGCTTCGTCCATCAGTTCATGACCGGGAATCAAGACCATAAAAAAACTCCTTCCGCCTGTTCTATATGTGGCTATGCGCCACCGTCCGGCTAAAGAAGGAATCCGTAAATGCAATTATATGTTGTTTACAGCCACTTACGGCCTCGCCGGACCGTTTAAAGTTTTGCTGTAAAGAATTCTATTCTTCTTAGGGTCGAAATGCAAGGAAGAATATGTGGCGGATTTTAAAATCTTAGAAAAACCGCACTACAGCGTATGTGCAATGTAGTGCAGTTTTCTGATCTTCGTAATCAGCGGCAAACTTTATCAGCTATCCGGACACGGTTTTCGAGATGTATGCAAGGATACTAAACCAAAATATCTGTTAAAAATCAAAGAAATGTAATATAGTGTAAATACCATATATTTTATAAGGAGGAACAAGGGAAATGACAAAAGAAGAAAGCATCGCTTTAGCAGAGAAGCTTCAGAAGGACTATGCAAATCTGGATGCAATGAAAGATCAGATCGAGAAGAACGAATCACAGATTAAGAGCCGTTCTTCAACGACTGTCAGAGGCCGTTCTTATTTCGCATTTTTCTGGCCCTGGCTGATCGTCGCAGCCGGCCTGTACATCCTGATCGGCATCATTCACAGCGTAGGATTCAGATATTCCTCAAACGGCGTCCAGTACACGTTCATGACACTTAGGCTCCTTGCTC
>CADCJM010000099.1:0-3293 GCA_902801755.1 Oscillospiraceae bacterium
AACCCGCTTCTGTTGACGCCTAAAACATCACAGAGTTTCTTAACCGGAAAATCCCCGGAAAGTTCAAATACTATTTCGAATTCTCTTCGTCTGATGTAACGAATTCCTTGTTTGCACCAACTCCTCTCACTTCGTAGCCTTTTTTTGCCCTCAATTCATTGGCCTTAGACAAGATAAGAGCATCGATAAGTTCTTCTCTGGACATGTTCTCGTAAGCTGCTCTTTCGTTGCTAAGGACTCTGTTCGGGTTTTTCTTAAGAGGCTTCTTTTCACCAATTGATTCTCTATAGATAGCTTCCCAGTCTCGAATGGTCCTCTCAGGAACACCGTATGCTTTTGAAGCCTCGCTTCTTGTTAATTCACCATCGTGAATACGTTTGCCTATGGCTAATCTTTCTTCTTTTGTGGCGTGCATATTAACACCTCTGTTTACTTGATACTTAATTATGTAACTTAAACTGATGCAGGTGTATATGTTTTTGGCAAGGGTGTCTACTTTTACGTTACCACTTCAAACTGTGAAAAATCTACAGACATTTTTATGGATAATCGCAAATTTGTCGGTAGGTTTCACCCTGAATTTGCTTTTTCGAGGCAAAACCTACATATAAAAACAGTCATTTTATCGATTTTGTCTGCAGGTGGTATTAAAGCAGCACTCTTCACAATAAAACAGGGCCGCCTCTTCCCGAGACGGCCCTTGCATTCGTATTGATATTAAATTGATTATCTTACGAGACGCTCTGTTTCCTGAGCGATAGCAAGCTCTTCGTTTGTAGGGATTACGCAGACTGTAACCTTTGAAGAAGGCTTGGAGATGATTGCCTCCTTGCCTCTTAAGCCGGCATTAACTGAATCGTCGAACTCAACTCCCATGAACTCAAGGCCTTCACACATAGCCTTTCTCATGTGGTCTGTGTTCTCGCCGATACCTGCTGTGAATACGATAACGTCAACGCCGCCCATAGCTGCTGCATAAGATCCGATGATCTTCTTGCCCTGGTAAGCGAACATGTCGAGTGCAAGTCTTGCTCTCTCGTTGCCTTCGTTAGCAGCCTTCTCGAGATCTCTGAAGTCGGAAGATACGCCGGAAACGCCCTGAACACCTGACTGCTTGTTGAGGAGGTTGTCCATCTCATCAGCTGTGTATCTCTCATTCTTCATGAGGAAAGGAACGATAGCGGGATCGATGTCACCTGTTCTTGTACCCATGCAGATACCTGCAAGAGGTGTAAGACCCATTGATGTATCCTGGCACTTGCCATCCTTAACTGCTGCGAAAGAAGAACCGTTTCCTAAGTGGCATGTGATGATGCGGAGATCTTCATACTTCTTGCCGAGGAAATCAGCAACTCTGTGGCTTACATAACGGTGGGATGTTCCGTGGAAACCGTAACGGCGGATGTCGTACTTCTCGGAGATCTCATAAGGAAGAGCATATGTGTATGCCTTCGGGGGCATTGTCTGATGGAATGCTGTATCGAATACTGCAACTTGAGGTGTGCCCTCAGGAAGAACATCCTCGCATGCCTCAATACCGATGAGGTTTGCAGGATTGTGCAGAGGTCCCAACGGGAAGCACTCTCTGATAACTCTCTTTACATCGTCATTAACGATTACGGACTCGCTGTAGTACTTACCGCCGTGGAGTACTCTGTGACCTACAGCAGCGATCTCGGAAACGTCAGAGATTACGCCGTGCTCAGGGTCAACAAGTGCGTCGAGGATCATGCGGACAGCAACCTTGTGGTCAGGCATGGGTTCTGTGGAAACGAACTCAGCCTTGCCGGAAGGCTTATATGTGAGCTTACCGTCGATTCCGATTCTCTCGGCATTACCCTTAGCAAGAACATCGCCTGTGTCGATGTCGAAAAGCTGGAACTTAGCGGAAGAGCTTCCGCAGTTGATTACTAAAATCTTCATAAGACTTTTCTCCTGTCTTTATACTAAACTGGTTTTATCAGCCCTGTGCCTGAGCCTGAACAGCTGTGATCGCAACTGTACCGACGATATCGTCAGCGTTGCATCCTCTGGAAAGGTCATTTACAGGAAGTGCGAGGCCCTGGAGTACAGGTCCGTAAGCAGGAGCCTTGGCAAGTCTCTGAACGAGCTTGTAACCGATGTTGCCTGCCTCGAGTGAAGGGAATACCAATGTGTTAGCGTGGCCTGCAACCGGTGAACCGGGAGCCTTGAGCTGGCCAACTTCCTCAACGAGAGCTGCGTCAAGCTGGAGCTCGCCGTCAACTACGAGATCAGGATACTTCTCCTTAGCGATCTTAACAGCGTTGGATACCTTATCAACATCAGCGTGCTTTGCTGAACCGTAAGATGAATATGAGAGCATAGCAACCTTAGCGGGAGCGCCGATGAACTGCTCGAAAGACTCAGCGGAGAGCTTTGCGATCTCAGCGAGCTTAGCAGAATCCACGTCAGTATTAACTGCGCAGTCAGCGAAAATGAAGAGACCGTGCTCACCAAGATCGCAGTTAGGAACGTCCATAAGGAAGAAGCCGGATACTGAAGAAATGCCGGGCTTTGTCTTAAGGAGCTGGAGTGCAGGAAGGATAGTGTTGCCTGTGGAGTGGCATGCACCGGATACAGCACCGTCAGCATCACCGCACTTGCACATAAGGCATGCATAGTACATGTAATCGGAGTTCATCTTCTCCTCAGCCTTCTCAGCTGTGATGCCCTTCTTCTGTGCATCAGCGATAAGAGCTGCTGTCTCTTCCTCGGAAAGGCCCTTCTTCTCTGCCTTCTTCTTTGCAGCTGCTACCATGGTGTCTACACCGCGGAGCTCAACAAACTTGTCGATATATTTCTGCTTATTGGGATCGTTATAAGGGTCAACCAGTGTTGCGCCTGTAATATCAAAACCTTCGGAGTTCTTAGCGATCTCGTCGGGTGTACCGATAATGATAAGATTTGCCATATCTGCCTTAAGGATCTTCTCGGCAGCCTCAAATGTTCTCTTGTCCATTGACTCAGGAAGAACGATAGTCTTCTTGTCAGCTTTTGCCCTGGCCATGATGTCATCAATAAATGCCATATATATTCATCTCCTTTTGGAATTTTTAGTCGTCAAAAGTATACTCGTAAACCTATATTATTTCAAACAATAAATAAGGGATTTATGAAGTGACAAGACGGGTGCTGAAATTCTCCCTCGCGTAGAAGACATATCTCTCGCCTTCTTCCCTGAATATCATGTAAAGAGCGGGGCTCGTAGACCTGGTCGCGACCCGCTTTCCGAGAGTGTCGGAGAGCTTCTCGTAAAGGTCCTTGTCACCCAT
>CADCJM010000099.1:3352-6954 GCA_902801755.1 Oscillospiraceae bacterium
AAAACGAATTCGCTGTATATCCTTCCGTTGTTCATGGCGTTGCCCTTGAACTCCGCGAAGGACGCACTGTCCAGTTCATTTACTTCAGCCAGGTTTTTCATAGTCTTAACATTCTGGGCATTATCGATCGAACCGATATTCTTTCCGCTGTAAATGTAATCACCGCAGTCCATCGCACCTGAAGTCGCATAAGCGTAGAAAGAATAACCGCCGCCTGCAAATCCGTTCTTTACGGCTTTTAAAGCCTTCTCGTAAGCTCCCGCTGCGATAAGCCCGTTTGTCTCAAGGTCTTTTATAAGTCTTAAATTGATGTTGGACAGAAGCACGCCTTCAACATCTTCCATCTCATCCCGGCCATTGACCAGTCCGCTGTCTGAATCTCCCGAGATCGTTCCGTATTGCTGCTCAAGAGAACCGGCATCACCTTCTTTGATGCTGCTCGTATCTTCAAGCGCAACATATAGAGTATCCGCATATTTTGCAACGGAGATCTTCTCAGTCTTAAGTTTTCCCTCGTTATCGAAAAGCGCCTCTATCAGTATCTTGATCTCTTTATAGTCAGGTTCGCTTCCGTAGGTTACGTAATATTCGAGCATCGCATCAAGCCAGTCGATCATGGCAGATACCGTAACCACTTCCTCAGCCTTTGACGGGTCAGCATAGACATATGCCCTGTATGAGCCATCAGGGAGCTGAAATCTCTTTATAACGGCTTCCTTTACCGCTACGGCATTATTTCTGTCGCCTGCCCTGACATAGCACTTAAGGAGCAGTGCCTGGTCTGAAAGTCCGTAGATTCCTGAACTGACTGCCTCTTCTGAGACAAGACGGCCTGCGATCGTATAGGAAGTAGCAGCGAGAACGCCGTCGCCGCCCTTCTCGACTATGAGCTTTTTGGATCTTGAATACAGGTAATCGCTTACGATGTTATTGCCTGCCGCCATGCTGGTCCACT
The DNA here is from genome assembly GCA_902801755.1 of Oscillospiraceae bacterium. Lineage (GTDB taxonomy): Bacteria > Bacillota > Clostridia > Saccharofermentanales > Saccharofermentanaceae > Saccharofermentans. Next base: position 4,308 of record CADCJM010000099.1, read on the forward strand.
CATAGCCCAGATGTGCCGGCATAGTTATCCTGATCCTGGAACCGCCGCCGAATCTTCCGGTATAGAACATATAAAAAACGGTAGCACCCAGAGCGAGCGCAATTATGATCGCCCATGTTGCAACTTTGCTGATGCTATATCCCGCTATTTCCTTGCGTTGCATAAACTCCGCCTTATGAAATATAATCTTTACAACCAAAGATTATACCAAAAGCAGAGGATTTACTTAAATTGCGGGTTATAGGAATTGTTGCGGAATTTAATCCATTTCATAACGGTCATGGGTATCTTATCAAAGAAGCCCGTAGGATCGTAAATGACCCCCGGGCAATCGTCATGCCCGTTATCTCCGGCTTTTTTACCCAGCGCGGGCTTCCCGCAGTCTGCCCTCCTGCTGTGCGCGCAAGGCAGGCCCTTTTATGCGGTGCAGATGTAGTTCTTGAGCTCCCCTTCAGTTTTTCCTGCGCACCGTCTTCAAGATTTGCAGAAGGAGCCATTTCCGAACTGATATCAACAGGTGTTGTAACCGACATTGCCTTCGGTGTTGATACTGATGATACGGAGCTTTTAAAGAAACTTGCAGATATGGATTTTGAAGATGAAGGCTTCAATAACAGGCTTAACGGATATATCTCGACCGGAATAAGCTTCCCTGAGGCGCGGGCAAAGGCTATCACCGATACCGCAAAGGCCATGGGCATCGAAGGCGATTTTGATAAGGCTCTTTCCAGCCCCAACTCCATCCTTGCGCTGGATTACCTTGCTGCTCTTAAAAAACTTGATAAGAAAAATCGTATAAACATCATCATGATCAAACGCAAAGGCGACGGCTATCATCAGGCCGATGCAGCAAGCAATTTCGCGAGCGCCACATCGATCCGCAAACTGATATCCGGAACAGCCGGCACTTACAGCAGGTCTGCCATCGCTTCCAGACTCACAGGGCTTATGCCCGATATATCTCTGGGCGTTATGCTCTCCGCCAATTCAAGCGGAGTATTCAGCTTCCCTGATTATGTGGACTATATCAGGGAATGCATGCTGAAGGCATCAAGCACAGATATCGGAAATACAGCCTACATGACAGATGATCTTTCCGGCTACATAAAGAATTTTGCAGGAGATATAAGACCTGACACGATACCTGACGGTGACTGTGACCTCAAGGTTTTCGAGAGCAGGATATCCACAAAAAGATATACGTTATCAAGGATCTACCGCGCACTTGCGAGCATGATGGCCGGTCAGGACAGTTCCATCCTCGCCATCAGGCGTCCGCCCTACATCAGGGTCCTGGGCTTCAACCAGGAAGGCAAGTATTGTCTTAAGATCATTGGAAAATGTGCGAAAGTGCCCGTCATCACCAGGCCTTCTGACTGCCTTGAGCTTCAGTCGTCAAATGAATCACTTAAAAAGATCTTCGAACTCGACATGAGAGCTGCTGCCCTCGGCTGGAAGATCTACGGCCGCGGCATAGCAGCCGAATGGGAATCGGTCCCCGTAATCGTTAAATAAGCAGAATAAAACCGTCCGCCGGAAATACCGACAGACGGCTCTTGTTATTCTCTTAAAATCTAATTAAGCCTTGGCAGCGTTAGCAGCCTTAGCAAGTCTGGACTTTGTTCTGGAAGCTGCGTTCTTGCTCATGTGGCCCTTAGCAGCAGCCTGGTCCAATGCCTTCTGTGTAATTGGCAACAGCCTTCTTCTCGGAAACGCTTACACGCTTGATAGCTGATTTAATATTAGGCATCTCGTTCTCTCCTTTTTAGAGTTATATCTTCAAATTACCGAAGAATTGTATCACGATTGTATTTTATTCGCAAGCCTTTGTTGCTTCATAAAGTCCTATACTTGCGGCAATTGTAATATTAAGGCTGTCAATGTCGGAAGAATGCTCGATCCTTATGGGCTGTCCGATGTTTTTGAAGGCAGGATCAAGGCCTGTTGCCTCGTTTCCCATAATCAGCGAGAACGGCCTGTTTATGGTCGTTTCCTGGAGTTTTGTACTGCCGTCGAGCATAAACGGATAGAGGTTGTTTTGAGGGAACCTCTTCTGATATTCAGAAAAATCGTCGAAAACTTCGATGTTCACGCTCGCGCATGCTCCCATGGACGCTCTTATCGTTTTGGGATCGCAAGGATCGGCAGATGTCTTTCCAACAATAGCTATATCAGTGACACCGAATCCCAGGCAGCTTCTTACGATCGTTCCCATATTGCCGCAGTTGGAGGGATTTACGAGGACCATGTGGTTGCCGTCACGGATCTGCACCTTCTTCTTCTCGATGACAACGATCACAAAGCAGTTGTCTTTTTTCGAAAGGATATTAAAGGGCTTCTCTTCCGTAGATACCGGGATATCACTGCCACAGATGTTCCTGATCTTCAGGATGGTCTCCTCCGATCTGAAGCCGGGATGAAGGATCACAGCCCTCACAGCTTCCCTCTTCTTAAGAAGATATTCCATTGCGACGGTTGCGCCCAAACCGTATGTGTATATATTGTCGCTTTTGTAGCTGGTAACTTTAATCAAAATATCTTATTCCTATCTAATATTTATATGATATTATAACTTAAGCGGTTAATAATTGTTATATCGCGATATAACGCTTTTCAAGTAAAGGAGCATTTACTATGGCAGACAATC
>CADCJM010000100.1 GCA_902801755.1 Oscillospiraceae bacterium
AGAAACTCATTAAATTGTTCTTTATATGCTCTCTCATGCGCCTGCCCTCCTGCTGATGAATTCCCTGAATTCCGCTACGTATTTGCGCGAGATAATAACATCCTCGCCGTTTGTGAGTTTACATAAGAATCTGCCGTTAAGGGCAGGCTTGATCGAATCGACCTTCATGAGGTTCAATATGACCGACTTGGAGATCCGAAGATACCCTTTCTCCTTAAGGATCTCTTCGAACTCATAAAGCTTCAGGTTCGTCTCGAAGCTGTCCTTATATGTGTAGATAAACGTATGGTCATCCACGGATTCGATATAGAAGATATCCACCACGGGTATCTCGTAGATATGCTCGCCTTTTGAGCCTGAGACGCTGCCGTCAAGGCCTTTTACGAACCTTACGATCGACTTGACCCTGGCATCTTCGGCGTGGCACCCGATCTCGATATATTCTTTCTCGGTCTCGCCGATCTTTTTAACAGTTATGTCCATTGTTACCTCAATAGTATTCGTTTACGCTGAAGTTACCTTCTCCTTTAAGATAGCAATCGAAAAATCTTACGACAAGACCATTTAGCGTATCGATCATGACAACGTTGTCGACATCACCTGTTCCCAGGTTCTTTGCAAGGAAAGGGGAGAAGAGCGGGAGGTCCGTAAAGTCCATGTGGCCGCTGTTTGCAAAGTATGTCGTGTAGACCGTATCGGCGTTTTTGATGATGGTGTTATTCGAGTATTTATATCCGATCCTCTCGGCTTCTACGGCATCATCATGATGTTGCTGGTTCTGGAAGTTAAGAAGAGGCGTATGGTAAGGCTCTTCGTTGACGATTATTTCGTCACCGTTAACGCCGAGATTCTCGCCCAGCATAGTGCCGTCAAGGTCCACTACGGCTGATATGTCATCTCTTCTGCCGCACGTAACTGCCGTCGCACCGCCCATCGAATGACCGATGAGACCGATCTTTGTTGTATCTATAAGGCTTACAGCCTTCAAAACGCCTTCTTTCTGGCCGTCTTCGATATACCAGGAATCCGTATCCTTTGCCTTAAATGAATCGATCGCAAAGTTCATGTCTCCAATACGGAGCTCCATCCATTTTGATATGACCTCGAAAACCTCGGCTTCCGATACGCCGCTGGTGCCTATAGTCATCGAATCGTTGAGGAATTTTCTGTCGGCGATTATTGTTTTGCCAGTTGAATCGTGCGTGAAGATGGAGTGATAGGGATGCTCGATGCTCGCGACTACATAACCTTTGCTCGCAAGTTCCAGAAACATCGAAGAATTGCTCTGATAGTATCCGAACGCTCCGTGGCTGAAGATAACAAGAGGCATCTTCTCCGTTGCTCCTTCAGGATAGATGAAGTAGACGGGAACTTCTCTAAATGAGCCGTCATTTTCGAATTCTTCTACACGTGATCTGTCGATCAGTATCGCATTTGCCAGCAATGGCTTATAAGGTCCGGTCGTGGGCCTTCCTTCGTAGTCAGTGAAGAGAAAAGCAGGAAGGCTCGAAGATGCGATGAGGACAGCTCCGAGCAGTCCTCCAAATACAATCGCTGCTTTCTTCTTTGTCTTAGAACTCTTGCGGTTTGCGAGCCAGAAGACGCCTGATACAACGAGCCTTAAGACCAGCATGAAGATGAGCCCTGCAAATCTGAAGCTCGTATCAATACCGGGAAGCAGGACCATCGCAAAGAATACCGCAAGCTCAGCGGCATTTAAGATGATGCGCTTAGTTGTCCATTCCTTTTTCGCTGTGGCTCTGGTGAGCTCGAAAACCATGAATCCGAGTTCTAAAATGATCAGGACAGATAAAAGTAAAACTGTCATAAAAGTCACCTCATTCCTTGTTGTTGAGACGACTATATGACAGCCTTAACGCCCGTTCAATAGAAGTGTCGGTAAGATGCAAAAAGGGACGGTAAGATGCAAAGATCAGAGGGTTTTAACGAATCTCATGAAGTCTTCGTCATTCTTATATATGCCTGCGCAGCCTAAGATCTTTGCAAAGGTCTTTCCGATCTCGTTTTGAAGCGCGCTTTGAACAGCTTCAGGGGAAGAAAGATCGTAATCAGCTTTCCATTCATCGACCCAGTCTGCGTGCTTGGCAATCTCATCGATCGTCCTTATATCTTTGCCGTTCAGGATCGCATCTTCCATGAGGACCATTTCATTCTTGAGCCTTGCTGGAAGGACCGCAAGACCCATGACTTCGATAAGTCCGATGTTCTCCTTCTTGATGTGATGGTATTCTGCGTGCGGGTGATAGACGCCCATCGGGTGTTCTTCAGTCGTGATGTTGTTGCGCAGGACAAGATCCAGCTCGAATTTGCCATCATTGTTCATACGCGCAATCGGCGTGATGGCATTGTGAGGAACGCCGTCAGTCTCAGCGAAGATGAACGCAGCTTCGTCGGTATAGGATTTCCACTTGTTTAAGATCATGTCGGCACAGTCAGTGATGCGCTCGATATCATCACCCTGAAGCCTTATTACCGACATCGGCCAATTGACGATGCCGGCAGTAAGATCTTCATATTCCGGGAGGATAAATGTGCTTCTGTAACCGGCTCTTGCCATCGGGAAGGTGTAACTGCCTCCCTGGAAATGATCGTGGCTTAAGATCGAGCCGCCTACGATCGGGATGTCGGCATTAGAGCCTGCCGTGTAATGAGGGAACTGTTCGACAAAGCTGAGGAGCTTCTTGAATGTCGAACGGTTTATCACCATCGGGATGTGCTTTTTGTTAAGGATTATGCAGTGCTCGTTGTAGTAAACATAAGGGGAGTACTGCAGATAGTATTCCTCGCCGTCAAGCGTGATCGGTATTATCCTGTGATTCTGTCTTGCAGGATGAGTAAGAGTTCCTGAATAGCCTTCATTCTCAGGGCAGAGGAGGCACTTCGGGTAGGACGTGCTCTTTGCTTTTCCCGCTGCGGCAATGTCTCTGGGATCCTTTTCCGGCTTGCTTAAGTTTATCGTTATATCGATGTCACCGAATTCTGTAGGTGTGACCCACTTTACGTCTTTGGCGATCCTGTCGGTCCTTATGTAATTTGTTGCCTTCGAAAAAGCGTAATACCAGTCTGTAGCATCCTTTGAGGATTTTTTGCAGAGCTCATTAAATCTGTTTATAACTACTGAAGGGGGAGGTGTAAGTATCCCCATTATCTTAGTGTCAAAAAGGTCCTTTCCCGCAGTCGTATCACTCTTCATCACGCCGTTTGAATAAGCCCATGACATCATGTCTTCAAGGCATGTACTTCTTCCGGAGCCGTATATTCATCAAGCCCGAAGAATTCGATAAGCCTGTTCGTCACATAAACGCGGTCAAGTTCATCTATAAGACCTTTGCTGATGCCGTAATTAACAAGTTCGGTGATATAAGTGTTTATCATAATGAGCCTCCGTCAGATCACTCTGATGCCGCCGTATTTACGGACAGCCAGTATCTCGCATGAGCCGTCGCCGAAAACCTTATCCATGTATTTCTTATAACGCTTGGCATTGCCTTTCTTTACAAAGGCCTGAATAGTGCCTGCAAATCCGCCGCCGTGGACTCTGGATACTTCTTCGGAAGTTAATACAGTATCGCTTATGGCGAGAGCCAGAGACACATTCTGGACCGTTACATCGTTGTTGGTATAAACGTTCTGAAGATACTTAAAAGACGAATCGCCTGATTGCTTTACCAGGCTTAAGAATTCTTTTAAGTCGCCTGCCTTCAGAGCTTCTGCTTCATCCTGCGCCCTTAAAGTCTCATTTACGAAATGAATAGCTCTCAAGACAGCACGGTCGCCGGCTTTTTCGCGGAGCATACCGATGTTTTCGATTATATCTTCGAAAGATACAGGGCGGAGGAAGTCATATCCTAATAACGAAGCAATCTTCTTCATCTCAAGAGGAACTGCTGCGTATTCATTTGTTAAGTCGGCATGTGAACCCTTTGTATCAGTTATGCAGAGAACGTAATCTGTTTTGGAAAAGTCGAAATCAACTTTATCGATTGCCGGGTTACCGGTATCTTCAAAATCGATGTGTACCAGGTTGCCGACAGAACAGGCCATCTGGTCCATGAGGCCGCAGGGCTTGCCGAAGTATTTGTTCTCGGCAAACTGTCCGACCTTTGCGATCGTAACAGGATCGGTCTTCATGTCATTAAAAAGCCCTGAAACTACGGTTCCGATGAGTGTCTCAAAGGCAGCAGAAGAAGAGAGGCCTGCACCGATAAGAACATCGCTTGTGATGTAAGCGTCAAAGCCGCCGAGGAGATAGCCTTCAGCCTTAAGTCCTGCAAGAACGCCTCTGATGAGTGCGGCTGTGGTGCCTTTCTCTGTTACTCTGATATCAAGATCGTTGATATCTATGTTTATAAGGCCGAAGCCGTCGGCAAGTATAATGACTGAATCGCTTCCGTTAACCGATACGACTGCGATCGCATCCTTGTTGATAGATGCCGCGAGGACCTCGCCGTGCTGATGGTCGGTGTGATTGCCGCCGATCTC
>CADCJM010000101.1 GCA_902801755.1 Oscillospiraceae bacterium
TGCTTCGATCCTTGCCTTCTCGTCTGTCTTCCTGCGCTCTGTAAGCTTAGCTTCTTCAGCGGTGAGAGCGGCTGCTGCCTTCTCTTCCTCTTCAGCCTTGGCGATGGCAGCCTTAGCAAGTTCTTCAGCCTTATTAGCTGCAGCACGTGCTTCCTCTGCGCGTCTTACTGCTTCAAGAGTAGCTTCCTTAGCGATAGCTTCGTTGCTGATGGACTTCTCTTCCTGCTTCTTTGCAGCGATGAGAGCTTCTTCAGCGGCTGTAACTGCGCTTCTTGCCTCAACGACCTTAGCTGCTGCAGCCTTGGCCTTTGAGCTTGCGCGGCGCTCTTCATTCTGTGCTCTTAATGCAACAGACTGTGCAAGAGCTAATGCAGACTGGGCTGCGCTTCTGCCGGGCTGGAGCTGGCGCTTGATAGGTTCGCCCTCAGTGGAAGGAGCAGATGATGCCTCTTCTTCCTGCTGCTCGGCAATATACTGAGCGTGATTAACAGAAGCGGACTTCGGACGCTTGATCGGCGGCTTCAATCCGACGGGAGTGATGTCTTTCTTATCAGATGAATCTGATCCGCCCATGCCTTCTCTAAGCTTCTCTTCCTTACGTGCAGCCTCTGCGGCCTTACGCATCTCGATCTGAGCCTTGGCAGCTTCAGCACGCTCTCTGGCGAGCTGAGCGGCGGTGGAATTGGACGTAGCATGAGTGGTATGTCCGCCCGGACGTCCTGACGACTGGAGATTGACGATGTTAGGATTTGCAGGTCTTACAGAAGAACCCTGGCCAGCGCCCTGCGCAGCAAGGCCGCCGCTTACACCGTCTTTACCTTTAAATACGTTACCCAAAATGTTTGCCATCCCTTTGCCCCCTGAATGTCAAGCTTTTGTTAAAATTTTGTTAATTATTGTTACTAAATTTATTATACTTGGTGCAAACCATTTTTCAAGACACTTTGAATAGCGAAATACTAATTTTAGCGGACAATTTCGAACAGTTCGCACAATATTTAGTTCGTTTTAGAAAAATATAGCCAAAATCACTTCCATTTGTTTAGAAATACTTTACAGCGGGTTTACCAGGGAGTATAATCGCACACGTTGGAGTTAAGTAACATTAAACTCAAAGTTTAGAACAGGCAAGATTATGGAAATCGGATCAAAGATAAAAAACCTCAGACTTAAAAAGGGTCTGACCCAGGAGGAACTGGGCGACAGATGCGAGCTTTCCAAGGGCTTCATTTCACTTTTGGAAAGTGACAAGACATCACCGTCAATGGCAACTTTAGAGGACATCCTGAATGTCCTTGGCACTGATTTCGCGCACTTCTTCAAGGAAGAGTCGAACAGGAGGGTCGTCTACGGCAAGGACGATTACTCGGTCAAGAAGGATACGGACCTCAAGAACGAGATCTGCTGGCTCATCCCCAATGCGCAGAAGAACGAGATGGAGCCGATCCTCGTTACCATTGAACCCGGCGGATCCACATATCCCGACAATCCGCATGAGGGTGAGGAGTTCGGCTACGTGACCGAGGGCGTCATCACCATAGTTATTGATAATGAGAAATACCAGGCTAAGAAGGGCGAGAGTTTCTACATCGCCTGTGACAAGCCCCACTATCTCGAAAACACAACGAACAAGCAGGCGAAGGCTATATGGATCTCCGCTCCGCCGAGTTTCTGACAGATACGACTTATTACTTTTGAGAGGTGAAAGATAAATGGCATACAATCAGATTCTTGAAGACAGCACAGGCAGCGAGCACATCATTGAGATCAAAGACCTTTGCAAGAGCTTCGACGGTACGAAGGTACTTAAGAATATTACTTTCTATATAAGGAATAACGAGTTCATTACGCTCCTCGGACCTTCAGGCTGCGGCAAGTCAACGACTCTCAGGATCATCGCAGGCTTTGAGACTGCAGATTCCGGAATCGTTAATTTCGAAGGCAAGGACTTAAAGAGCGTTCCTGCAAACAAGCGCAATATCAATACTGTTTTCCAGAGATATGCCCTGTTCCCGCACCTCGATGTTTTCGACAACGTGGCATTCGGACTTAAGATCAAGAAGGTAAACAAGCAGGAGATCAAGGAAAGAGTTAATAAAGCCCTTGCTACTGTTGGTCTTGCCGATTACGGCGACAGATATATCGACCAGCTATCAGGCGGCCAGATGCAGAGAGTCGCAATAGCAAGAGCTATCGTAAACCGTCCGAGGATCCTTCTTCTCGACGAGCCTTTGGGCGCATTAGATCTCAAGATGCGACCAGGAAGAGGCGCTGACGATGTCCGATACGATCATCGTAATGAAGGACGGCATCATCCAGCAGATCGGCACTCCTATAGATATTTATAACGAACCTAAGAATGCATACGTTGCAGACTTTATCGGCGAGTCCAACATCGTTGCAGGCACGATGAAGAAGGACAGGGAAGTCACACTCTCAAGCGGCATCACATTTGACTGCGTTGACCCTCTGTTCCCTGAATTTACAGAAGGCATCGCAAATAAGACCTGAGGACTTCTATGTTGCAGAAGAGGCTGAAGGCAGGATCAACGGTGTTGTTGAATCGCTTATTTTCAAGGGCGTTCACTATGAGATGATCGTAAAATCCGATGACGGGATCGAGTGGCTCGTTCAGAACGTCGATCCTTTCAAGGTCGGAAGCCGCGTTGGTCTTTATGTCGATCCTGATGATATACAGATCATGAGAAGATCTGAGCTCTCACCGGATTTCGGCAGCTTCGGAATCAAGCATCCGGAAGCTGAGGAGAGCGCTGAGGCAAAAGAAGCAAAGGCTAACAGCATCGGCGAGAACGTCGTCGAAGAAGCTGACGTAAAGCCTTCTGAAGAAGATGAGGAAAAAGCGGAGGTTGAGACAGCAGAATAATGACTGAACTCAAAGCCAGAATAAAGGTAATGCCGGTCCATGCATTCGTCATGATCTTCGCGGCACTTTACTCATTCGTCAGTATCTTCATACCGATGTTTGAGCTGTTTGTCCAGTATGTGCCTTTCCGCACATACTCACTTTTCACGCTGCTTTTGAACCCCAGGGTCTTCACCAGGATCAGGAGCGGCTCGGTAAATCTTAATTTCCAGGAGTTTGCGGCTTGGGCATTCGTAATTACGATAGTCCTTGCAGTCGCTGCATTAACGCTTGCGCTTTCCTATCCTTTCTATTACAACTCAGGCAAGAAGAGAAAGATCGGATACTTATGCGTCCTTGCGCTCTTCTTAGGACGCGGAGTTGCGCACGTCATCACCTTGTCCAAGATGGTCTCAGAGCAGATGATCACTGAGAACGGCCTCACACCGCAAAGGCTCTATGTTGCGCAGTCTTTTGCAGGCAACCTCATGGTGATCGTATTAGGTATCGGTGTTGCCGCATGTCTTTACGGCGCTCTGAACCTTAAGATGAATTACAAGATCTTCGCATATCCTTATCTCGCGTGGATCGTTGTCTTTACTATCCTGCCTTTGATCCTTATCCTTTTCCGCGCTTTCTTCAAGAAGGCTGCAGGCGGCGGATATGAATTTACAACGGCAGGCTTTGCAGTCCTGTTCCAGAACAAGACCGTAACAACAAGATTCTACGGCGCAGACGTCACACTGCAGGAATATTTCTCGATCTTCTTAAGATCTCTGGATTACGCAGTCTGGACAACGATCGGATGCCTGATCCTCGGCTATCCTGCAAGCTATATCCTCGCAAGAAGATCCAAGATCAAGCGCCAGAGCGGCTCAAGGCTCCTGATGCTCTTCGTTCTTCCTATGTGGATGAATACAATGCTCAGAACATACGCATGGCGCGCGTTCTTCAGCGAGACAGGCGTTCTCAATACATTGATGCAGCAGTGGGGCATGATCGACGCGCCCGTTTTGTTCCTCAAGAATGAGGTGCTTGCTGACATCATTACGAAGCTCGTCATGACGAATGACTTTCTGCCGTTCATGATACTTCCTTTGTATTCAGTACTGGTCAAGCTCGACGACAGCTTATCAGAGGCCTCTTACGACCTTGGCGCGACGAAGTTCCAGACATTTACGAAGGTTATCTTCCCGCTGTCCCTGCCGGGCGTCATCTCAGGAATCCAGATGGTATTCATGCCTTCTTTGACGTTCTACATGATCCCCGATATCCTTAACGAGGGCTCGAAAACAACGATCGGCAACACCGTTCAGAACTTTATCCTGAACGAGAGTACAACTTACAACCAGGCAGGCAACGTATTATCGCTCCTCCTCTTGATTTTCGTTCTCATCACAATGGGAATCTTAAGAGGTCAGGATAAAGAAGCCGGAAGCGGAGGTATGGCATTATGAGATTTGTCAAAAAGCTTGTTCCCAACGTCTATCTGGCGCTCCTTCTGGTCTTCATCTATCTGCCTATTGCAGTACTTATCATCTACTCATTTAACGCACTGCCGAAGTCATTTATCTGGGGCGGTTTTACCTTAAAGAACTACCAGAGCCTCTTTAAGGGTTCTGACGGAACCGGAATACTGGAGTCACTTATCGAGACACTCAAGGTCGCATCCATTGCAGCGGTTGCATCAACTGCTTTCGGCGTCTTAAGTTCACTGGGCCTTGCATATCTTAACAAGAAGCTCCAGGGCCTTGCCATGACGATGACATACGTTCCGAACGTAATGCCGGACCTCGTTACAGGTATCTCGTTCATGCTCCTGTTCTCGTTCCTCGGTGTACAGAAGAGTGAGTTCACACTGATCATGTCGCACATTGCGCTCTGCGTTCCTTTCGCGATCTTATCGATAAGCCCCAAGATAAAGCAGCTCGACAAGAGCCTTACCGAGGCAGCGATGGATCTGGGCGCCACAAGGTTCCAGACATTAAGACTTGTAATAATCCCTGAGATCATGCCGGGCATCTTATCTTCGGCGCTTCTCACATTCACGCTTTCGATCGATGACTACCTCATCAGCAACTTCAACGTAGACAGCTCGATCCAGACGCTGCCGATGATGATCTACTCAATGGCAAAGCTCGGAGTCAACCCTAAGATGAATGCGCTTACGACTTTGATGTTCGGTGCGGTCCTCATCCTCATGGTCCTTTCGAATCTGTCATCGTTCAAGAAGAACGGCAAGAATGCCAAGAAGGCATAAAGCCTTAAGACAATAAGCAAATAAGCAAAAGAGCAAATAAAAGGAGTGTAAAGAAATGAAGAAAGTAAGGAAAGTAATTGCAGTCTTTGCATCACTTGTAATGGCAGGCGCAGCGCTTCTGCCCTGTGGATGCGCAAAGAAGCAGCAGCTCGTCATCTACAACTGGGGTGAATATATTGCAGATGACACTATCGCGAAGTTCGAGGCTAAATTCCCTCAGTACGAAGTAGTCTACAGGACTTTCGAGACCAACGAGACGATGTATCCCAACCTTTCAAACGGTTACGATGTCATCATCCCTTCAGAGTACATGGTCTGCCGTCTCATCGAGGAGGACTGGATCCAGCCTCTTGACTGGACAAAGCTTCCTGCTGTCCAGCAGTACATGGATCCCATGTTCCGCTCAGTTACTTACACAGATAATGCTGAGGTCTCAAACCAGGTGCTGGATTATGCCGTACCTTATCT
>CADCJM010000102.1 GCA_902801755.1 Oscillospiraceae bacterium
AAAGGAGAATGTATTCATGTTCGATTTTAAGTATTTCACACCTACAAAAGTTGTTTTCGGAAAGAATACGGAATCTAAGGTTGCTGACCTTATCAAGGAATTCGGCGGCACTAAGATCCTTATCCATTATGGCGGCGGCAGTGTAGTCCGTTCCGGTCTTCTTAAGAAAGTAACGGATACTCTGGACAGTGCCGGAATCAGTTATGTTACTTTAGGCGGTGCTGTACCGAATCCTCATTTGGGACTTGTTTATGAAGGCATTGAGCTCTGCAAAAAAGAAGGCGTTGATTTCCTTCTTGCAGTAGGCGGCGGAAGCGCTATCGATTCAGCTAAGGCAATCGGTTACGGCGTAGCTAACGAAGGCGATGTATGGGATTTCTATGACTATAAGCGTCAGGCAAAAGGATGCCTTCCTTTGGGCGTAATCCTTACTATTGCAGCTACCGGCAGTGAGATGAGTGATTCTTCCGTTATCACCAAGGAAGAAGGCCTTGTTAAGAGAGGCTACAGCAGCGATTATTCCAGAGCGAAGTTTGCGATCATGAATCCTGAGCTTACTATGACTCTTCCTGATTATCAGACTGCATGCGGATGCACTGATATCATGATGCATACAATGGAAAGATATTTCACAAACGGCGGAAACATGGAGCTCACAGATGCTCTAGCAGAAGGACTTCTCCGCACAGTTAAGAAGAATGCTGTTATCCTCCGTGATGATCCTATGAACTACGATGCACGTGCAGAAGTCATGTGGGCAGGAAGCCTTGCACATAACGGCCTTACAGGCTGCGGCAATGACGGCGGCGACTGGATGACTCATAAGCTTGAGCATGAGCTCGGCGGTCTTTACGATGTAGCACACGGCGCAGGCCTTGCAGCTATCTGGGGCACATGGGCAAGATATGTAATGAACGACTGTCTCCCTCGTTTTAAGAAGTTTGCCATTAATGTAATGGACGTTGCTGACGAAGGTACAGATGAAGAGATCGCTCTTAAGGGCATCGAGGCAATGGAAGATTTCTACAGATCTATCAAGATGCCTACGAATCTCCGTGAGCTTGGTGTTAATCCCACTGAAGAAGAACTCGTTGATATGGCTCACAAGTGCGCTGTAGGTGTAGGCGGCGAAATGGGTTCGGCCAAGGTCCTTAATGAAGCAGATATGCTCGCGATCTACCGCGCAAGCATGTAATCAGATCAACAATATTCATTCTTAACAGGAGGATTCCATTATGTCAGTAAAATGGGGCGTTATGGGCACTGCGAATATCGCGAGAGGCTGTACTATTCCCGGTATGAAAATGGCTGAGAACTGTGAGCTTTATGCTATTGCCGGAAGAAATGAAGCCAAGGTGCAAAGCTATAAGGATGAGTTCGGTTTTGAGAAAGCTTATGTCGGCTATGACAAGCTCTTGGAAGACCCTGAAGTACAGGCTGTCTATATCCCATTGCCGAATAATCTTCACAAGGAATGGGTGATCAAGGCTCTTAAGGCAGGTAAGCACGTTTTGTGTGAGAAGCCTCTGGCTTTGAATGCTGCTGATGCAAGAGAGATGTTTGCTGTTGCAAAAGAGAATAACGTTATCCTGATGGAAGCTTATGCATATCTTCACAGCCCTTATATCAAGTCTCTGAAGGAAGACATCAAGAGCGGTATTATCGGTGATGTTGAGTTCGTTGATACGGCATTCTTTACGCAGTATTACGTTGAAGATATCAGAATGTATAAGGAACTTGGCGGCGGTGCCGTTTATGACTTAGGATGCTACTGCACAACCATGATTCTGTCGCTTATTGATTCAACACCTGATTTCGTTACTGCAAAGGCTGAATTCAATGATAAGGGTGCGGATGTACTGTCTTCTGTTATCCTGAAGTTCGAAAATGGTGCCAGGGCAGTATTCAATGTCGGCATGATCTTTGACCCGGGTTCTGACAGAAGAAAAGATATCCTTTATGTTCACGGTTCAAAGGGAACTATCGTATCTGACGTCGGGTATAACCAGGAAGGAAGAGTTACATATACAGTTACTTCCGGAAGCAAGGTCTATAATCCCACGATCAATGTTCCACAGAACTACATGCTTGAAGTAGAGCAGCTCGGAAGATGTATCGAAAGAGGAGAAGAGCAGCACATCACACCTGAATTCTCCATTAAGAATGCAGAACTGCTTGATAAGATATTGGAACAGATCGGATATTGATGAGGTAATGATATGAACGAGACATTAAAAGTTTTGGAGACCAGAAGAAGCTGCAGAAACTTTAAGCCTGATATGGTTAAAGAGGAAGACTTAAAGGCGATCCTTGAAGCAGGCACATATGCTGCAACAGGAATGGGAAAGCAGAGCCCTATTATCATTGCGGTTACAGACAAAGCTACAAGAGATGCGCTGTCTGCTGCTAACGCAAAGATCGCAGGAATGCCTGAAGGAACAGATCCTTTCTATGGTGCTCCGGTGATCCTTATTGTCCTTGCGAAAAAGGATGTAGTTACATATATTTACGATGGTTCTCTTGTTATGGGCAATCTCATGAACGCTGCAAAGAGCCTCGGTGTTGACAGCATCTGGATCCACAGGGCAAAGGAAGAATTCGAATCTGAGATCGGCAGGGAAATCCTCGCAAAGCTCGGGATCACAGATGAGTATGAGGGTATAGGTCACTGTGCTTTAGGCTATGCCGCTGCACCTTTGAATGAACCTGCTCCCAGAAAAGATAACTACGTATATTACATTTAAAGAGGCCGGTTATGGATAAGCGCTTTAAGGTATTAATGCTCAACGGAAGCCCGAGACAGAACGGCAATATCGCCGTAGGTTTTCGTGAGATGCAGAAGATCTTCGATGAACTTAATGTTGAATATGAGTGCATCGATCTTGGAAAGAAAGACGTAAGAGGATGCATTGCCTGCGGTACTTGCGGTAATACCGGCAAGTGCGTTTTCAATGATATCGTAAATGAGATCTCAGCTAAATTCGAAGAGGCAGACGGCATAGTTGTCGGATCTC